>NZ_JBIWML010000056.1:0-34431 GCF_044766665.1 Kitasatospora sp. NPDC101801
CGAGCAGGCCTGGATCAACGAACCGAAGCGAGAGACAGAACCAGCACAACAGCCCGCATAGCATCAAACCGTCTCATTTGACTTGACAACTTCCGCTCGGACCGCACGGCACGATCGGTGCCCTTGGCGATTTCGACGATTCCAAGCCCGGCGGTCACTTCTGCGGTCCGTACCCGAGGGTGAAAGTCCCCGGATACGGGCGGAGAGTTGGTGGAACCTCAGGCTCGACCGGTCAGTGCGCGAGGGTCCAGACGTGGACCGTCCGGTAGAGCGCCGCGGCCAGGACCAGCACCGGCAGCGCTCGGGTGGACCACTTCCGGGAGGCCCCGACTCCACCGGCGGCGAGCAGGACGGTCACCCCGTTCGCCAGGAGCCCGAAGCCGAGGTGACCGGAGTTCGGCGTCCCGACCGGGTCCTCCTCCTCCAGCGTGGCGGCAAAGCCCAGGAGCAGGCCCAGCACTGATGCACCCACCAGGACGAAGGTCAGGCAGCCCCGCAGCAGTGCGGCGTCCGACTCCTTGTGCGGATCATCGGTTGCCAAGGAGCTTCGTACCATTCGCCAGCCCTCGCTGTCCGTACTTGATCGATCCGCTGTTGGCCTTGTACAGCGCCGGTCCGCCAGTGTAGAACGCACCGATGTCGGGGCTTCTCCCCTGATCGAGGGCACTGGCTGTCCTGCGGCGATGGTCAGCGGAGTTGAACGTTGTTCCTAGGCGATCGCTAATGTCGCCGGTCAGCTTGTGGTTTAACGTCCCTCCAACGACCCGACTGGGTGGACGGGGGCCTGATCTCCTCAGAGGGCCTCTTCGGTCCAGACGCCCTTTGGGTGTTCATCGACTGGAAGCCACAGGCTGGGCTGGGCGCGACACCCCGGGCTGGCCTGGTCATCCGAGGGCCAGCGGTGTTCCCGGTCGGGCCAGACCAGCTGGACCACCTGGACGGGGCTTCGTCGGTAGAAGCCGACAGCGGTGCCGAACAGGGGAAGGTGCCAACTGGCATCCACCGGATGAAGCCTGAGCTCGTAGCCCTCGATGACATCGGCAAGCAGTGCGCCGGACTCCGTTGATGCACCGTCTCGCAGACGCGCGGCAGCAGCGCCGACCCAGTGCATCAGCCCACGCACTTCCAGGCCGAACATGGCGACCTCCGGAATCCGGTATGAGTGCCACAGGCCGACGGTGAAGGCCCAGTCCGACACGTCCTCTCCGCCACCCACGCCAACCACGTGCCAGCCGTGCTCGCGGACGTGCGCCATCTCCGAGGACCAGTGCTTTGTCCGCTGTCGGCGCGCGCGGAGGGTCGCGGAGGCCACGGGATCACAGAGCACGCAGGGGCACGAAGAAGTCGAGATCAGGTTGGGCACCCCGGTATCCAAGCAGATCAGTGACAGGTAGTCCTGCTGAGCTTGTGATTCATCCGGTGCGGCGTGGTTTGGTGCCGATCTTGTGGTGGGCCGGTCTGCGGTAGGGCTCGCCGGTGGCCAGGATCAGTCCTGCGTCGTAGCGGTTGGCTGGGCGTCGGTTCTTCGAGCCGGGTGGGCGTCCGGGACCGGGCCGGGAGGGTTTCGGCACTGCTGCCGGCGTCGGTGCCTTCGCCTGCAGGTGTCGGAACCCGCGGCGGACCCGGGCGGGGGTGAGCCTGTTCGGTTCGGCCGGCTTCTCCCACGGGCGTCGTAGATCGACGGCCAAGGGGCGGGCGAGGCGGAGCTGGGTGTACGCGGCCACGATCAGCCAGGTCCAGCGGTCCGCCGCTTCGGCCTCTCGCAGCCTCGGTGCGGTCCAGCCGAGTATCTGCTTGATCATTCTGAAGAAGTGCTCGATGTCGAACCGCCGAAGGAAGATCTGCCACGCCAGGTCTGTGTCCGCCGGGCCGGCTATCGGTCGTGACCACCACAGCCACAAGGGCTTGGGGTCACCGCCGCTGGGCAAGTGGTCGACCTGGAGGCGGATCACGGTGCCCTCGATGACCGGGAGCTTGCTGGGGTGGTCCCGCCAGGCGGCGCGCTGCTGGAGTTCGGGGTGGAGCCGGTCCCAGCTCTGGGCGTGGGCGGTGCCGTAGCGGGTGGTCTCCGTCTTTGTCTCCGCGTCCGGGGCGCCCCAGGTCCTGGCGTCCTTGAAGATGAACTCGCCGCCGTGCTTGGGCGGCCGGCCCCCTGCCGGGTTGGCCAGGGCGAACTCCGCGCGGGTGGGTGCCGGGCGCCGCATCACCCGGTCCGAGCGCAGTCTTCCCAGGACCTCAACGGGCAGGTCCCGCAGGAGCCAGGACAGACGCATCACGTCGTAGCCCGCGTCGGCCACGATCCACACCGCAGGGTCGCCCTGCTTCCACTGGCCGGCGGCGACCAGACGCTCAACCAGGCCCCGCAGCTGCGCGGCGGTCACCGCCGCGAGGTCGTCGCCCGGCCGCAGCCGCACCGCGTCCAGCGGCGCGACCCACGAAGTCCGGCCCGATTCCAGGGCCACGACCCACGAGTACGGCCAGCCCACGATCATCAGGTGCTTGCTCTCGCCCCGGCCGTAGGTGTGACAGAACGAGCGGGCATCGCCCGTGTCGGCGTCGGGCCGCAACCACGGCGACACGTCCACCGCCAGCACCAGCCGGCCGTCTGCCGCCCGGGGCAGCGGCAGGCAGGCCAGCGCGGTTCGGAGCCGCTCAACGTCCAGCCGGCCTCGGTTCAGCGCGCCGTACAGGGCCCCGTGTCCGCGACGGTGCTCCGGGGCGAGCGCCAGGCCCACCAAGGTCTTCACCGGCCCGTCGGTGCACAGCAGCGCGTCCGTGAGCTCGAACAGCGCGTCGCGCCGTCCGGTCAGGCAGTCGTAGAAGACCCCCCGGAAGCGTGACAGCTCCGCGAACGGCTCGCACTGCCCGCCCTGTTCCACCACAATCACCAGTACAGCCTTCGCGTCAAGTCCTGTTTCTCTTGGTCGAGTTCAGGATCATGCCAAGGCTGCATACACGTCCCGTGAACACCCGGACGAGTGATTACCGAGCCTGTTTGTTCGAGCTCGTTGGATAAATCACAAGGTCAGAGCCGGTGTTGCAACGACTGGTTGAACCCAAGCGATACACGAGCTTCCGGCCCGCCGAGCACCTGGACACCGCCGGCATCGCCGCCTCGATCGGATCCGTCGGCGATGCCTACGACAACACCCTGATGGAATCCGCCATCGGCCTCTACAAAACGGAGCTGATCAAACCCGGCCCACCCTGGAAGACCCTCGCCCAGGTCGAACTCGCCACAGCCGAGTGGACCGACTGGTAATGCCACCGCAGGCTCCACCGTGAGACAGTCCACGTCCCCCCGCCGAATACGAGACCACCACAACCACAACCTGAGATCTCCACCAAAACCGGAACGGTTCTTTCTTCCAGATCCGGCCGATGTTCGGCTTCGACAAACCGGCGCGTTGGGCCATCGAGGCCCGTGACCAGTGCGTGTCCCTGCCCGCGGGCGATTCCAGAGTGGCGATGACGACCTCCTCGACCCGGTCGAGAAGAATCCAAGGTGGCCGCCCGAGCGGGGTTCGTCCTGCAGGCCCTCCAGGCGGTGGGTGAGGAACCGGGCGCGCCAGCGGTCCACGGTCGACCTGCCGATGACCAGGTCGGTCGCGGCCTGCTGGTTCGTCCCGCCCTCGGCGCACCGCAGGCCGATCCTGGCCCGCAACGCGAGGAACTGCGCGGTCTTCGCCCGCCGTGCCCAGTGCGTCAACTGCCGCCGCTCGGCACCGTCCAGGACCAGCTCGGCCTTGGGGCGGCCGATCCGGCCGGCGTCCTCCAGACCCGCGACCCGCTCTGCGGCGAAGACCCGGCACCACTTCCCCACCGTCTTGGGCCGAACGCCGACGGCTCGTCCGACAGCCGCATTCGACGCACCTTCAGCGCAGGCCAGGATGATCCGTGCCTTCTCGGCCAAGCGCCGCTGCGGCGGCTTTGCCCGACGGCACCAACTCAGCCCTCTCGGCCTCGGACAACGCGATCGGCACAGCGGACGGCCCCGAACCCGACATGGCATCAGAGTACTGACCAACCATCAGGACTTCCGGCGCGTCACACTAGGCGGCCGGGCCCCCGCTCAGCCAGGCGCCGATCCTCGGCAGCGCCTCGGGCCCGCTCTCGTCCCGCACCGACGCGGCCAGATCCGCGACGGTGACGGCGGCCAGGGACGCCCGCCACGCCGCGTCGGCCGCTCCCATCGCGCGGGCGATCGGGCACTGCCGCGTGCACTGCTCGGGCGGCGTCCCCAACGGGCCGCGCCGGCGGATCTCGGTGCAGACGAAAGCGGGGTCGGCCCCGTCCACGGCCTGCACCACGTCCAGCAGGGTGACCTCCTGGGCGGGCCTGGCGAGGACGTACCCACCGGTCTTGCCCTGCACCGAGTGCACCAGTCCCGCCCGGGACAGCGCCTGCATCTGCTTGGCGAGGTAGCTCGGCGACACGTCGTGCAGCGCGGCCAGCCGGGCCGCCGGCACCGGTTCGCCGGCCGTGGTCAGCACCACGCAGCAGTGCAGCGCCCACTCCACGCCACCGGACAGCTTCATCCCGCCTCCATTTGACTCGGACCCAGAATATCCGAGTATCATCTCGGACATAAACTGTCCGAGTTCCCGTCGCGGATGCTCGGCCCACGAAGGAGGCACGTCATGAGGATCACCGTCATCGGCACCGGCCTGATCGGCTCCCAGCTCGCCACCGAACTGACCGCGCGCGGCCACCAGGTCACTACCGCGTCGCTGTCCTCCGGCGTCGACCTGCTCACGGGGGCGGGAGTCGACAAGGCACTCACCGACGCCGACACCGTCGTCAACGTGACCAACTCCCCCACCTTCGACGCCCGGTCCGTCGACTTCTTCCGCACCACCATGGGCAACCTGCTCGCCGCGGGCGAGCGGGCCGGGGTGCGCCACCAGGTCGTGCTCTCCATCGTCGGCGTCGACCAGGTCACCGAGCTGGACTACTACCGCGCCAAGGTCCTCCAGGAGCAGCTGCTGCGCGGCGGCCCGACGCCGTACTCGATCGTGCGCGCCACCCAGTTCTTCGAGTTCATGGAGCCGACCATGTCCTGGAGTTCGGACGAGACCGCGGTCCGGCTGCCGGCGACCCCGCTCCAGCCGATCGCCAGCGCCGACGTGGTCACGGCGCTCGCCGACGTGGCCACCGCCGCGCCGCTCGACGGGATCCTGGACGTCGCGGGCCCCGACCGGTTCACGCTCGACGAGATCGGCCGCCTGACCCTCGCCGCGCGCGGCGACCGGCGCCCCGTGCTCCTCGACGACCAGGCGGGCCTGTTCGCCGCCGTCCGCGGCGACGCCCTCACCCCCGGCCCCGACGCCCGCCTGGCGTCCACCCACTACCGGGACTGGCTCGACCGCTGATCACCCCCGCATCGGACCTGCGGGTCCGTCACCACCACCCCTCGGTGGCGGCCGGGGACTTCCGGTGACGCTCCGTCGGTCACAGCACGAAGGCCCGGCCCGCCGTCGGCGGGCCGGGCCTTCGTCAACCACCGTCAGTGCGCGATGCGGTACTTGGTGGACGGCACGCCGCTGGTGAGGCTGCAGTCGAAGGTGCTGCTGGTCGCGGTGTAGGTCCAGCCGGCCGGCGCCCAGCAGGCCCACAGGCCGTTGACCGGGACGCGGTTGCGGTAGGTCGTGGCCGGGACACCGGAGGTGGTGCTGCACGCGGTGGTGTACGTGATCAGGTCGTAGGTCCAGCCGGGCTTCACACCACAGGCGGTCAGGCCGTCGACCGGGGTCCGCAGCCGGTAGCTGGGGGCCTGCGGGCCGGTCTGGGCGCAGGCGCTGCCGAGCGTGACGTTGTCGTACACGAAGCCGTCGACCGGGGTGCACGACAGCACGCCCTCGGCGGGGGTGCGCAGGCGGAAGACGGTGGACGTCCAGCTGGCGCCGCCGCTGCACTGGCGAGTCTGCTGGACCTGGTCATAGGTGTAGCCGGCCGGGACGCTGCAGGCCCAGGTGCCGTCGAGGCCGGCGGCGTGCGCCGAGCCTGCGGGCGCGACGGTGACGCCGGCGAGGAGCAGGGCGGTCACCGCCGCCAGGGCGAAGGTGGTGCGTGCGACGAGACTGCTGATCCGGTGCAGTGGGCTCAGGACGGACATGGGTCTCCCAAAGGACGCGATCGGTGTGGTGGCGACCGCGAGGAATGATCATGCGGTCACATGATCGCCGTTTTTATAGCACGATTCCCACACACCCTGACGGATCGTCAGCAAGCCGGACTCGCACGCATGTCCGGATCTGATCCCTGTCGCTCACCCCGCCGTCGAGTCATCCCACAGCAGTGCCCACGAACTGACCCACTTTCAGATTGGCCGAAACGCGGCCGCACCGACGGCTCAGCGACCGAGGGCGTGTTCGAGCTGCTTCTTGTTCATCTTCGAACGGCCGTGGATGTTGCGCTGCCTGGCCTCGTTGTACAGCTGGTTGTAGGTCGGACCCTGCGCCCCGGAGTGCGAGCGCTTGCCGCCCCGGTGACCGGAGGACACGTCGTGCAGCGACGAGCGGCTGGCCGTCTTCGACTCGCCGTGCCGGGCCCGCTCCTTGTTCACCGTCCGGGCCGCGATCTCCTCCGCCCGCTGCTCGCTCTCGCCGCGCTCCAGTGCGCTGTCCTTGATGTGCTCGTACTGACGTTCCCGCTTGGGGCTCGATCCACGGGGCACGACGCCCTCCTCTCCATCGGCGGCCGACTCAGTCGTGCCGCACGGCCGGTCCATCGGGAAGCCGCTCCGGCACCATCGGCGTGCGCGGCATCTGGTGTCCCCCGCTGGCGAGCATCCGCACCTCGCCACGGTCGCTGATCTCGGCGCGGACGATCCCCGACCGGTCCGCCTACACCGGGTGGCCGCCCGGACCGAGCGCACCGGTCCGCTCGACGACCACGACGTCCTGGCCCCCGTGGGAGCCAGGATCGCCCGGGAAGGCAAGGGCGAATCGCCGCACACCCATGACGCACACCCTCTTCCGTCACCCGCCGGCCGGGACCGTCCCGAAGGGCGCCTGCCCGAGCTGCCCTCGGCCAAACACCACCCCGCGACGACGGCTCGCACCGCGCCTGCCCGGCCATCCGGAATCCGTCCCTCCGAGCGCCGGACCGACGGACCGCGCACGAAGCGATGGCCGGCTGCCGGATTGGGCGGCCACGGGCGGGGCAGGCGGGGCGACGGGATCGGAGGGCCCGGTTACCGACACGTCCGAGGAGGAGAAGCGATGAACATGGTCAAGGAGTCGATCGACGTCGACGTCCCGCTGCACACCGCCTACAACCAGTGGACGCAGTTCGAGGAGTTCCCGAAGTTCATGGCGGGGGTCCGGGAGGTCAGGCAGCTCGACGACCGACGGACCCACTGGCGGACCAGCATCGCCGGTGCGGAGCGGGAGTTCGACGCCGAGATCGTGGACCAGAGGCCCGACGAGCGCGTCGCCTGGCGCACCGTCGGCGGTGAGGTCCGGCAGATGGGCATGGTCACCTTCCAGCCCATCGACGCCGACCACACCAAGGTCAGCCTGGCGATGAACTTCCAGCCCGAGGGCATCACGGAGCAGGCGGGCGAGCTGTTCGGCGTCCTCGACCGCCGGGTCAAGGGCGACCTCGAACGGTTCAAGGCCTTCATCGAGGAACGCGGCCACGAGACCGGCGGCTGGCGGGGCCGGATCACCCCGGCCTGACCATCACGCGCGGGTGTGTCCCCGGGAGTTCACCCTCCCGGGGCCACACCCGCGCCGACCGGCGCGGGCTCCGTCCGGTGAGCAGTGGGTCCCGCTCAAGGTGGGGCGCGATCGTGGCGTCAGGAACCGGTGGCGGAGATGCCGATCCCGTTCGGCACCGGCCGCTCCTGCCCCTGGTCCAGGTCGTTGCGAACGGCCACCCCGCCCGCACCCCGGGTGACCAGGGTGGCCGATCCGCCCCCGTCCAGGTACGCCGCCTGCTCGCAGCCAAGCGAGCGCAGGACGTCCGCCAGTTCGGCAACGGTCAGCCCGCTGGAGGAACCTCCCCGGCCGTCGGTGGACAGCAGGTGCAGGACGCGGCCGTCCTCCGCGATGCCGACCGCCGCCCGGGGCTCGGCCGTGACGGTGTCCAGGCCGGGCAGTGACTGACGGTCCGTCACCAGCGGGTGCGCGCCCAGGGCGAACGCGCACGGCACCGTCGCCCCGGCATCGAGGTCGTACCCGACCTCGACCGGCGTACCCACCGTCAGCTCGCGCAGGCGCCGGGCGCCCGCCTCCCGGCCGAGCAGCACGGTGGTGCCGGACGGGATCTCCCCGGCCCCCGGCGCCTCCGAGACCGCCACCACCGCTCCCTGGCGGATCGTCACCTCCGGGTGTCCCCGGTGCAGGGGTCGGCCCGGCGCTCGTCGCTGCCGCAGGCCGCGCGGGCCCGGGAGGCCGCACCCCACGCCGGGGTGAACGCCCCGATGCCGCCGACCGGCAGCGCGTACTGGTTGAGGCCCCCGAGTTCCGCCGCTCCGTCCGCCGTCCGGATCGACCCGTGCAGCACCAGCCGGCCCAGCCGTGCCCTGCCGTCCACGCCCACCCGAAGACGTCCTGCACGCTGCCCCCGGGCGGCATCGCCCAGCCGAACCGCTGCGCCGTCGGGACCGCACCCTTCAGCGGCAGCCCGTCCAGGACCGCGGGACCCGACGGTGCTCCCGTGGCCGGCACCCCGGGGTGCCGGCCACGGTCAGGTGGAAGAATTCGCCGTTGACCGCGGCGACGGTCCCCCGGTCCCGTGCCATCGCCGAGACCGGCCTGCGGGCCGAGACCGCACCGGCGTGCAGCAGGCCCGCCCGCACCCCCGCCCGGTCCAGCCGGGCTGTCACCACGTGCACCCCGGCCGCCCCGTGCGAGGCCGGGACGGTGAACGCCTGGTACTCCACACCGGGAACCACCAGCTCGCGGAGCGGGCCTGACCCCGCCTCGGCCCGGGACGCGACGGTCCCCGCTCCCACCACGACCGCAACCAGGGTGAGCAGGGTGGTGACTCGGGTGGCACGCCTCATGCGGACACTGTGCGGGGCCGGCCCGGAGCCGCCGGAGCGCCACGCCGCCCGCCGGCGCGATCTGCGAACCGCGATCCGCGGGTTCAGCCGGCCGGCAGCCGGGCCTCGATCCGCGCCAGCAGGGCGCGCAGCGCGGCCACGTCGTCCTTGTCCGCCACCTGGTCGCCGGGCCGGAGTTCGACCAGCAGCGTGCCGCCAGGCTCCAGCACCACCAGGGCCGCCTCCTCGATACCGTCACCGCCCTGGTGGTGCACGGCGACGTCCAGGTCGGCGGTCCGCAGCCCCTGACGGCGGATCATCTGATGGTCGTACCGACCGTCCCGGGCCAGCACCGTCTCGGTGCCCTGGAACAGCCGGTTGAACCTCGGCCAGCGGGCCGCCTGCCGGACCAGCACCGAGTCGGCGAACAGCAGCACCACCGCGCCGAACAGTCCGCCGCTGAGCGAGTTGTCGTCACCGATGACCGCGTTCTGCACCACGTTGGAGAGCAGCAGCATGACCACCAGGTCGAAGGTGTTGAGCTGGGCCAGCCCGCGTTTGCCGACCAGGCGCAGCAGCACCAGCAGCGCGAGGTAGACCGCGACCGTACGGACCGTCTTCTCGGCGTAGGGGACACCCGCGTGGAACATGTCCTGCCACATTGGGCCGACCCTAGGCAGCACCGACCGCCGCCCCCGGCAGGCGCACCGCCGGGTCCACCATCCGGGCACGTCGGCTCGCTGCCCCCTCGCACCGGTGCCTGCCGGTCGGCCGCACGGGCGAGCCCCGCCGGGTCAGCCGCGCTCCGCCCTGGCCGCCCGGACCCAGCGGTCCATCGCCACCCACTGCAGGTCCAGCCAGCGGGCGAACTCGTCCTTGCCCCGGGGGACTTCACTGCGCTCGACGCTCCAGCAGGCGACCCGGAAGCGGCCCCGGCCCGACGACGGGTACCCCGCGCCCAGCCGCCAGGGCAGCAGGTCCTCCAGCCCGGTGTGCCCCACGAACACGATCTGGGCCTCCGGGGCGGCGGCGAGCACCGCACGGGCCCCGCCCGACATCGCCGGGAGCACGCAGCCCCCGGCCACCGCGCCCTCCGCCCCGGCGGCGGACCTGCGCTGCCGGCGGCGGCTGAAGTTCGTGCCCTCCGGGAAGACCACGGCGACGTCGCCGGCCCCGAGCTCCCGTCCGATGCCCATCAGGTGACGCAGCGCCCGGAACCGCCCCGCCGTGTCCCAGCGGATGGGGTACAGGGCGAGCGGACGGATCAGCGCCGCCAGCGCGGGGTCGGCGGTCACCGCGCGCTTGCAGATCGCGTGCGGCACCCGCTCCAGCCGGTTGACCATGAAGTGCAGGGCCAGCTGGGTGTTCAGCACACCGGCATGACGCATCAACAGCACCACCGGCCGGTCCGGGTCCAGCACCGGCTGCTCCACCTGCGGCCGGAGGCCGAGCGCGGTCAGCCCCGGCCCGAAGAAGCGGGCGCTCGCCCGGCGCAGGACCGGCAGGTGGGTCTGGAACTGCCCTTGCCCGGCGGGCGGCGGGGTGACCCGCAGCCGCAGCACCGCCCAGAGCACGGGCAGCTCGAAGACCACCAGGTACACGCCGTACAGCAGGACCAGCCGGGCCACCGCCCGGACCGGCCCGGGCAGCACCGGCAGCAGGAGCCGCAGCAGGACCAGGACGGGGGCCGCCGACAGCACGAGGGCGGCTCCCCCGACCAGCGCCGCGATCTCGGCCAGCACACCCGCCGCGCGGCCCGCCGCCCTGCGGGTGCCCGCGTACGGCACGGCCGGGACCAGCGTCGGCGCAGCCTCGTTCGTCATCCGTCCAGCACCCTTTCCGACCGACCGCGCGTCCCCGGCCCGCCCGGGCCGCTTCGAGGTGGAGCAGCCGTCCGTCACGCCCGGACGGTCGCGTGGGTGGTGTCCAGGTAGGCCCGGGCGGAGTCGTAGCCGACCGTGATCCGCCGGCGGATGTCCTGGAGCTCCTGGCGGACCGAGGTCCAGGGGGCGGCCGCCTTGCGCACCACGCCGTCCTCGCCGCTCGGCAGCACGTGGACGGTGACGCCGGGGCGGCTGCGGGCGAGCTCGGAGAGTACCTGGTTGCGCCGGCTGGCCTCGAACGCCACCTGGACCAGCTGCCAGGGCATGGTGGGCACCGTGAGCGCGGTGTCGGTCTGCCGCAGCTGCAGGACGTAGACCGTGGTCGCCCCGAGGCTCGTCGCCCGGCCGACCGGCAGGCTGTCCACCAGCCCGCCGTCGAGGTAGTGCCGCCCTTCGATCCGTACCGGTGGCCACAGCCCGGGCACGGTGGTCGAGGCGAGCAGCGCGGGCTGCAGCGGTCCGCGCTCGAAGTACCGGACGCAGGCGTCCTCGATCGAGGTCGCCGCGCACTGGAACGGGACGTGCAGGTCCTCGAACCGGGTGCCCGCCCCGAGGTGCCGGGTGATGAGTCCGACCACCGGATCGTTGGTGGTGAGCCCCGCGCGGACGTGCCGGGCGTTGCTCAGGAAGCCCCGCAGGCGCGGTCGCATCACCCGCATGGTGACGAAGTCCTCCCAGAACTCGTCCAGCTGGATGCAGGCGGAGAGCGTCGGGTTCGCCGCGACGATCGCGCCCTGCATGCTGCCGATCGAGGTCCCGACGATCAGGTCGGGCTTGATCCCGCGCTCGAACAGGGCTCGGAGCATGCCGGCCTGGAACCCGCCCAGGCCGCCGCCACCCCCGAGCACGAACGCGGTGGTGGGCTGCGTCGGGTCCGGGCCCGGGTCGTTCATGGTGCCTCCAGGGATGCGGGCGTCGAAGACCCGCGTCCGCCCATCGTCGGCCGGGCGGGCGGCGCTGTCGCGACGTGGCCGCCGATCGGGCGATCGGCCCGTCCGGTGCCCACGGGGCCGGACGGTTGACGGACCGTCGGCAGCACACCCGGGGCGCCGTGCTGGCAGGATGGCCGGATGGAACGAGTGCTTGGCATCGGTGGACACTTCCTGCGCGCCGCCGACCCGGTCGCCCTGAGCGCCTGGTACCGCGACTGCCTGGGCCTGGACGCCGACGGGAACGGCCTCTGGCGGCAGGAGGCCGGGCCGACGGTGTTCGCGGCCTTCGAGTCCGACACCGACTACTTCGGCTCCCCCGCCCAGCAGACCATGCTCAACTTCCGGGTCCGCGACCTGGCGGCGATGCTCGCGCAGCTGCGCGCCAAGGGGGCCGACGTCGCGGCGGAGACCCAGGAGATGGCGGGCGTCGGCAGCTTCGGCTGGGTCACCGACCCCGAGGGCAACCGGATCGAACTCTGGCAGCCCGCCTGACGGCACCGCCGCGAAGGCACCGCCGCAGAAGCACCGCCGCGAAGGCACCGACCTGCCGGGACGTCAGCCCCCGCCGGGTCCAGCGGAGCCGTGTCCTGAGGGCCGGTCAGGGCCGCCGGTTCACAGGGTTCATGCCTTCGCCATCTCCGGATCACCCTGCGGCCACCGGTTGAGCCGCAGGTGATGGGTGGATGTGCGCCAGCAGCGATTGCTTTCAGCCGCCGATCCGCAGGAGAACCCATGAGCACCGGCCCCGCCCCCGCGCCGTCCCCGCAGCACCGCCGCCCGGGTCGCGGCGTGCTCGCCGCCGCTGCCGCGGGTGCGCTCGCGCTGGGCGGTCTGACCTGCCTGGCCGCCCCCGCGGGTGCGGCCACCGCGCCGACGCCGGGTGCGGCGTTGAAGGCCCAGCCCGGTGACCTGCTGGACGTGACGCTCGATCAGCTCCGCCCGACCCAGTCGGCGGTCGGCTACGACGAGGTGTACTACAAGCTCGGCCGCTACACCTCCGCCAAGGACGAGCTGAACGGCAACGTCAACAAGCGTTTCGACGACTGGTGCGAGACCAACGGCCAGGGCGTGGCCGCCACCGTCCAGCCGGGCGCGCGGCTGGCCGACCCGACCAGCTTCACCTGCACCGTCACGCTGGGCCAGGAGACCGCCGCCGGCCGGGCCGAGATGAAGACCGTCGTGGTGGGCCCGGGCGGCGCGCTCTACCTGACGGACGGTCACCACACCCTGACCTCCTTCCTGGAGGCCCCGGACGGCGGTCCCGGCCTGCACATCCGCCTGATCGTCCAGGCCAACTACGGCACGCTCTCGCAGGCGGCCTTCTGGCAGGCCATGCAGGAGCACCGCTGGGTCCGCCTGCTCGATGAGAAGAACCAGCCGGTCACCGTCGAGCAACTGCCGCCCCACCTGGGCCTGGCGTACTTCCACGACGACCCGTACCGCAGCCTGGTCTACTTCACCCGCGACATCGGCTACACGGTGCCCGCCGACGCCGCCGAGTACCTCGAGTTCACCTGGGGCGACTGGCTGCGCGGCCAGGGCATCGGCCTGCCCGGCTCGTACGACACCACCGACTCCGCCTCCTACCTGGCGGCCGTCCGCACCGCCTCGCAGGCGATGTCCGCCCTCCCGGGGGACGCCGTGGTCGCCGCCGACGGCCGTACCGCCGCCGAGCTCGGGCGCCTCAGCCCCTGGAACGCCGGCAAGAAGCCGACCGGCGGCGAGTTCGGCAAGCTCAGCGCCCCGATCACCGAGGCCAAGCCCGGCAAGCTGGCCTACGCCCTGGACTTCCGTGCGAAGGTCCCCACCGGCCCGGCCTGCACCACCACGGTCACCGGCCGCCGCACCGGCCCGCTGGTGGTCTCGAACGGCACCACCTGCCTGACCGACGCCCAGCAGACCGGTCCGATCGTGGTCCGCGCCGGGGCGAGCCTGGTCGTCAAGGGCTCCTCGGTCACCGGGCCCGTCCAGGCGGTCGGCGCGGCCACCGTCCAGCTCTGCGGCACCGTCCTCACCGGCCCGATGAGCATCGTGAACACCCGCGACCACCTCACCCTCACCGGCCCGGGCTGCACGCCGAACACCCTGAACGGCCCGCTCCAGCTGGTCGGCAACCCGACCTCCTGAACCCGCGCTACCACCCGATGGCCGTCCCCTTCGGAAGGGGGCGGCCATCAGCCGTTCCCGGCCGGGCCGAGCTCTGGAACCGCCCGGCGCAGCGTACGGATCGCCGGGACCGCCAGCAGCACCGCACACCCCACCAGGCAGGCGGCCCCGGACACCAGCAACAGCCGCTCGGGGGAAGCCAGTCCGGTGGCCGGCCCGGCCAGGATCTGGCCGAGCGCGATCCCGGACACCGACCCGGCCAGCTCGTACGCGGTGACCCGGTTGAGCACCGCGGGCGGCGTGTGCGTCTGCACGCTGGTCGCCCACATCACCGACCAGAACGCCAGACCGCCGCCGCCCAACGCGTGGCCCGCCAGCAGCCAGGGCAGGCCGGAGCCCAGTGCCACGCCGAGCGGCAGCGCGGCGTACAGCACCAGCGCCACCGCCCCGGCGGCCAGCGGCCGGGTCGGGCGCAGCCGGACCGCCAGCAGACCGCCGAGCACCGTGCCGACGCCGAGGCAGGAGACCGCCAGGCCGTAGGCGTTCGGGCCGAGCCGGGCGTTGACCACCGCCGAGCCGAGCGGGACCAGCGGGCCGAAGACCAGCACGCCGAAGACCAGCCAGGTCACGATCACCGCCCACATCCAGGTCCGCGCCCGGAACTCCCGCCAGCCCTGGCGCAGCTCACGGAGCATCGAACTCCCGCTTCGCGCAGCCGAGTTGGCCTCGGCCGTGGGGGCCAACCGGATCAGCCCCAGGCACAGGGCGCTGAGCGCGAAGGTGCCGGCGTCGATCGCGTACACCGTCACCGCGCCGGTCCAGGTGACCAGCACCCCGGCCAGGGCGGGGCCGAGCAGGTGGGCGAGCGCGTCGGCCACTTTCAGCGTCCCGTTGGCCCGCTGCGGCTCGCTCGCGACCAGCGGGACCATCCCGTTCACCCCGGGCAGGAACATCGCGACGGCCGCACCGGCCAGCGCCGCCATCGCCACCAGCAGCCAGAACGGCGGCGGCCCGACGAAGAACGCGACCGCCAGCACCCCTTGGGTGAACACCCGGGCGAGGTCGGCGCCGACCATCATCCGCCGCGCGCCGAACCGGTCGGCGAACACCCCGCCGAACAGCACCAGCAGGACGAACGTCCCGGTCCAGGTGCCGAGCACGAAGCCGACGCCGGAGATCCCGTACAGGGTGCCGACCGCGAGCGCGGCGGCCACCGGCAGCATCGCGTCGCCGATCAGCGAGACCGTGCGGGCGGTGAAGTAGAGCGTGAAGCGCCGGTCCCACAACGGGGGCCGGGCGGGCGGTGGTTGAGTACGGCTGTGCGGCTGCGCGGTGATGGTCACGCGTCGATCCTGGTGCGCGGCGGGCGACCACCCCAGTGTCCGGAACGACATGATGGGGTACTTTCCCGCCATGACACCTCCGCACCTGGCCCCGTCCCCGCCGCCGCACCGGGTGGTGGCCCTGCTGCAGCCCCCGCAGTCGACCTTCCCGCTGGCCTGCGCGACCGAGGTGTTCGCCGACCACGGCCAGGCGGTACCCGCCCCCTACAGCTTCGAGGTCTGCACCGAGCACCCAGGGCCGGTCCGCACCCTGGCCGGCTACGAGCTGCTGGTCACGGCGGGCCTGGACGCGCTGGAGCGCGCGGACACCGTGCTGATCCCCGGCTGGCACCAGCCGGCCGGCACCGAGGTGCCCCCGGCGGTGGTCGCGGCGGTGCTCCGGGCGCACGGGCGCGGCGCGCGGATCGTCAGCCTCTGCTCGGGCTCCTTCGTGCTCGCCTCCGCCGGGCTGCTGGACGGCCGCCGGGCCGCCACCCACTGGGCCCAGGCCGCCGAGCTGGCCGCCCGCTTCCCCCGGGTCCTGGTCGACCCGGCGGTGATCTACCTGGACCACGGCGACGTCGCCACCAGCGCCGGTTCGGCGGCCGGCGTGGACCTCTGCCTGCACCTGGTGCGCACCGACCACGGCGCCGCGTACGCGATGCGGATCGCCCGGCAGCTGGTGATGCCGCCGCACCGCGAGGGCTGCCAGCTGCAGTACGCCGAACTGCCCACCACCGGCCCGGTCACCGACTCCCTGGCCCCGCTGCTCGACTGGCTGGCCGGCCGGCTGGACCAGCCGGTCAGCGTCGCCGAGATGGCGGCCCACTCCCAGGTCTCGGCCCGCACCCTGACCCGGCGCTTCACCGAGCAGCTGGGCATCAGCCCCGGCCGCTGGCTGATGGACCGTCGGATCGCCGCCACCCGGGCCCTGCTGGAGGAGACCGACCTCCCGGTGGAGACCATCGCCCACCGGGTCGGCCTCTCCTCGGCCGTCAACCTGCGCCGTCGCTTCCACGAGGCGCTGCGCACCACGCCCGCCGCCTACCGGCGCGCCTTCCGCGCCAACC
The DNA here is from genome assembly GCF_044766665.1 of Kitasatospora sp. NPDC101801. Lineage (NCBI taxonomy): Bacteria > Bacillati > Actinomycetota > Actinomycetes > Kitasatosporales > Streptomycetaceae > Kitasatospora > Kitasatospora sp. NPDC101801. The sequence continues at coordinate 16,306 of NZ_JBIWML010000056.1, forward strand.
AGGCCGCGTAGGCCCTGGAGCGAGCGGAGCGACGCCGCGCCTCCGATCGGTCCCATCAGCTGATGAAGAGTCCGGACAGTGGTCCCGTGACGGGGTCTCGCCCTACCTCCGCAACAACGACACGGACGTCACCATCACGGTCGACACCGACGGCGACGGCGACAACCTCGGCGTGTTCTAGGCCGACATCAACCTCGACACCACCCGGTTCGCCCCCACCACCCCGTGGACCAAGTCGGCCTGGAGCACCGGGAAGCAGCCCTCCCACCCCGGGGGCAGGGCCGGGCACCGGCGCTGCCCCGTCACCCTGCCGCACCCGGCCCGCGCGGCTCCCGGCCGCGCCGGTGCCCCGACAGGTGCGCGTGGTGCAGCGCTTCACCCGCCAGGGCGCCGGCGTAGACGCAGTACCCGACCCCGATCAGCCAGGACTGCACCACGAAGACGGTGCCGATCACGCCGTAGGTGATGGCGTTGGACGCGATCAGCGGCGCGAAGACCAGCCGGGAGAACACCCGCAGGCCCGCCAGCGCCGCGACCGTGGCGACCGCGCCGGGCAGCAGGGTGCGCCAACCGACCCGGGAGCCGAGCAGCAGGTGCTGCAGCCACCAGAACAGCAGCACCCCGCCGACCAGCGTGGCCGTGGCCCGGAGCGCGGGCTGCGCGGCGGTGCCGTGCCAGGGCACCCCGCTCCAGGCGGCGACCAGGATGTACCCGATCAGGCCGGCCAGCGCGATCACCTGCCGCCACGCCGCGTGCCAGGCGGCGGACTCCAGCCGCCAGATCCGCTCGTAGGCGTTCTGGACGGCGGTCATCAGCGAGATCCCGAAGACCGAGAGGGCGGCCAGACCGAGCGCGGTGGTGGTGCTCAGCACGTCGCGCCGGGACGAGAACAGGTCGTCCACCGCCTGCGCCGAAGTCCCGGACAGCCCAAGCCCGTCGATGATCCAGTCGGCGATCCCGATGCCCCGGGTCGGCGAGGCGGCCGCGATCACGATGAGCAGCGGCACCAGGGTGACGAAGCACAGCCCGGCGAAGGCCACCGCCCGGTGCAGCAGTTCGATCTCCCGGCCGCGCTGCCACACCGCCTTGGCGAGGTGCTCCACGTACGGCCCGATCGACGCCGGTCTCACGCGCTCACCCGGCCTTCCGTCCGCGCGGCGCCGAACGCACCTCGTACCGGCCCCGACCGCAGGACCGCTTACCCGAAAGGGCATCAGCTGACTCTTGGCAACGCACCGGTGACACGATGCCACATCGGCCGCGCGATCCGGCGGCGACAGCGCCCGTCTGGCCCGGTCCCCGGGTCGGCCGCTCGGCATCCCTCAGGGAGCAGCCCGTCGGGCCCGGACCTCCTCCGCGTGCCGGGAGCACCGTCCACGTCACCAGCGCCGCCTTCGCCACCCTCCAGGACCCGAACCTCCTGCTGGCCCGGATCGACGCCTGACGCGGCCCCGGACCGACTGCCGGCGGGCGCACCCGGCCGAGCTGTTCGCCGACGCGGCCCCGAACGTCAGTCGAGGCCCTCGATGATGCGGAAGTCGCGCTCGACGCCGTCGGCAAGTACGGCCAGCGCCTCCTGGTAGGCCGCACTCGCATGTGCGGCGACCGCCTGTTCGAAGCTGTCGAACTCGATCAGGATGGTGCGCCCGGCGACTCCGGCGTCGTGTGCGACGACCCGGCCGTCACGGGCGAGTACCCGCCCGCCTCCGGCCTTGACGGCTGGGCCGGCCAGCTTGTTGTAGGCAGCCAGCTTCTCGGGGTCCGCGATGGAGCGGTAGGCGCTGACCCAGTAACCCTTGGCCACGATGCCTCCTCTGTTCGGAACTGATGGACGGAAACCTGCTCGGCCGACGGAGCCGGCCTCGAATGCGGACGGCTTCGGTGCTCAGCCTCCGGTCCGACCCGACCGGCCCGGGCCCGACACCCCGACCGGGGCGGTGCTCGGATCGGTCCCGGGAGAACGCCGGCGGGCGAGCGCGAGGCCAGCCGCCGTCGTGACCGCCATCGCGGCGACGCCGACCAGTGCCGCAGTCGTGTAGGCGTCCTCGTCCGGGAACAGCCGGCCCGTGGCGGTACCGGCGGCCAGCACCAGACCGCCGATGGCGCTGCCCAGGGAGTACCCGACGCTGCGGACGACGTAGTTGAAGCTCATGGCGCTCGACGTCTCGCTCCTGGGCGTGGCGGCCAGGATGACGCCGGGCATGGCGGCCGAGAAGCTGCCGACACCGAAACCCAGCACGCCCATGGCCGCGAGCAGTTCGGCCAGGTCGGACCGGGCGGTGGCGAACAGGACGAACCCGCCGCCGACAATGACGGCGCTCCCGGCCAGCACCAGCGGGCCGTCGATCCGCATCCGGACCAGCGGGGTGAGCTTGCCGGCGACGAACCCCAGCACGGAGAACGGGATGAGGACCAGCCCCGCCACGAAGGTGGTCAGCCCGAAGCCGTAGCCGGCGCTGTGCGGTGTCTGCGCGTACCGGGTGACGAGGGTGAGCAGGAGGTACATACCGCTCCCGCCCACGAACATGGCGATGTTCGCCCCCGCGACCGCCGGATGCCGTACCGCCCGGACGTCCACCAGCGGCGTCCTGGTACGCAGTTCGGAAACGGTCCAGACGAAGAGCAGCAGAACGGCGACGACGGCCAGTGTCGCCGCCACCGCGAGGTGCCGGCTCCACAGACTCCGCTCGCCGGCCAGGAACAGGACCAGGAACACTGCGCCCGCCATGACGAGCGCACCGGCCACGTTCAGGTGAGCGGATCGGCCTTCGGGAGCGGCGGGCATGGCGCGCCACGCGATCACGAAAGCGATGGCGGTGACGAGCAGGCCGAGGCCGTACGCGGCCCGCAGTCCGCCGAACTCGGCGAGCAGCGCGGCCAGCGGGTAGCCGACGCCGGCTCCGATGATGGAGACCACCGAGATCAGGGCGATCGTGGCCGCGCTGCGCTCCTCCGGAAGATGGTCGCGGGCCACGCCCATCATCAGCGCCGTGAGACCGAGCCCGACACCTTGGGCCGCTCGGCCCACGAGCAGCCAGGCGAACGGCAGCGGCAGCACGGTGAGCGCGCTGCCGACGACGACGATCACCAGCGTGGCGAGTATCGTGGCCCGCCGGTGCGGACCGGCTCCGAGCCGGCCGAGGACGGGTGTGGCGACGGCGCCGCTGAGCAGGGCGATGGTCAGCGTCCACTGCGCGCTGTCGAGGGAGACCTGGAACGTGGTCGCCACGCTGGTGACGAGCGGCGTCCCGAGGCTGGCGACCGCCGCCACGACCAGGGCGACGAACACCAGTGCGGGGACCAGCAGACGTACCTCGGAACGTGTCGGGGCAGTGCGCGTGGGCTGGTCATGAGCCCGGGCCGCGGTCATCGGTCCGCCCCCTCCCGGGCGTGGCTCTCGAGCTCCGCCAGACGCAGCAGCGCCGGAAGGGCTGCCGCCAGGGCCTCGACCTCGTCACCGGTGAGTTCGTCGATCAACCGCGCGTACGCGTCGACGCCCGCCTGACGTCGGGTCCGGACGTACGACGCGCCGGCCTCGGTCAGGCAGACCAGCGTGACCCGCCTGTCGGACGGATCGCCCTTCCGCTCGACCAGCCCGGATTCCTCCATCACCCGGACCAGCACGGTCATCGCGGGCTGGGTGACGCCCTCGGCCACCGCCAGATCGGTGATCCGTCGCGGGCCGGTCTTGTCCAGGGTGGCCAGGGTGGCGGCGGACGTCAGGCTCAGGTCGCGGGGAAGGCGTCTCACCGCCCTGGTGGCCAGGCCGTAGAGGGCTGACCCGATGGCATCGGAAGCGCCGTTCGCGGCGTCTCGGCGACTCATGCCCGAAGCATAGCGGATTTATATGAACTCTTTATGCATCCCCCTAATGCGAAGCCACCCGCCCCCGCCCGGCCTGCTCCGCGCCCGGTCGGGGGCGGTCGACTGCCGCTCAGCCCTGGTGGGCACCCCGGACGAGCCGGCCGACGATCGCTGCCGCCTGCTCCGGATGCGCCGTCAGCCAGCCGCCGAGGTATTCCCGGACGGCCCGTTCGACTCGGTCGCGCGCCTCCGTGTTGCCCAGCCGGTCACGCAGGGGCCCCTCGAACCCGAGCCGGTCGACCTTCACCGCCACGACGGCCGTCAGGCCCTCGCCGATCCGCTCGGTGCCGAGATCGGGGTCGGCCTCCGCCAGCAGCCGCTGCGTACGCGCGTACGCGTTCACTGCGGCGGCCACACCCGCACGGAATCCCTCCTGGTGTGTGCCACCGCCCGGCGTGGCCCAGGAGTTGGCGAAGCTCCGGATCCGCTCCTCCGGGGAGTCGCACCACCGCAGCGCCACCGCCACCGCCACCTCCCCGGCGACCGGTGCCCCCTCCTGCTCGAAGCCGATCACCTCCGGGTGCACCGGCTCTCCCGCCTGCTCGCCCAGGAAGCTCACGAAGTCCCGTACCCCGCCGGGGAACCGGAGCCGCTCCGAGCGGGACGCACCCGGGAGGCGACGGTCCGTCAGGGAGATGTCCAGTCCCGGGTTGACGAACGCCAGTTCCCGGAAGCGGTCCAGCAGGGCGTCGAAGGAGACCTCCGCCGTCCCGAAGATCTCGGTGTCGGGCCAGAAGGCGATGGTGGTCCCCTGACCGACCGTCGGCCCCGCGTTCACCGGCGGGGCGACCGCGACACCGCGGACGTACTCCTGGACCCAGCGGACTCCGTCGCACCGCACCTCCGCCGTCAGGCGGCTCGACAGGGCGTTGACGACCGCAAGTTCGAGCCCGAAACCCCAGCCGCCCGACAACACGGTCAGCTCCTCCTTGAGGCTGCGGCGAACGGGGGCGTCCCGCATTTCGTCGATGGGCGCACCCGGCCCGTCGTCGGTCACGTACACACCGCCGTCGGCGGTGAGCGTGACCTCCACCCGCCCGGCCCGGCCGGACAGGACCTCCCCCACGGCCCGGTCGGCCGCACTGAACACCACGTTGCGCAGTCCGCGTTCGTCGGTCGAGCCGACGTACATCCCGGGCCGCTTCCGCACTGCGTCCAGCCCCTCCAGCACCTGGATGTGACTGGCGTCGTACTTGTTGGTTCCCTCGCTCACGATGTTCCCCTCCGAAGGTGTCCTGCAGAGGTTCCACAGCCTAGGCGAAATCCATCAAAAGACCAGGTCAGAGTATGTTTGACGAAGACCGGGACAGCCCCTGCGACAGCCCCCCGACAGCGGTCGGCCACCGTGGGTGCGGGCGGTCACCGCGTCACGGCCACGCCCCCCGCAACGCCTCGCACGACACCCTTCCGGGCGGTCCCGAGGTCCCCGATCCAGAAAACTTTCGGCCCCGATCCGAAGGCCCGTCAGACACCCGGCACGGCCTTCCCCAACCGCACCCGGACGGCAGCGCGGGCCATGATCACGGTTGCGGCATACTTGCGGCCGTGCCGATAGCCGATGACCCCCACCCGTCCTCGTTCGACCGACCGGAACCGACCGGCGGCGACCCGTTCGAGGGACTGTTGTTGGACGAGAACTTCGTCCACGGCGCCACTGTCCGGGAGCCGTCCGCCCGCACCCGGATGCTCTCGGCGCAGTGGCGGCTCCAAGAGCCGGTCGACCCCGGCGGCCGCCGGTGGTCACCCCACCTCCCCCGCACCTCGCGCTGGTCCGGCTGGCTGGACCGCCGGGGACGGATCGCGCTGGCGGTGCTCTGCGGGCTGACCGCGCTGCTGGCGCTGGCGAGTTGGGGCGGCCGGGAGCCACACACCGATGACCGGTCCGCTCCGCCCCTGCCGCTCGCGGTGCGGCCGTCGGCGGATGCCGCGCTCCCCGGCGGCGGGATCTTCCCCGGCGGGAAGTGCGGCACCAAGGGCTTCCACCACTTCACCCTGCCACCTGCCACCGGGAGCGGGCGGCCCCGCACCCCGGGGCCGGCACTCGACCTCGGTTCACACGGGTTCAGCTCGCAGTCGGCGAACGATCCCGGCATCCTCGAGGTCGGCCTGCTGATCTCCCCCGGCCCGACCGGGCCGCTGGACCTCGCTCGGCCGCTCGGCCCCGAGGGCGTCGCCGTGGAGATCGAGGGCCCGGACGGACTGGTCGGCGCGGCGCACCACCTGCCGGTCACGTACGACGACGACACCGAACCCACTGCGGACGGCCGCCGAATCAGCCCCGTGTCCGCTCTGGTGACGTTCCCCGTCGCGGCCCTCTGCCCGGGCTACAGCGGCCTCACCGTGGCCCGGGGGCTCTTCCCGCCCGTCGACGCCCACAACACCATCACCGGACCGCCGCGCTACACGCTTCACGTCTCGTTCTCCGACCCTGCCGTCGGCGCCCTCCGGCGCGCCTCGGGATCACCCGTCGCGGGTGACGTCCTGGCTGCCGACAACCTCCTGCACGACGAGGCGTCGACGGTGGGCTGAAGCTTGTTCGGTCTTCGGGGATCCGGTGTGGGCAGTGCGGGAGCGGGCCGCCGGATGGTCCGTCCCTCCATCACCCGGTCGCTGGTGCGCGCCGACAACACGTTGTCGGTGATGGTACAGACGGTCGACCCGGACATGCGCGCCCCGTAAACCTCGGCCAGCTGCGCGGATGTCACCGTGCGTCAGTCCCGGGCGGACGGTGACAGCACCCTCTCGTCGACGCCGGTCAAGCTCCGCTGGCAATTCCTGACGATCTGCGGCTCGAAGCTGCTCGCGGGGTACCTCGATCTCGACCAGCGCGACGTCGGCCCGCACGGTCTCGGCGCGGACGCCGTGACAGCTGTTGTCGCTGCCCGCGTCGGCCCGGTCGTGCCTCTCGTAGCCGGGGTGGCCTTTGATCTCGCCCTCCAGCACTCGCTTGGTCAGTTGCTGCGGAAGCCCACCCCCGCCGGTCGACTGGAGCCCGCTCACGCGGGCACGGTCGACCACCTGCCCGATCAACTGCTCGTCCAGCAGGTCCGCCGACAGCTCGACTGGCCAAACCTCTTCAACCGCCTCACCCGAGGCGATCACGTCGCCCATCAGGTGCTGTTCCTCGACCGCCGGATCGTCCCCGTCCCGAGGCAGGAAAGTCCACTCGATGGTGTGAGCCTGGCTCAGGGCCGGGAGCCGGAGCGGTCGACCGTCAGGCTGCCCGCGCCGACCGCTGACCTGCGCCGATATCCGAGACTCACGGTCAGCGGAGCCAGCCCGTCAGTCGTGTGAAGCGGACAGACGAGCGCGGGAGCTGCGCGAGCTAGTCGCATACTCCCCAATACTGCGATCTGCCTCCCGAGGGCAGCACCACGCTCTCGAGAGGTTCTCCCATGTCACTGCAGGCTGCCCCCGCCAGGGGATGCGGCCGGGCTCGTCACGAACGCGGGCGCCGCCGTACTCTTGCCGATGTCTGGTCCGGTCGGCAGAACGGCTTCGGCCTGATCCGGCTGCTGCTGTCGACGGCCGTGATCGTGGCACACGCACGGGTCCTGGGTTTCGGCGGGCACGGGCCGTTCTATTACACCTGGCAGAAACAGACCGAGATCGGTGGCTTCGCCGTTCTTGGCTTCTTCGCTGTCTCCGGCATGCTGATCACCCGCAGCGCGAACCGGATCACCACCCGCCAGTTCGCCTGGCACCGTTTCCTGCGGATCATGCCGGGCCTCTGGCTCTGCCTTGTGGTGACAGCCTTCGTGGTCGGCCCCGCGGTGGCACTGCACGACGGCATGCCGATGCGCACCTACTTCTCCCACTCCGAAGGCCCCTGGCAGTACCTCCAGGCGAACTGGTCCCTGGCTGTCCGTCAGCACGGCCTGTCGGGGCTGCTGGCCCATAACCGGCTGGCCGGAACCTTCAACGGGGCACTGTGGTCGCTCCCGCTGGAACTGCTCTGTTACATGGTCGTCGCCGCACTGGCCGCGCTCGGCATCCTGCAACGCTCCAGGCTCCTGCTCCTGCTGATGCTCTTGGCGGCATGGCTCTACCTGGCGAACATGGCTCTGCGGGCCGGCACATTGCGGATGGACCTGTACAGCCCCACCGGCGTCGCCTGGAACCTGCCGTACCTGGGCTACATCAGCATGGACCAACTGCTGCCGCTGATGTTCACGTTCGGACTGGGGGCCGCGGTCGAGGTCTACCGCGACCGGCTGCCCATGAACAAGACCCTGGGCGTCGTCAGCGCTCTGGTCCTGGCCCTGGCCCTGACCGCCGGCGGCCTGACCACCTACGGACTACCCGCGTTCGTCTACTTCATGGTCTGGGCCGGGATCTACACCCCACGCCCGCTCACCCGGATCGGCAGCAGGGCCGACTTCTCCTACGGCCTCTATGTCTACGGCTTCGTCGCGGAACAGACCCTGATCGCCTTCGGCACCACCCGCTGGGGCCTGCCCCTCTTCACCCTGGCGTCCCTGGGCCTGGCCCTGGCAGCCGCGATGTTCTCCTGGCACCTGGTGGAGAAGCCTGCCATGCGCCTCAAGAACCTGCGGCACCTCCCCTTCCGACGAGGAAGCAAGCCCGGCAACCACACGCCACCCCAGCACCGCCACGGGCACATCGGCTCCCCTGCGGACGAGGCCTTGCCGTCTACCAGCGCCGGCGCGAGCTGAGCCAAGAGCGGGCGTCGGCCGGGGCGTTGACGAGCCACCCGGGATCACGGGGCGCGGCTCCACCGGGAGCAAGCCCCCGCGTGACGAGAGCAGGGTTACCGTCGACCCTATGACCACTGCCACTGGGTCTGTATGGTCTGTCGGCTGACAGACCCTGCCACTGCTTCGCCGGGGTCGGATGGACGATTGTCCCGTTGCGGGGGCACAGAGCAACGCCCGTCCGGAGCCGGCTCCGGTTGCTGCCGTGCCTGCCGCGAACGGTTGGCGTCCGCCACTGGCGAGGCACCTGCGGCGATGGCCCGCACCATCGGGTGCGGGCCATCGCGATCCGTCGGCGGCCTGGGGCGTGGCCCCGGGCCGCGGGTGGTGTCAGCCGGTCGCGACGATGCCCTGGGTGGCGCGGCCGTCACCGTTCCAGTCGCCGATCACGGGCTGGGCCGCACTGCCGCCGTACGGGACAGAGCTGACGGAGCCGTTGGCCGCGCGGAAGTAGAAGCTGTAGTTGCCGGGTCGGAACACGCCGAGCTGCGTGGTACCGCTGCCGTTCCAGTCACCGGCCAGCGGTGTGTCACCGGCGCTGCCGAACTGGAGCGTGATGTCGGCGGCTCCGGAGTGGTTGCCGTTGAGGAGATAGAAGGTGGAGGTCGCCGGGTCGTAAAGGCCGGGGGTGTCGAAGCCCTTGTGGGTCCAGTCACCGGCCACCGGCCTCCAGTTCCCGCCGTTGCCGAAGGCGAACGTCGTCACCGAGCCGTCGCGGTGGCGTAGGTAGAACGTGGCGTTGCTCGGCCGGTAGACGCCCACGAGGCTGGTGCTGCCACCGTCCCACTTCCCGACCACCGGCACGTCACCGACGCTTCCGAACTGGAAGGACGAGCTGCTTGCGCCGCCCGTACGGGCGTTGGTGAAGTGGAAGCGCGCGGAGGCCGGGTCGTAGGCGCCCGCTGTGGCACGGCCGTCACCGTCCCAGTCGCCGGCGAGCGCCACCATCGGGGTGTTGCCGTAGTCGAACGTGGCCCGGGTGGAGGTGTTCGACTGGGCCGAGTCCGAAAGGAACCAACGCAGGACACCGGGATAGGCCGGCGGCATGGTGCTGGACCGGACGAACTCTATCCACTCCGCGAGGTCGTCGGTGCGGGCGCTCTGGGTGCCGTCGCGGGTTTCGGTGGAACCGATGCAGCCCTTCTGCCAGGAGGTGCTGGTGACGGCGACGAGCTCGGTACGGCCGTTGGTTTCGCGGACGACGGGGCCACCGGTGTCACCCTTGCAGACGGTGGCACCTGCGGTGGCGCCAGCAGTGGCGAGAGTGGTGGCCTGGACGCCAGCGAGATTGAACGACGCGGTGTGGAGCTGGTTGGGCACCCACTCGGTCTTGGTACGGCCGTAGCCGCTGACCCGCAGACCCTCACCGGCCGTCGGCGCGGCACTGGCGACCGCGAGCGGCGCGATGTCGGTGACGGGGGTGGCCAGGCGGGCCATGACCAGGTCACGGTCGGCACGCGGCACCAGCGAGGTGATCTCCGTGACCTGGCCCGCAGTCGTGCTCAGGTCCGCACGCCCAATGATCGCGGTGGTCTTCAGGACGGGTGCGCCGGCGCGCAGCGTGGCCGCCTGGGCAGGGTCGTCACTGAAGCAACTGCTCGCCGTGATGACCCAGTTGGGATCGACCAGGGCGCCGGTGCAGGACCGCTTACCGTTACCGATATCGATCTTCGCGGTGAAAGCCGACGTACCGGTGGAGGCTGCAGAGCCCTCCAGGGCCCCTGCCGGCGGGGCGGCCAGGAGCCCTGCGGCCAGAGCCGTCAGGAGGCCGGTGGTGCACACGGCGCGTGCGGTGTTGCCTGTCACGATCTGATCTTCCTTGCATGCATGGGATTGGCGGGCCGCGCCGGTTTCGGCGGGACACGCGCCTTCTCTTCGGGGTGTGCGGGCGACCGTCCCGTTGCGGGGTGGTCCTAGGGAGTAGGTGTGTACGGCGTGCCTTGTGGGGCTGGTCAGCCGGTGACGTGCCGCTCCGGGAGGACCGAGGGCTTCGAGCCGGTGCGTCCGGTAAGGACGGGACATCGGGAGGCCCCGAGGTGCATCGGTTGGTCAGCCGCTGGTGGTTGCGGTGATGCCCTTGAGCCCGGCGGCGCCGCCGGGGACGTCGGCCCAGTTGCCCCAGCCGACGCTGTAGTTGGCGTCGCGGGTGTAGAGCTGGGTGTTCTCGTTGACGGCGTAGATGTGTGCGGTGTTGCCGGTGGCGGTGCTGGTGATGGCCTTGAGGTTGGTGCTGTCCATCTTGGTCCAGGTGGTCCAGCCGGTGCTGGCGTAGTTGGCGTCCTGGTTGTATATGCCGCCCGTGCCGATGACCTGGACGTGGACGCTACTGCCGGGGGTGACGCTGGCGGTGATGGCCTTGGCACCGGTGAGGCCGCCGGGGACCTCGACCCAGCTGCCCCAGCCGACGTCGTAGTTGGCGTCGCGGGTGTAGACCTTGCTGTCCTCGTTGACGGCGTAGATGTGCGCGGTGTTGCCGGTGACGGCGCTGGTGATGGCCTTGAGGTTGGTGCTGTCCATCTTGGTCCAGGCGGGTGACCAGTTGCCGGTGGCGTAGTTGGCGTCCTGGTTGTACATGCCGTCGGCGCCGATGACCTGCAGGTGGACGTTGGTGCCGCCGGTGACACTGGCGGTGATCGCCTTGGCGCCGGTGAGGCCGCCGGGGACCTCCATCCAGGCGCCCCAGTAGCCGCCGGTGACGCCGTCGCGGGTGTAGACGTGGCCGTCGGCGCCGACCGCGTAGAGGCGCACGGTGCTGCCGGTGGTGACGCTGGTGATGGCCTTGAGGTTGGTGCCGTCCAGACGCTTCCAGCTGGTGCCCCACACGCCGGTGGCGTAGTTCACGTCCAGACCGTAGGTGGAACCCTCCGAGCCGATGGCGAACAGGTGAGTACCCGGCTTGACCTCGACAGTGGTGGAGCGGACGTCCAGGATCCAGCTCGCGAGGTCGTCGACGCGGCTGGTGCGGGCGCCGTCGCGGGTTTCACCGGAGCCGAGGCAGCCCTTCTGCCAGGAGGTGCTGACGATGGCGGCGAGCTCGGTGCGGCCGTTGGTTTCGCGGATGGCGGGGGCACCGGTGTCGCCCTTGCAGACGGTGGCGCCGGCGGGGGTGGCGCCGACGATGTCCACGGCGGTGGCCTGAACACCGGTGAGGTTGAACGCGGCAGTGTGGAGCTGGTTGGGCACCCACTCGGACTTGGTGCGGCCGTAGCCGCTGACCCGCAGACTCTCGCCGGCGGTCGGCGCGGCACTGGCGACCGCGAGCGGGGTGATGCCGTTGACGGGGGTGGCAAGACGGGCCATCACCAGGTCACGGTCCGCACGGGGGACCAGTGAGGTGATCTCTGTGACGTGCCCGGTGGTAGTGGTGAGGTCGGCGCGGCCGATGGTGGCGATGGTCTTCAGGGCGGGCGCACCCGCTCGCAGAGCGGTGGCCTGGGCGGGGTCGTCGGTGAAGCAACTGCTCGCCGTGATGACCCAGTTCGGATCCACCAGGGCGCCGGTGCAGGACCGCTTGCCGTCACCGATATCGATCTTCGCAGTGAAAGCCGACGTTCCCTGCGGAGTGGTGTTGCCCTCGAGCGCCTGGGCGGTGGTGGCGGTGAAGCTCCCGGCCACTACGGCGGTCAGGAGTCCGGTGGTCCACAGGGCACGTGCGTTGGTGCTTGTCACGATGGTGTCGTTCCTTGAATCCGGGGTGCGGGGCGGCCGGGTGTCCGGCGGGATCGGCGTCATGCGCGCGCCGTCGTGTCCGGCCGATGACCCTGGGCAGGGCAGCCGGTCTGCGGTGACCGCGCGGGGATGCGGTCACCGGCGCTAGTTGGTGGAGCGGATCTCGACGAGGGTGTGGTCGCGTTCGGCAGGGTCGGCTGTCTCGCCGACCTGCACCCACTTGTCCTTGGGGATGTCGTAGGACTTCTTCTCGCCTTCCACCGTCATGTCGATCTTGGTGGTGTAGCTGGTGCCCTTGACGGTGTAGACGGCAGGGATCTCAAGGCTGAGATAGCCGCCCTTGCCGGTGACCTGGAAGCAGATCCTGTCCATCCCGCGGGGCCAGACCTCCAACTGCCCGGCTCCGGCTCCGCATTCGGCCAGCATGATGCGGCCATTGCCACTGAAGAGCTTGATGCCCTTGTCGGCGAGGACCTTGTCAGCGCCGGGGTAGCTGAAGTCCTCGACCGCAGCAGGAGGTGCGTCGGTGGCAGCCGTCACCACGGCGCCGGGAGTGGCGGTGCCAGCAGCTGCGGCGATGCCGACGCCGATGGTCAGGAGGGCGGAGCCGGCAACGAAGGTCGCCACGGCCGGGCGGGAGAAAGAGGTCATGAGGTGCTGCTTCCTGAGACGTACGGGTAGGGCGGCAGTCGACACGGAGGCCGCGTGACAGGGCTCGCCCGCTGGAGGGGGAGCTCTGGGGGTGGATGCCCGCATAGGGATCACATAAGCCCCACCACTTCGAGGCGGGAATGCCGCGATCGGCCAGGCCGGCCCGCAGGGCACAGCTCGGTGGACCAGAACGGCAGATGGCAAAGCTAATACGCCCCGCTGGAACGAGCAAATTGTCCCCCACCCCGGCCGATCGACCCTTCAATAAAGGCATTAGGTCCCTATCGTGGCCGACTTGAGCCTCTGGAACAAAAATGCCGCTTCCTGTACACGATGAAGACCTGAAAGAAATATGCTAGCCCGCCGAACGGCGGGGGCCATCTGGCCTGTGACTCATCTCTCTGGGATCCAGAAAATCTTCTGATCCCGGATGATGCTGCGTCAGATAGGTTCTCCTACGAGGAGGTTGGCACCAATTGCACTCAGAGCGGATTGCTTTGTTCCATTTTGGATCTTGATTAGAAGTTCCTTAATTCGTGCAAAGATCGCTCTCCGGCGGGACCAAAGTCCCTTGCCGATTGCGCATACGACCCCGCGGGGAAGCAGAAGTAGGGCATGAAGACGACATCAAGTACGCGCGTGCGGCGACGGCGCGCGAATTTCACACCCGTCACGGCGCTGGCCATGGCGGTGACCGTTCTGGGCACCTCGGTGATCTCCGCACAGGCGGCTGCCGCACTCTCCCCCGGGCTGCCGGCCAACGCCCGGGCACAGCTGATCGACGCCTGGTTGGGTGGCGGATCGTCCACGAAGAGCGCTGCGGCGCAGGCGCTGACCGGAACCGATGAGGAGATCTCGGCTTTCCTCACCTCGGGCCTCTCACGGGTCCGGGCGGAGGACGAGCGCATCGCCGTTCTCCGGATGCTTCCCATGGCCGGCAAGGGCACGCGCGAGGGCATTCAGAAGGCCTTGAGCGGTACCGATGCGGACCTGCATACATTCGTCACCACCGGCTACAAGGCGCCGCTGGCCGACGACCGCCGCGTCGCAGTCCTGACCGTGATGAACAATGCGGCCCGGGGTGTGCGCGACGCCGGGCAGGCAGCCCTGAACAAGGGGACCGACCAGGCGCTGCAGGACTTCCTCGCCACTGGGCAGTACAAGGCCCGGCAGGAGGACGAGCGGGTCAAGGTCGTAAAGATCATGGCCGTCGGCGGGCCCGAGGTGAACAAGGCCGCCCAGCTTGCCATGAACGGCACCGCCGCCGACATCACACAGTTCCTGAACAGCGGTCAGGAGATCGCCCGGGCACGCGACCAGGAGTCACTGACGGTTGCTCAACTCGCCCAGGTCGCCACCGAGGCGGGCACCAAGGCCAAGACGGAGCGGGACGCGGCCAAGGACGCCTCCGCACGCGCGACCGACGCCGCCCGTCTGGCCAAGGCCGCCGCACAGCAGGCCGCCAAGGAAACCGCAGCGGCGCAGCAGGACTCGCAGGCTGCCGGCCGTGCCGCAGGCCGGGCGGCGGAGGCAGCCGACGGCGCGGCGACCGCCGCCCGCACCGCGATCGCAGCGTCCAACACAGCCATCTCTGCGGCTCAGGCGGCCTCCGCCGCGGCTTCCGCCGCGGCTTCCGCCGCGTCCGCTGCCGGCCAGGCTGCCTCACGCGCCTACCAAGCAGCTACCTCCGCCTCAGCAAACGCGGGGCAAGCGGAGGCCGCGCGGGCAGCCGCGAAGGTCGCGCGTGACGCCGCCGCCGGCGCACGTACCGCCGCGAGTGCTGCGGCCTCCGCCGCCGATGCCGGCGACGAGGCCAGCCGCTCGGCCGGTTCGGCTGCCGCTGCCGGCCAGGACGCCGCTGCTGCCGCGGACGCCGCAGCTGCTGCAGGCCGCAGCGCGGGGGTCTCTGCCGAGCAGTCACGCAAGGCATCCGACGCCGCCGATCGGGCCCGCTCCGCCGCTAACTCCGCCACTTCCGCCGCTGGCCAGGCCGCCAACCTCGCGGGCAACGCCGCCGCTGCGGCCCGGGAGTCGCAGAAGGCCGCCAACAGCGCCGCCGCACACGCGGACAAGGCCGCTACGGCCGCCGACACCGCCGCTGGCCAGGCAGGCCAGGCCCTCGACTTCGCCAACCAGTCGACACAGCGGGCTGCTGACGCGCAGGCTGCCGCGAAAACCGCAGCAGACGCGGTCACCCAGGCCCAGAACGTGGCCGCCCTCGCCCAAGCGACCGAGGCGGCTCGTCTGGACGCCGACCGCCAGCTCTCCATCCGGGAAGCCGAGGCCATCGCCGCAGGGGAGCAGAAGGACCGCGAGGTCGCTTCCCGGGTGCGTGTTCAGGCCGACCTGTTGGAGCAGCGGACACGAGACCTCCTTCAGCAGGCCACGGCCGCGGGGTCCCCGGCTCAGATGGCAAGGCTCGGCCGACAGGCCGCCGCCGACCTGCTCCCCTCCACGGGTGAGTGGACCCGGCAGGCCGCCATCACGGCACTTTCCGGGACCGACCAAGGCGTGATCGACTGGGTTCGCAGCGAGTACGCGAAGTCCCTGGATCTCGACGACCGGGAACGAGTGCTCCTTCTTGGCCGGATTGCTTCCCCGGCTGCCGCGGAAGCCGCCCGCACCGCATTGGAGGGTAATGACGCCGCCAAGGTGCAGAAGTTCCTCACCGAGGGAGTTTTCGCCGCCCAGAGCGAGGAGTTCCGCGTCTTCACGGCGAAGACTCTCAATGGGGCGGGCCGGGCGGTGGCCAAGGCGGCGAACGATGCACTGAACGACGGCAGTGCCAAGGCCCTCTACACGTACGTCACCGTCGGCTTCCGCACGGCGCAGGCCGAGGACGACCGCGTCGAGATCCTCAAGCTCATGAGCAGCGGAGGCGCCAACGTCAAGGCGACCGCCGAGGTCACCATGTACGGGACCACCGCCATGCAGCACGAGTTCACCACTCAGGTGAAGTACAAGGCAGCGCAGCAGGACCAGGACACCGCCACCCACACGGCCGCGATCCGCGCAGCCATCGCCGGAGCAGCCCGGGTCGCGTCCCTGGCTCAGCAGAACGCGGCCGAGGCCGCCGAGGCTGCGGCGAAGGCTCGAGGTGCCGCACAGGAGGCAGCCGGATGGGCCGACACCGCCCGGACGTCGGCGGGCGACGCGGCTCGGTTTGCCCAGCAAGCTCAGGACCGCGCCACCGAGGCCGACAGCTCCGCTGCCCGCGCAGCCCAGTCCCGGCAGCAGGCCAAGTCGGCTGCGGGGACGGCTCAGGGTGCGAGCCGCCAGGCCAACTACTCCGCCAACCAGGCCTCCGTATCGGCCCAGCAGGCCAGCAGCTCCGCCGACCAGGCGAACGCCCAGGCCACCGCCGCCCGCCAATCGGCCCTTGCCGCCGGCAAGGACGCGGCAGCGGCTGACCAGGCAGCCCGTGACGCCCGTTCCCTCGCCCAGCAGAAGCGCCAGGCCGAGCAGGAGGCGGCGGCAGCCGCAGCCGCCGAACAGGCCCGGCAGAACGCCGCAGCCAACCACAACCCGGCCAACGACCCCAAGAACGACCACATCGACCTCGGGATCCCCTCCACGAACACCGGCGGCGGCTCTGCGGGCGGCGACAGCGGCTGGACCCTGCACGACTGGGCCCAGTTCACGAACCAAGCGAGCGCCGTTGCAGGGTGGGCGGCCTTGGGCGCCGCCTTCTTCCCTGGAGGACAACCCACTGCGGTAGTTCTTGAAGGCATCTCCATCGCTCTCGGCGTCACCAGCGTCGTCCTGTATGCGGCTGACGGGTTCGACACGGAGAACATGATGACCGGGATCGCCGGCCTCATGCTGGGGGGCGCCGGAACGGTTGCGGGGGCGAGGCTCGCCGCAACCGCAACGCGTACCGTCGGTTCCTACGCTGCTCGAGCAGCGGCGGCGACTGTGGGATCCATACACGCGCTCTTCACCTGGTGAGTACGCCCCCGGATTGAACCCATCGAGCCGGGCGGGCTAAGCGCGCCTCAGTCCGCCCGGCGGATCAGTAGCACCATAGCGAGGCGTGGAGCACATGCCTCAATACGAACGGAAGCAAGTAATGAACCCTCCCAGCCTCTCACTGGAAGCCTGGTGGATTATCGCTCTGGCCTCCACCAGCTCCTATCTGGCCTTCATGACGTCCATGATGCCAACCACGGCCTACAAGGTGCGCATTTCCATCGCGCCGCCTGCGATCGCAACGATGGCTGTCATCACGGCGTTTCTCCAGGATCTGGGACCGGCCGAGGTCATGCCGCTCTACTCCTGCGTGCTCGTGGGCCTGCAGTTGGCCGTTGTCGGAAGGAAGCAATCGATGCGGAAGTTCATTGCCGATACCGAGGCCCATGAAAACGGTGCTGACATCACTCCGAAGCTGCCGGTCTCCGCCCATATTCAAATGACGTCTGCTTGCTTGCTGGCTGTGGCGGTCGGCCTCTGGTTTTCCTACGCCTCATAGAAGCAAGGCGAGTGTGGCTGGCCCAGAGGAACCGGTTGACCTTCTCGGCCACAGCACCAGCCTGGTTCGAGGTGTCGTTGCGCCCACTCGGTCACGGCCCTTCCGCCGGTGTCCCCATAGGTGGTGAGATGGTGGATCTTCGGTCTGTCCTTACTTGCAAAGAGGGGGCGTCATTTCCCGGCGAGCCGCCACTGTTCGGACCCTCGCCTGCCTCTGCTGGGCCTCGGGCCCATGGGCGGTCGACTCTCTACTCCCCCTCCCTCTTCTCCCTCTGCGGCAAGGAGAACTGGTCGTCCGGCAGCTTCGGGACACTTGCCAGACCCGGTGAACGCGAGGCGTCCTCGCTGCTCTTGCTTCAGGGCTGTCGCCAGCCTTCCAGGGACCGCTCGCTGACCCGCAGTCCGCAAACGATCACCGAGGTCTCGCCAGCTCCGAATCGGAGGACGGGCTGCCGCTCGCGGCTGACCCCGCGTGTGCGGGACGGACTACGCGGCCGGCGCCCTGTCGACCCGGGCCCTCGGCTGACCCCCGCAGCTGCAGAGAGGACGACGGGCAGGAGAACGAACTCACCGGCGCCGACGGAGAGTCGGCCGCCAAAGGCGATGTTGGAGGTTTGAGTGCGGGCTTCCGGTGCACGGTCCAACGTTTGCGCCCCTGGCCGGTGTGAAGCTTCCCCGTGGACCTGGACACCTGGAGACTGGGACGTGAGGTTCCAGAGGAAGTAGAGCCAGGTGAGCAACAAGCAGGGCAAGCGGTACT
>NZ_JBIWML010000057.1:0-2910 GCF_044766665.1 Kitasatospora sp. NPDC101801
GCGAACACGACGTGACCGTCGAGACCAGCACCGACCGCATCACGGGCGACCTCACCAAGTGGATGGCCGCCCGCGCTTCCTAAAACACGGCCTAGTCGCCGCAGCCCGTGGCCACGGGGAGCGCGGCCGGCACCCCGATGCTGGGCAGGCCGAGCATGACGCCGGCCGGCTTCGCGGCCGGGAGGCCCTGCCGCTTCTCCCAGGCGTCGCCCGCGCGGGTGCGGCGGACCGCCAGGGTGGGGCCCTCCGCCAGGAGGTGGTGCGGGGCGGCGTAGGTGATCTCGACCGTCACCATGTCGCCCGGGCGGACCGACTCGGTGGGGCGGGTGCCGTGCTGGTCGTTCAACCCTCGCAAGCTCGGGTTGAAGTGCACCAGCCGGTTGTCGGGGGCGCGGCCGGAGAGCCGGTCCGTCCGGCCGTCCTTCTTGCCCTCGCCCTCGGCGACCAGGATCTCCAGCACCCGGCCGACCTGCTTCTTGTTCTCCTCCCAGGAGATCTCCTCCTGGAGGGCGATCAGCCGGTTGTAGCGGTCCTGGACCACGGCCTTGGGGATCTGCCCGTCCATCTCGGCGGCCGGGGTGCCGGGCCGCTTGGAGTACTGGAAGGTGAAGGCGTTGGTGAAGCGGGCCTCGCGGACCGCGTGCATGGTCTGCTCGAAGTCCTCCTCGGTCTCCCCGGGGAAGCCGACGATGATGTCGGTGGAGATCGCCGCGTCCGGCATCGCCTCGCGGACCTTGCGGATGATGCCGAGGAAACGGTCCTGCCGGTACGACCGCTTCATCGCCCGCAGCACGGTGTCCGAACCCGACTGCATCGGCATGTGCAGCTGGTGCATCACGTTCGGGGTCTCGGCCATCGCGGCGATCACGTCGTCGGTGAAGTCGCGCGGGTGCGGCGAGGTGAACCGGATCCGCTCCAGGCCCTCGATCTGCCCGGCCGCCCGGAGCAGCTTGGAGAACGCCTCCCGGTCGCCCAGGTCGGAGCCGTACGCGTTGACGTTCTGGCCGAGCAGGGTGACCTCGATGACACCCTCGCCGACCAGCGCCTCGATCTCGGCGAGCACGTCGCCGGGGCGGCGGTCCTCCTCCTTGCCGCGCAGCGCGGGGACGATGCAGAAGGTGCAGGTGTTGTTGCAGCCGACCGAGATCGCCACCCAGGCCGCGTACGCGGACTCGCGCCGGGTCGGCAGGGTGGACGGGAAGGTCTCCAGCGACTCCAGGATCTCCACCTGGGCCTGCTGCTCGATCCGGGCCCGCTCCAGCAGGGCGGGCAGGTGCCCGATGTTGTGGGTGCCGAAGACCACGTCGACCCAGGGGGCCCGCTTCACGATGGTGTCGCGGTCCTTCTGTGCCAGACAGCCGCCGACGGCGATCTGCATGTCCTTGTTCCGGGTCTTCGCCGGGGCGAGCTGGCCGAGGTTGCCGTACAGCTTGTTGTCGGCGTTCTCGCGCACCGCACAGGTGTTGAAGACCACCAGGTCGGGATCACCCTCCTGGTCGGCCTTCACGTACCCGGCGTCCTCGAGCAGCCCGGAGAGGCGCTCGGAGTCGTGCACGTTCATCTGGCAGCCGTACGTGACGACCTTGTAGCTCTTGGAATCCTGGCTCGTACCCACGGACCCAAGAGTACGAGAACCGGATCGGGCTCCGTGACCCTCTCCCTTTCCCGCTCCCGGCCTGGCAGTATCCAACCCCATGACCTGGAGACCCGTCGCCCTGCCGCAAGTAGTGGCCCGCAGCCGTTTCGGCCGCGCGGCCGCCGCGTTGCTGCTGGTCATCGGCGGGCTGGGCGGCTGGTGGCTGGCCGCCGCCGACCGCGCGGACTACCCGCGCGGGGAGATCGGCTTCGCCACCGGGGTCCAACGAGGCGTGTACGACCGGTACGGACAGCTGCTCCGCAGCTACCTGCACACCGCGATGCCCGGGGCCGAACTGCGGCTGGACAACTCGCAGGGTTCGATCGACAACCTGGACCGGGTCGCCTCCGGGCGGGACTCCTTCGCAATAGCCACCGCCGACGCGGTGGCCAGCTACCGGGGCGACGGCCGGGACCGGCTGCGCGGGATAGCCCGGCTGTACGACGACTACCTGCAGCTGGTGGTGCCCGCCGACTCCAAGGTGCAGCGGGCCGCCGACCTGAAGGGCCTGCGGGTCGGGGTCGGGCAGAGCCGGTCCGGGGTGCTGCTGGTGACGAAGCGTCTGCTCGCCTCGGCCGGCCTCGACCCGGAGCTGGACGTGGCCGCCGCGAACCTCGGCGTCGGTGACGCCGCCGACCAGCTGAAGAACGGTCAGCTGGACGCCTTCTTCTGGTCCGGCGGGCTGCCCACCAGCGCCCTGACCGACCTCTCGGACCAGTTCGCGATCCGGATCGTCCCGCTCGGCGACCTGGCCGAGGCGGTCGGCCGGGGCGAGGGCGGCGGCGCCGACGCCTACCGCGCCGCCACCATCCCGGCCGACGCCTACCCCAAGGCCCGGCCCACCGCGACGGCGGTGGCCACGCTGGCCGTCCCCAACCTGCTGATCACCCGCGACGACGTCGACCCGGCCCTGGTGGAGCGGATGACCCAGGCGGTCATCGACAGCCGGGACGCGATCGGCGCAGAGGTCCACGCCGCCCAGGTGGTGGACCTCCGCACTGCGGTCTACACCGACCCGCTGGCCCTGCACGAAGGCGCCCGCCGCTACTACCTCTCCGTCAAACCCTGACCCTTCGCACGGGCCCGGGGCCGGGCTGTTGGCAGGGCGTTCGGTTGCACTCCCCAGGGGTCCGGGGCTCTGCCGACGTGCGGCTCCGCCGCGTGGGCGAGGAGATCTGGCGTTCGGATCACTGCGAAAGTGCCTGACCACCTACGCGACGATCACCTTCTACGAGGCCGGCGTCGCAGTTCCCCGAGCCCCTGCTGTGCTGAGC
>NZ_JBIWML010000057.1:3009-34408 GCF_044766665.1 Kitasatospora sp. NPDC101801
CCACCAGCCAAAGGTCGGCGGCGCCCACGCGGCGAAGCCGCACACCAGCAGAGCCCCGAGCCCCTGCTGTGCTGAGCCACCAGCCAAAGGTCGGCGTCGCCCACGCGGCGAAGCCGCACACCAGCAGAGCCCCGAGCCCCTGCTGTGCTGAGCCACCAGCCAAAGGTCGGCGGCGCCCACGCGGCGAAGCCGCACACCAGCAGCTCCCCGAGCCCCTGCTGTGCTGAGCCACCAGCCAAAGGTCGGCGGCGCCCACGCGGCGAAGCCGCACACCAGCAGAGCCCCGAGCCCCTGCTGTGCTGAGCCACCAGCCAAAGGTCGGCGGCGCCCCGAGCCCCTGGGCCGTAGATCTGGAGCGGCTGCGGCAGGCTCAGCGTGGCCGAGGGACCGTCAGGTGGACCGAGAGGCCCGTCGGGGTGACCGGGGCGAACTCGAGGGAGCCGCCGCCGGCCAGCAGGAGGGTGCGGGCGATGGAGAGGCCGAGGCCGGAGCCGTCGACGTTCTGGTGGCGGGGGCTGCGCCAGAAGCGGTCGCCGATCCGGGCCAGTTCCTCCTCGGTGAGGCCGGGGCCGGCGTCGGAGACGGTCAGGGTGACCTCGCGCTTGCCGCGCTGGACGCCGAGCCGGACGACCTCGCCGCTCGGGGTGAACTTGAGCGCGTTGTCGAGCACCGCGTCGAGCGCGCTGCCGAACCCGATCGGATCGGCCAGCCCGACCGCGATCGCCGGGCCCTCCCAGTCGAGCCGGATGCCGCGCTGGTCGGCGACCGGCCGCCAGGCGTCGATCCGGGCCAGCGCCAGGTCGGCCAGGTCGACCCGTTCCGGCTCGGGGCGGGCGTGCTCGGCGGTGGCCAGGCCGAGCAGGTCGTCGAGCACCCGGGCCAGCCGGACCCCCTCCTCCCGGACGGCGCCGAGCTCCGCGTCGTGGCCCTCGGGGAGTTCGAGGCCGAGCAGCTCGACCCGGAGCAGCAGGGCGGCCAGCGGGTTGCGGAGCTGGTGCGAGGCGTCCGCGACGAAGGCCCGCTGCTGGTCCAGGGCGATCAGCACGTTGTCCGCCATGTCGTTGAACGACCGGGCCAGCCGCCGGAGCTCGGGCGGTCCGCTGCTGGGGGCGACCCGGGCGTTCATCCGGCCGGTGGCGATGTCGTGGGTGGCCCGGTCCAGGGTGCGGACCGGGCGCAGCACCCAGCCGGTCAGCCGCATCGAGAGCAGCACGGCCGCGATCATGGCCAGCGACTCGCCCGCGCCGATGCCGAGCCAGCGGTAGACGATCCGGGACCGCAGCGGCCCGGTGGGCGACTCGGTGATCACCACCGCGATCACGTCGCCGTCCCGGACCACCGGGGCGGCCACGGTGAGGGTGCGGTCAGGGGTCCAGGGCCAGGCCTGCGGCGGGTTCTGGCTGCGGCGGCCGTCCATCGCCTCCTGGAACGCCTGGGCGGCGGACCCGTCGGAGGGAACCTGCCAGTCCGTGGGGGCGACCGCGACCGCGCTGCCGTCCCGGTGGAAGATGCCGACCCGGATGCCGTACAGCTCGTGGTAGCGCTGCACCTCGCCGACCAGGGCGTGCAGCCGGCCGCCGTCGCCGTCCACCGGGTTCGGGTCGCCCTTGACGGCGGTGCCCGCGGTCGGGCGGCCCTGGGTGGGCAGGCTCTGGGCGAACCGGGCGGCGTCGTCCATCCGGTCGACCACCACCTTGCTCTGCTCGGCGGCGGCCATCGCGGCCGCCAACGGCACTCCGAGGGCGGCCAGGACAGCGGTCATCAGGGAGAGCAGGATGCCGAGCAGACGGGTGCGCACGGGGGATCAGCCGGCCGGCTGCTCGGGGATCAGTCGGTAGCCGACCCCTCGGACGGCCTCGACCAGGCCGGGGAGCGCGAGCTTGGTGCGCAGCGAACCGATGTGCACCTCCAGGGTCCGGCCGTTGCCCTCCCAGCCGGAGCGCCAGACCTCGCTGAAGATCTGCTCCCGCCGGTACACCACGCCGGGGCTCTGCGCGAGCAGTGCCAGCAGGTCGAACTCCTTGCGGGTGAGCGGGACGTCGCGCCCCTGCACGCTGACCCGGCGGCGTTCGCGGTCGATCACGATGCCGCGGGCCTCCAGCGGCCCGCCCTGGCTGACCGGCTCGGCCGGCTCGGTGGCCAGGCCGCGGCGGGCCACCGCGTGGATCCGGGCGAGCAGCTCGCCCATGTCGTAGGGCTTGGTCACGTAGTCGTCGGCGCCGAGGTTGAGGCCGTGGATGCGGCTCCTGATGTCGGCCCGCGCGGTCACCATGATCACCGGGACGCCGCTGTGCGCGCGGATCCGGCTGCACACCTCGAAGCCGTCCCGGTCGGGCAGGCCGAGGTCGAGCAGCACCACCCGGTACGGGTCGCTGCCGTCCGGCACCAGCGCGTCCAGCGCCTCGTGCCCGCTGCGGGCGTGCCTGACCTGGAAGCCGTGCCGGCCGAGCACCGCGACCAGCGCGGCGGCCACCCGTTCGTCGTCCTCGACGAGCAGCAGTCGCATCCTGGGCCTCCGTTCGGTGTCCGATCCCTGCGGAGTATTGTCCAGTCCGCTCCGTCTGTCACGGCCGGACCGGTCGGCCACGGAGCGTGGCCGGATCGTGATGCTCAAGTAACGCTCAGATCGGCTGACGTGGCATGGTCAGCGCCCTAAGGTCGGCCCAACCGGGGGCTGCGAGCTCCGCCGGCGAACAGCCCCCGGCACCAGCACCGCCCCTGTGAGGACCAACCTCCGGGGTTCGCCCACGAGGGAGCCAGGCGCGATGACCGAAACCACCGTCAGTGACTCCACCACCGCTCCGCTGGTGGTGCTGAGCGGTGTGAACAAGCATTTCGGTGCCCTGCACGTGCTCCAGGACATCGACCTGGAGATCCACGAGGGCGAGGTCGTGGTCCTGATCGGCCCGTCCGGCTCCGGCAAGTCGACGCTGTGCCGGACCATCAACCGGCTGGAGACCATCGACTCGGGCGCGATCACGATCGACGGCCGCCCGCTGCCCGCCGAGGGCAAGCAGCTGGCGAAGCTGCGGGCCGAGGTCGGCATGGTGTTCCAGAGCTTCAACCTCTTCGCGCACAAGACCGTGCTGGAGAACGTGGTGCTCGGCCAGGTGAAGGTGCGCAAGGTCGCCCGCGCCGAGGCCGAGAAGACCGCACACACACTGCTGGAGCGGGTCGGACTGGCCGCGCACGCGGCCAAGTACCCGGCCCAGCTCTCCGGCGGCCAGCAGCAGCGGGTGGCGATCGCCCGCGCGCTGGCGATGAACCCGAAGGTGATGCTCTTCGACGAGCCCACCTCGGCGCTCGACCCGGAGATGATCAACGAGGTGCTGGAGGTCATGCGCAGCCTGGCCGCCGAGGGGATGACCATGGTCGTGGTCACCCACGAGATGGGCTTCGCCCGCTCCGCCGCCAACCGCGTGCTCTTCATGGCCGACGGCCGGATCGTCGAGGAGAACACCCCCGAGGCGTTCTTCACCGCGCCCCGCAGCGACCGTGCCAAGGACTTCCTTTCGAAGATCCTGCACCACTGAGGCCCGCGCTGACCTACCGTCAGCCTTCTGTCATGTCCTGAACTCCCCGCGCCCGGACACCCCGTGGCCACTCCAGAGGAGAGCTCCCTCCATGAGGACTCGTCGTACCATCGCTGCCGCCATGTCCGTGCTCGCCCTGACCGCCGTCGCGGCCTGTGGCAAGGAGGCCGCCCCGGCCGCTTCCGACTCCACCGCCAAGCTGCCGACCTACACGGTGAAGACCGACGCAAAGGTGACGGGCTCGAAGACCTTCGACGAGGCCAAGAAGCGCGGCAAGCTGATCGTCGGCGCCAAGGCCGACCAGCCGTTCCTGGGCTTCGAGAACGTCACCACCAGCACCCGCGAGGGCTTCGACATCGAGATCGCCAAGATGATCGCGGCCGACCTCGGCTTCGGCCCGGACAAGATCGAGTTCAAGACGATCGTCTCGGCGAACCGGGAGACCGCGCTGATGGGCGGTCAGATCGACTACTACGTCGGCACCTACACCATCAACGACGCCCGCAAGCAGAAGGTCTCCTTCGCCGGCCCGTACTACGTGGCCGGCCAGGACCTGCTGGTGCTCAAGGACAAGGCCGAGTACACCGGCCCCGAGTCGGTCAAGGGCAAGAAGGTCTGCTCCGCGACCGGCTCCACCTCGGTGAAGAAGATCGAGGAGTTCACCCCGGTCATGCCGGTCACCCAGTACGACACCTACGCCCAGTGCGTGGACAAGCTGCTCACCGGCGAGATCGACGCGGTCACCACCGACGACGCGATCCTCAAGGGCTTCGCCGCGAAGAACGCCGGCAAGCTCAAGGTGGTCGGCAAGACCTTCTCCAAGGAGCCCTACGGCGTCGGCCTCCTGAAGGAGGACGCGGCCTTCCAGACCGCCGTCGCCGCCGCGCTGAAGGCGCACGAGGACAACGGTGACTGGAAGAAGGCGTACGACGCCACCCTCGGTCTCTCGGGCGCTGCGGCTCCGGAGATCCCGGCCCTGACCAACTGACCCGTCCAGTAACGAAAGGAGGGCCGCCGGCATGGGCACACTGTTCGAGAACGGCAACTTGGCGCTGTTCCGGGACGGCTTCCTGCAGACGGTCGAACTCAGCGCGCTGAGTGCGCTGTTCGCCCTGCTGCTGGGCACCCTGCTGGCGGCCTTCCGGGTCTCCCCGATCCCGGTGCTGCGGCTCTTCGGCACCGTGTGGGTGAACACCTTCCGGAACACCCCGCTGACCGTGCTCTTCTTCGCGGTGGTCTTCGGACTCCCGCGCCTGAGCGTGCACTTCGACAACTTCACGTTCGCCGTCATAGCCCTGTCCGTGTACACCTCCTCGTTCGTCTGCGAGGTGCTGCGCGCGGGCATCAACACCGTTCCGGTCGGCCAGGCCGAGGCGGCCCGGAGTCTGGGGATGACCTTCGGTCAGACCCTGACCCAGGTGGTGCTGCCGCAGGCGGGGCGGACCGTGCTGGGCCCGATGAGCAGCGTGTTCATCGCGCTCCCCCGGAACTCGGCGGTCGCCGGTGCGTTCAGCGTCTCGGAGCTGTACCACTTCCAGCAGACCCTGACCGACCTCGGGTACGGCATCTACCTGATCTTCTTCTGGGTGGCGCTCGCCTACCTCCTGGTGAGCACCTGCGTCGCCCTGACCTTCCGCTTCCTCGAAACCCGACTGGCGGTGGCCCGATGAGCGGCAGCAGCGTCCTCTACGACGTCCCCGGCCCCCGGGCCCGGGCCCGCAACCTGGTGCTCGGCGTGCTGGCCGGGATCGGCCTGCTCGGCCTGCTCTGGTACGTCTACCGGAGCCTGGACGAGGCCAACCAGTTCACCGCCGCGATGTGGGACCCGTTCCAGTACAAGGCGGTCCAGCAGAAGCTGGCCGACGGCCTGGTCGCCACCCTGAAGGCGTTCGCCACCGCGGCCGTGCTCTCGCTGGTCTTCGGCGCGCTGTTCGCGGCGGGCCGGCTCTCCGACCACAAGCCGGTCCGCGCGGTGTGCGGCGCGGTGGTCGAGTTCTTCCGGGCCATGCCGCTGCTGATCATGATCTTCGCGCTGTACCAGTCGCTCTTCACCACCTCCCCGTTCTGGGGCCTGGTGATCGGGCTGACCCTGTACAACGGCTCGGTCCAGGCCGAGATCATCCGCTCCGGCATCAACGCCGTGCCGCGCGGCCAGGGCGAGGCCGCGTACGCGCTCGGCCTGCGCAAGACCCAGGTGATGCTGACGATCCTGGTCCCGCAGGCGGTCCGCTCGATGCTGCCGGCCATCATCGGCCAGCTGGTGGTCACCCTCAAGGACACCTCGCTCGGCCTGATCATCACCTACCCCGAGCTGCTCTACGTCGGGAAGCTGATCGCCAGCAACACGGCCACCCCGGACGGCTACCCGTACATCCCGGTCACCATCATCATCGGCGCGATGTACATCACGCTCTGCCTCCTGCTCACGGCGCTGGCCAAGTGGATCGAGGGCCGGAGCCGCCGCGGCGCGAACCGGCGCACACCTGCCGCTGCTTGACGGACACCCAGGTGATCTGTTGCATTGCTCTTCGTGACACCACCCGGGACCTCTGAGAGCCTGACTGCATATCCGGGCCGCATGCCCGGGCCGGATATGCGGTCGGGCTCCGCCGCCCTTTCGGCTCCTCCGAGCATGCGCGAGGTCCCGCCGTGGACCCGGTGATCATCGTCGGGGCGGGGCCGGTCGGCCTGGCCCTGGCCCTGGCCCTGGCCAGGCAGGACGTGCCGAGCATCGTCCTGGACGAAGGCGCGGGGGTCTGTTCCGAGGGCCCCCGCAGCGTCGTGCTCACCCGGGACGGCACCGCCTTCCTGACCAGGCTCGGCTACCAGCGGGCCGCCTCCGACGCGGCGGCCTGGGACGCGTTCACGATCTGGCGCCGCCGCTCCGAGGTGCTCCGGATGCCGCTGGACGGGATCACCCATCTGCCCCAGCACCGGCTGCACCGTGGCCTGCGGGACGCGGTCACCGCCACCCCGCTGATCCAGCTCAGCCCGCTCACCCGGGTGGTCGAGCTGGAGCAGGACAAGGACGGCGTCAGCGCACGGACCGTCAACTCACAGACCAACGCCGTCACCTGGTGGCGCGGAAGTCATCTGGTCGGCTGCGACGGCGCCCGGTCGACGGTCCGCAAACTGCTCAAGGTGCGCTTCCCCGGCCGCCCCGCCGTCGACCGGCACGCGGTGGCCACCCTCCGGGTGGACCTGCCGTTCGCGGGCGAGGCCCGGCTGCACCGCGAACCCCCGTGGCGGGGCGACCGCGAGGCGTCCGCCCGGCCGCTGCCGGACGGGCTCTGGCGGCTGGACTGGCGGCTGCCGCCAGGCCGCCCGGCCCCCACCGCCCCGGTCGACCCGCACGCCACCTGGCCCGGCATCGTCACCGGCGACACCCTGCTGGCCCGGGTGAAGGCCACCCTCACCGGCTGGTGCGGCGACCTCCCCCCGTACGAACTGCTGGCCGCCGCCGACCACACCGCCCAGCAGCGGCTGGCCGCCCGGTTCCGGGTCGGCCGCTGCTTCCTGGCCGGCGACGCCGCCCACCTGCACGGCGCGCTCGGCATGCAGAACCTCGCCGACGGCCTGCGGGACGCCGACAACCTGTCCTGGCGGCTCGCGCTGGCCTGGCACCTGCACTCCGGCTCCACCCTGCTGGACGGCTACGAGACCGAACGGCGCGGTGCGGTCGGCGCCCGGCTGCGCGCCGTCGACCAGGCGATGCCGCTGCTCCGGCCGCTGCGCGGCTGGCAGCAGACCCGGCGCTCGCTGCTCACCGGCTCGTTCCGCAAGCACGCCCCGCTGCTGGCGGACGGTCAGCTCGGCACCGGCCGGTTCGGCGGTGCGCCCGCCTACCCCGAGGCCCCGTCCGGCATCCCCGGCCGGGTCCCGCCGCAGCGCGGCGGCCGGGGCACCTCGCTGACCGAGCTGCTCCCGCCGACCGCCCCCGGGGTGCTCGCTCCCGACCTGCCGGTGACCACCACCGACGGCAGCACCGACCGGCTGCACGCCCGGCTCGGGGCCGGCTTCCTGCTGCTGCTGGTCGCCCCCGGCACCACGGTCTGGTCCTCCCAGCACTGGCTGTCGGCCGGCCTGATGCCCCGGCTGACCACGCTGGCCGCCGCCCTGCCGATCCCAACCGAGGTGCTGGTCACCGAGCGGTACCCGGCGGCCGACCCGCACACCGTCCTGCTGATCCGCCCCGACGGCCACCTGGTCGGCTCCACCCACGGGGCCGAACCCGAGGCGCTCCAGGCCCTGGCCCAGCACGCCCGCGGCGGCCCGGCGCCGATCACCAGCCCCGGGCCGGGCGCCTGACGGTCCGTCACTGGTCGCGACGGTGCACCGCAGCGACGGCCAGGGCGGCCGCCGACAGCGCCCAGACCAGGTAGACCAGCCAGGCGCCCTCCACGGTCCACGGGTGGGCGACCTGGCCGAACCGGCCGTTGTCCACCAGCCGCTGCCAGGCCGTGAAGGGCTGGGCGTGCCGGAGCACGGCGGTCAGGTAGCGGTCCTCGGTCAGGAACAGCGGCACCATCAGCAGCAGCCCGGTGGCGGCGACCACCGACGCGGCACTGTGCCGCGCCACCGCCCCCAGCGCCATGCCGACCAGCGCGGCCACCGGCGCCAGCAGCCCGGAGGCCAGCACCACCCGCAGCGCGCCGGGGTGATCGAGCGCCAGCCCGGCGCCCCGGCCGTCCAGCACCGCCTGGGTGAGCAGGAACGAGACCAGTGCGAGGACCGTCCCGAAGACGGCGGTGACCGCCGTGACCACGAGCGCCTTGGCCGCCAGCACCGACCGCCGGGCCGGGACAGCCGCGAAGGTGGTCCGGATCGACCCGGAGCCGTACTCCCCGGTGACCGCCACGGCGCCGATCGCGCCGAGGACGAGCACCAGGGCCATGCTCGCGTTCCCGGTGAAGGCGTCCGCCAGTCCGATGTCGTTCTGCAGGAAGGAGGCTGTGGTGGCCGGGTCGTACTGGTCCCAGTACTTGTAGTGGTCGTACGCCGTGCCCACGTTGATGCCGAGCACGGCCAGGGCCCCGGCCAGCAGGGACCAGCGGGTCGACCGCAGCGACCAGAACTTGATCCACTCGGCGGCGATCAGATCGGTGAACCGGGCCCGGTGGGCGGTGGGGGTCATCGGGTCGCTCCTGCGTGGTAGTCGGCGCGGTCGGCGGTCAGCTCCATGAAGGCGGCCTCCAGCGAGGCCGTCCTGGGGGTCAGTTCGTGCAGCGGCAGCCGCTCGGCGAGCGCGAGTTCGCCGATCCGGGCGGCTGCCATCCCGGTCACCTCCAGCAGCTCGCCGGTCGGCCGCACCTGCGCACCGTGCCCGGTCAGCAGCCGGGCCAGCGGCTCGGCCGCCGGGGTCCGCACGGTCACGCTGCTGCCGCTCCTGGCCGCGAAGGCGGCCAGGCTCTCGGCCGCGATCAGCTCGCCCCGGCCGACCACCACCAGGTCGTCGGCGGTGTGCTCCATCTCGGTCATCAGGTGGCTGGAGACGAAGACCGTGCGGCCCTCGGCGGCGAGCCGCCGGAACAGCCCGCGCACCCAGAGCACGCCCTCCGGGTCGAGGCCGTTCAGCGGCTCGTCGAAGATCAGCACCGGCGGGTCGCCGAGCAACGCACCGGCGATGCCCAGCCGCTGGCGCATCCCGAGCGAGTACCCGCCGATCCGGCGCTTCGCCGCACCGGCCAGGCCGACCTCGGCCAGCACCTGGTCCACCCGGCCGCGCGGGATGCCGTTGCCGCGGGCCAGCGCGGCCAGGTGGGACCGGGCGCTCCGGCCGCCGTGCACGTCGCCGGCGTCCAGCAGCGCACCGAGGTGGCGCAGGCCCCTGGCGTGCTCCCGGAACGGACGGCCGTCGACCGTGACCGTCCCGGAGCTGGGGGTGTGCAGGCCGAGGATCATCCGCAGGGTGGTGCTCTTGCCGGCCCCGTTCGGGCCGAGGAAACCGGTGACCCGTCCGGGCCGCACGGTGAAGGTCAGGTTCCGGACGGCCGTGGTGCTGCCGTAACGCTTCGTCAGTTCAAGGGCTTCGATCACGGGGCCAACACTGGCGGGCAGCCCCCGGGCCGGGCATCGGACCGGCGCTGACACTTCGGCCGCGGACTGTCGACCAGCGGCGTACAACCCAGGGCTGATGTCCGGTAACGATCTTGTCGGTAGCATCGGCCGCATGTCCGAGACGCCACAACTCCC
The DNA here is from genome assembly GCF_044766665.1 of Kitasatospora sp. NPDC101801. Classification (NCBI taxonomy): domain Bacteria; kingdom Bacillati; phylum Actinomycetota; class Actinomycetes; order Kitasatosporales; family Streptomycetaceae; genus Kitasatospora; species Kitasatospora sp. NPDC101801. Next base: position 12,735 of record NZ_JBIWML010000057.1, read on the forward strand.
CCTGCTCAAGCGGATAACGCCGGGCAGCTGGACGCTGCTGGCCTGGTGCGCCGGGACGGTGCTCACCTTCCTGGTCCGGCTGCGGCTGCCCGGCGAGGGCACGGCGGCGGTCCCGCCCGGGGTGCTGATCCAGCGCTGGGACGGGCTGACGACGATCGGCCTGGCCGGCCTGCTCACCCTGGCCGGCGCCCGACTGCTGCGCCGCCGGCCCCTGGCCGCGACCACCCTGCTGCTCACCGCCGCCGTGGTCGGGACCACGCCGCTGGGCGCCGGGGAGATCCCGCTGCCGCAGTACCTGGCGGTCGACCTCGCGCTCTACTTCGTCGCGGCCGGCCGCCCCCGGCGGACCTCGCTCACCGCCGCCGGCCTGGCGCTCGGCGTCCTGGCCGGGTACGTGTCCTTCCGGCTGGCGGCGGGCTGGGCCGTCGGCACCTCGACCGAGCTGACGGTCGCCCTGACCGTCCCGATCGCCTGGCTGCTGGGCAACTCGGTGCACCAGTCCCGGACGTACGCCGACCGGGTCAGGGCCCAGACCGAGGCACAGGCGATCACCACCGAGCGGCTCCGGATCGCCCGCGAGCTGCACGACATGGTGGCGCACAGCATCGGCATCATCGCCCTGCAGGCGGGTGCGGCGAAGCGGGTGATCGACAGTCAGCCGACCGCCGCCCGGGATGCGTTGGGCACCATCGAGACCACCGGCCGGGAGACCCTGGCCGGGCTGCGCCGGATGCTCGGAGCGCTACGCCAGGGCGAGCCGGCCGGCCCCGCCCCGCTCGACCCCGGGCCCGGCCTGGCCGATCTCGACCGGCTGGCCGCCACCACCACGGCCGCCGGCGTCCGGGTCGAGCTCCGGCAGCTGGGCGAGCCGCACCCGCTGCCACCCGAACTCGACGCCGCCGCCTACCGGATCATCCAGGAGGCGGTCACCAACGTGGTCAAGCACGCCGGTACCGACAGCTGCACGGTGACCGTCGAGCACCGGGAGCGGGAGCTGGCCGTCGAGGTCACCGACCGCGGGCGCGGCCCCGGCCGCCGCCCCGACTCCGGCTACGGCCTGCTCGGCATGCGCGAGCGGACCGCCCTGCTGCACGGCGACTTCACCGCCGGAGCCCACCCCGACGGCGGCTTCCGGGTCACCGCCCGGCTGCCGATCCCCGCCCTGACAGGAGCAAGATGACCATCCGTGTCCTACTCGCCGACGACCAGCCACTGGTACGCGCTGCCCTCCGGATGGTGATCACCGACGCCGACGACCTGGAGCTGGTCGGCGAGGCCGGGACGGGCACCGAGGCCGTCCGCCTGACCGCCGAGCTGGCGCCGGACGTGGTGGTGATGGACATCCGGATGCCGGGCTTGGACGGCATCGAGGCCACCCGGCAGATCACCGCCGGCGGCGGCCCCAGCCAGGTGATCGTGCTGACCACCTTCGACGAGGACGACTACGTCTACGGGGCGCTGCGGGCCGGAGCGGCCGGGTTCCTGGTCAAGGACATGGCGCTGGAGGAGATCCTCGCCGCCGTCCGGGTGGTCGCCGCCGGGGACGCCCTGATCGCCCCGGGCGTCACCCGCCGCCTGATCACCGAGTTCGCCGACCGTCCCGCCGCGGGCTCGGCCCGACGGACCGTCAGCGGCATCACCGACCGCGAGCGCGAGGTGCTCGTCCTGGTCGGCGGCGGCCGGTCCAACACCGAGATCGCCGAGCAGCTCAACCTCAGCATCGCCACCGTGAAGACCTACCTGTCCCGGCTGCTGGCCAAGCTGGACGCGCGCGACCGGGTCCAGCTGGTGATCATCGCTTACGAGGCCGGGCTGGTCAGCGCCTGAAAGCTCCGGAGCCGCTCTAGCAGGCGAACTCCACAGCGCGGCTCTCCCGGACCACGGTGATCCGGATCCGGCCCGGGAAGGTGAGCTCATCGGCTACCCGCCTGGCCACCTCGCGGGCGATCACCTGGGCGCCGAGGTCGTCGACCAGCTCGGGCTGGACCATCACCCGGACCTCGCGGCCGGCCTGCATCGCGTACACCTTGGCCACGCCCTCGAACTCCCGGGCGATCTCCTCCAGCCGCTCCAGCCGCCGGACGTGCACCTCGACCGACTCCTTCCTCGCCCCGGGCCGCCCGCCCGAGCAGGCGTCGGCGGCCTGGGTCAGCACCGCCTCCACCGTCTGCGGCTCGATCTCGCCGTGGTGCGCGGCTATCGCGTGCACCACCTCCGCCGACTCGCCCCAGCGCCGGGCGTGCTCGGCCCCGACCGCCGCGTGACTGCCCGGCACCTCGTGGCTCAGCGCCTTGCCGATGTCGTGCAGCAGGGCGGCCCGCCGCACCAGTACCGCGTCCGCGCCCAGCTCGGCCGCCATCAGCCCGCCCAGGTTGGCGCTCTCCACCAGGTGCCCGAGCACGTTCTGCCCGTACGAGGTCCGGTACCGCAGCCGCCCCAGCATCCGGGTCAGCTCCGGCTCCATCCCGCCCACCCCGGCGGCGAGCAGCGCGTCCTCGCCGGCCCTGGTGCAGAGCCGCTCGACCTCGCGCAGACTGCGCGCGTGCACCGTCTCGATCCGGGCCGGCTGGATCCGGCCGTCCGAGACCAGGACCTCCAGGGTGAGCCGGGCCGCCTCCCGGCGCACCGGGTCGAAACAGGAGAGCTGGACCACGCCCGGGGTCTCGTCCACCACCAGGTTGACGCCGGTGACGGCCTCGAAGGCGCGGATGTTGCGGCCCTCCTTGCCGATGATCCGGCCCTTCAACTCCTCACTGGGCAGCGGGAAGACCGAGACCACGGTCTCCGCGGTCTGCTCACTGGCCAGCCGCTGCACCGCGCCCGCGACGATCTCGCGGGCCCGGGCCTCGCCGTCCTCGTGTGCCTGTCGCTCGATCTCCCGGACGGTGACGGCCGCCTCCCGGCGGGCCAGTGCCTCGGCGGCCCGGAGCACCTCCGCCTTGGCCTGGATCGTCGTCAGACCGGCCAGGCGCTCCAGCTCGCGGTGGTGCCCGGCCTCCAGCTCCGCGACGGCGGCCTCACGCCGATCCAGCTCGGCCCGCCGCCGGGCCGCCTCGGCCTCGACGAACTCCACCGCGCCGGCGGCCCTCCGCTCGGTGACCCGCACCCAGCGGAACACCGCCCAGCCCAGCAGCAGCAACGCCCCGACGCACCCCATTGCGATCCACATCGGGCACCGCTCCGTCCTGCTCAGCACATATTTCTGTGAGGCTAAGCGTGGGTCACGAAACGGTCAAGATGTGTCGGTGATCCATCACGTCCGAACACTGAAAGTCCATCAGTCCTCCTCTGCCAGAACGTCCTTCACCGCTCGGAACGCCAGGCCCTCGGAGTAACCCCGCCGGGCCAGCATGCCGACCAGCCGCCGCGTCCTGACCTGCGGGTCGAGCGCCCGCACCGTCCGCAGCTTGCGTCGGACCAGCTCGCGGGCGGCCTCCTCCTCGTCCTCGGTGTCGACCTGCTCCAGCGCGCGCTCGACCAGCTCGCCGGCCACCCCGCGCTGCCGCAGCTCCTGGGCCAGTGCCCGGCGCCCGAGCCCGCGCACGGCATGCCGGGACTCGACCCAGGCCGCCGCGAACGCCCCGTCGTCGATCAGCCCGACCTCCTCGTAGCGGTCCAGCACCTCGGCCGCGACCTCGTCAGGGATCTCCTTCTTACGCAGCGCGTCGGCCAGCTGCTTGCGGGTCTTCGCGGTGCCGGTCAGCAGGCGCAGGCAGATGTCCCTGGCCCGGCCCGCCGGGTCGGTCGGCGGCTCTGCCCGCTTCCGCTTGGGCTCCCGCCCGGGCCTCGGCGACCCGGGTGACGCGGGCGGCTCGGGTGCCAGCTCCACCGGCGGCCCGCCGGCCCGGTCGGGCTCCAGCGCCGTCCGGCGGCGCCGGCGGCCGCCGGTCAGGTCGGAGGCCCGCAGCAGACCCGGAAACGCCTCGGTGCCGGGCTCGTCCGAACCAGGCACCGGGGCGTCGCTCTCGTGCGTCAACGTCGGCTCAACTCTTCGCCGCCGCGGCCTTCTTCGCGGCCGCGGTCTTGGCGGCCGGCTTGACCTCCTCGTCCGGGCCGGCGACGGCTTCGGCGCCCTCGACCGCCGGGGCCGCCGCGTCGGCGACCTTCGGACCGATGCCGAGCTTCTGCTTGATCTTCAGCTCGATCTCCTCCGCCAGCTGCGGGTTGTCGCGCAGGAAGTTCCGCGCGTTCTCCTTGCCCTGGCCGAGCTGGTCGCCCTCGTAGGTGTACCAGGCGCCGGCCTTGCGGACGAAGCCGTGCTCGACACCCATGTCGATCAGGCCGCCCTCCCAGCTGATGCCGTGGCCGTAGAGGATGTCGAACTCGGCCTGCTTGAACGGGGCGGCGACCTTGTTCTTGACCACCTTGACGCGGGTGCGGTTGCCGACCGCCTCGGTGCCGTCCTTCAGGGTCTCGATCCGGCGGATGTCCAGCCGGACGGAGGCGTAGAACTTCAGCGCGCGGCCACCGGTGGTGGTCTCGGGCGAGCCGAACATCACGCCGATCTTCTCGCGGAGCTGGTTGATGAAGATCGCGGTGGTGTTCGACTGGTTGAGCGCACCGGCGATCTTGCGCAGGGCCTGGCTCATCAGCCGGGCCTGCAGACCGACGTGCGAGTCGCCCATCTCGCCCTCGATCTCGGCGCGCGGCACGAGCGCCGCGACCGAGTCGATGATGATCAGGTCGACCGCGCCGGAGCGGATCAGCATGTCGGTGATCTCGAGGGCCTGCTCACCCGTGTCCGGCTGGCTGACCAGCAGGGCGTCGGTGTCCACGCCGAGCTTCTTGGCGTACTCCGGGTCGAGGGCGTGCTCGGCGTCCACGAACGCCACCGTGCCGCCGAGCTTCTGGGCGCTGGCCGCCGCGTGCAGGGTCAGCGTGGTCTTGCCGGAGGACTCCGGGCCGTAGATCTCGATCACGCGGCCACGCGGCAGCCCGCCGACGCCGAGTGCGACGTCCAGCGCGGTGGAGCCGGTCGGGATCACCTCGATCGGCTCGTTGGCCTTCTCACCGAGGCGCATCACCGAGCCCTTGCCGAACTGCCGCTCGATTTGGGCGAGTGCGGTCTCAAGGGCCTTCTCGCGGTCCGTACCTGCCATGGGTTCCACCCTCGGGTTCTGTCCTGTGCGCTTCATCGTGCTCGACGCTAGCGCGTCCCACTGACAATCCACCCCGAATGGGTCGCGCCTGTGGAAAACTCGCCGTGAGCCAGTATAGGGAACATCAGTTCGATTCAAGCCGACCGACCCACCGCCGGAGCCGATGGCCCGGGCCCGGACCCCATCAAGAGCCTGAACGAGATGCCCGGCACCTGCCCGCAGCGACGACACGGGCGGTCACCCCGTCAGGGATGACCGCCCGTGTGTTCCCTCGCCCGGCCGGGCCGCTCAGCTGTCGTCCTGATCGTGCCGGTCCGAGCCGCGCACCATCCGCCGCAGCCTGCGGGCCGCCTGCCGACGGCGCTCCCGGCGCCCCTTGCGGTCCGCACCCCGGTCGATCCGGGGGTCGGTGGCCACCTCGTACCGGCGGACGTACGTCCCGACGAAGCCCTGCAGGGTGGCAGCCGCCGGGATCGCGATCAGCGCACCCACCGCGCCGAGCAGCGCCGCCCCCGCGATCACCGACCCGAAGGCCACCGCCGGGTGCACGTCCACCGTCTTCGCGGTGATCCTCGGGTGCAGCAGGTAGTTCTCGATCTGCTGGTAGACGGTCACGAACACCAGCACCCAGAGCGCGTCGGTCGGCTCCACGGTCAGCGCCACCAGGACCGGCAGCGCCCCCGCCAGGTACGTCCCGATGGTCGGCACGAACTGCGACATGACGCCGACCCAGACCGCCAGCGCGGCCGCGTACGGCAGGCCGAGCACACTGAACATGATCCAGTGCGCGAGGGTCGAGGCGATCGCCAGCAGCGCCCGGGAGTACAGGTAGCCACCCGTCTTGGCCAGCGCGATCTCCCAGGCCCGGAGCACCTCGGCCTGCTTCGCCGGCGGCAGCAGCGAGCAGACCGTACGCCGCACCCGGGGCCCGTCGGCGGTGAAGTAGAAGGTGAACAGGCCGACCGTGAAGGCCTGGAACAGCCCGCCGATCAGGGTGCTGGAGACGCCCCAGACGTTGTCGGCCGCCTGTTGGGCGTACTTCTCGATGTTGCCGGAGTCCTTGAGCAGCTTCTCCTGGAGTTGGTCCAGCGAGAGGTTCTGATGGAACGTCGTGTTGATCCAGGTGATCAGGTTGTCCACCAGGTGCGGCAGATCACCCGCGATCTTCGCCACCTGGTCCACCAGCAGGGTGCCGAGCGCGGTGAGGAACCCGGCGATGGCGACGGCGAGACCGATGAACACCAGAAACGTCCCGAGCCCCCGGCGTACGCCCCGGGCGGCCATCCGGTCCACGGCCGGCTCCATCGCCAGCGACAGGAAGAACGCCACCAGCAGCATCACCAGCAGGTCGATCAGCTGCCGGAACGCCCAGTCCACCAGCTGGAACGCACCGACCAGCAGCAGCGCCAGCACCATCGCCCGGGGCAGCCACTTCGGCATCCCCTGCCCCCAGAGGGAGTCGCCTCTGGCGGCCATTCTCGCGGTCTCGGTCGTGGGCGGATCGGACGGACGTTCGGGATTCTGAGGTTCAGCGCTACTGGCCACCCACTCAGTCTTACCCGAAGCTCAGCGCAGAATCGACGACACCCCCTGGGTCTGGCAGACCACCCGCCAGACCTCCTTCGCCTCCCAACCGGCCTCCAGCGCCTGACGAACCGTCCGCCCGCCCAGCTCGGACATCAGGTGGTCGGCGGCGAACGACTCCGCATACGCCTCGCCGAAGTGCTCGTACATCCGTCGCCAGAACTCGGTCAGCCTCATGCCCCCAAGTATCCCGAACCGCTCCACGAGCAGGTGCTCAGCCCGTACGGCGCCAGGGGCTCGGGCCACTGTGCTGCGGGCTCAGCCATCAGGGGCTCGGGGAACTGCGACGCCGACCCTTGCAAGGTGATCGTCGCGTAAATGGTCAGGCACTTTCGCAGTGACCCGCACGCCAGATCTCCTCGCAGTTCCCCGAGCCCCTGGGTAGTAGACCGCTGAGCGCCTGCCCCCAGCGGCCCCGGCTAGCCGGAAGCGGGCAGGGCCAGGACTCCCGAGCCGAAGAACTGGCGCTCGACGCAGGCCCCCGCCCCGTACGGGCAGTTGGTCCCCGCTGCGTCGGCGAGCAGCGCGACCAGCCGGTCGGGCCGCCAGTCGGGGTGGCCGGCCGCCGCCACCGCGACCGCGCCGGTCACGTGGGCGGCCGCCATCGAGGTGCCGGCCAGGGCGGCGTACTGGCCGCCGGGCCAGTCGGAGACCACCGCGCCGGCCGGCCCGCCCTCGGGTTCGCCGCCGGGTGCGGCGATCGAGATCCGGCCCCGCCCGTAGTTGCTGTAGGCGGTGGGCAGGCCGTAGCGGTCGAGGGCACTGACCGTCAGGACGCCGGGCAGCTCGCCGGGCAGCCGGATGCACTCGGTGCCGAGCAGCCGGTTCTGGGCGGGCCCGGTCAGCCGGTCGTTGGGGCTGCGCTGGTCGCGGCGGACCGCGCCGAGGTCCTGCCCGTCGTTGCCGGCCGAGGCGACCACCACCGCGCCCTGCCGCTGCGCGTAGCCGACGGCGCGGCCGACGGCCTGGGCCAGTGCGGCCTGGTCCGGATCGTCGGGGCAGTTGTACTTCCAGGGGTCGGCGAAGTAACTGTCGTTGATCGCCTTGGCGCCGTGGTCGGCGGCCCAGAGCATGCCGCAGACGATGTTCTCGGTGTAGTACTGCCCGAGCGGGCCGAGCAGCCGGACGGCGGCGATCCGGACGCCCGGCGCGACGCCGGTGACGCCCCGGCCGTCCCTGGCCGCGCCGACGATCCCGGCGACGTGGGTGCCGTGGCCGCTCTCGGTGACGCCCCGGTCGGGGCGCCAGGAGCCGTACCGGGCGTCCGGGCGGCCGTCGGCGCAGGAGACCGAGGCCCGGGGGTCGACCGCCGAACGGAGGTCGGGGTGGGTGTCGTCCACGCCGGAGTCCAGGACCGCGACCAGCACCTGCCGGAGCGCCTCCTCGGAGGGGGCCGCACCGGTCGTCCGCAACAGCGCGGCGGGCAGCGGCCCGGCCGGCCGGGTGGACCGGCCGGTGGCGCCGATCATCGCCAGGTTCCAGTCGGCGGACTCGGCCGGGTCGGGGGTGAGCGACTCGGCGTCATCGCCGCTCTCCAGGGCGTCGCCCCGGGTGTCTCGGAAGTCGCCCGCGCCGGCCAGCGCCCCGGGCGGGCCCGGTACGCCGGTGGTCCGGCTGGCGCCGACGGCCGCTATCCCGGGGTGGCCGCGCAGCCGGCCGGCGAAGTCGCCGGTGGCGTAGGCCAGCACCACGCCGATCTGCGGGTACTCCTGGACCACCCGGCCGCCGGCCGCCCTGACCTGCCGGGCGGCGGTGGCGGAGCCATCGGCGTCCGGACGCTCCGCCAGCACCAGGTAGCTCAGGTACGAGCGCCCGGGACCGGCCACGTACGGCACCGCGCCACCGATCAGCAGCGCCACCATCAGGACCCCGAGCAGGACCCGGACCCGGACCTTGCGCACTCCCGGTCGTCCCGGCCGCGTCGCGTCGCCCAGTCCCATCCGCACGGCGAGACCCAGCCGTTCCATCGCGCGACCTCCACTCGTCGGTGCGCCCGCCATGATCACGGGTCCGATACATCACCATATGAGCGGATTTTCGGGCCTGCCTGATCTGGCTAGGGCAGACGGGCAGCGGAGGCGGCAGGCCCGGACTGTCGGTGCGGACGGGCACCATGGGGGGATGGCGGAACGTGAGCTGACGGCAGCTGGTGACCTGGCGGATTCGCTGGACGGATTCGCTCCGGCGACCAAGGCGTGGTTCACCGGGGCGTTCAGCACCCCGACGGCCGCCCAGGCCCGGGCCTGGGCGGCGATCGACCGGGGGACGGACGTCCTGGTGGTGGCCCCCACCGGCTCCGGCAAGACACTGGCCGCCTTCCTCTCCGCGCTCGACAGGCTCAGCCACACCCCGCCGCCGGCCGACCCGAAGCGCCGCTGCCGGGTGCTCTACATCTCGCCGATCAAGGCGCTGGCGGTCGACGTCGAGCGCAACCTGCGGGCCCCGCTGGCCGGGCTGCGCCAGGCGGCCGTCCGGCTCGGCCTGCCGGAGCCGGACGTCCAGGTCGGCATCCGCTCGGGCGACACCCCGGCCGCCGACCGCCGCCGGTTCGCCACCCATCCGCCGGACATCCTGATCACCACCCCCGAGTCGCTCTTCCTGCTGCTCACCTCCGCCGCCCGGGACGCGCTGCGCGGCGTCGACACGGTGATCCTGGACGAGGTGCACGCGGTCGCCGGGACGAAGCGCGGCGCCCACCTGGCGCTCAGCCTGGAGCGGCTGGACGAGCTGCTGGACCGCCCGGCCCGCCGGATCGGCCTGTCCGCCACCGTCCGCCCGGTGGACGAGGTGGCCCGCTACCTGAGCCCGCAGCGCGGCGCGGTGGTGGTCCAGCCGCCCGCCGACAAGCGGTTCGACCTCTCGGTGGTGGTCCCGGTCGCCGACCTGGACGAGCTGCCGAACGACACCGACGACCCGGCCCGGCAGGCGTCGATCTGGCCGCACGTCGAGGAGCGGATCGTCGACCTGGTGCAGGCGCACCGGTCGACCATCGTGTTCGCCAACTCCCGCCGGCTGGCCGAGCGGCTCTGCAACCGGCTGAACGAGATCGCGCACGAGCGCGCCACCGGCGCCGCGCTGCCCGAGGCGCTCTCCCCCGCCCAGCTGATGGGCGGCTCCGGTGCGGCCGGCGGGGCGCCCGCCGTGATCGCCCGGGCGCACCACGGCTCGGTCTCCAAGGAGCAGCGCGCCCTGGTGGAGGAGGAGTTGAAGGCGGGTCGGCTGCCCGCCGTGGTGGCCACCTCCAGCCTGGAGCTGGGCATCGACATGGGCGCGGTGGACTTGGTGATCCAGGTCGAGTCGCCGCCCTCGGTCGCCTCCGGCCTGCAGCGGGTCGGCCGGGCCGGCCACCAGGTCGGCGCGGTCTCCACCGGCGTGGTGTTCCCCAAGTACCGGGCCGACCTGGTGCAGGCCGCCGTGGTCACCGAGCGGATGCGCTCGGGCGGCATCGAGGCGCTCCGGGTGCCGCGCAACCCGCTGGACGTGCTGGCCCAGCAGCTGGTCGCGATCACCGCGCTGGACACCTGGGACGTGGACGAGCTGCTCACCCTGGTCCGCCGGGCCGCCCCGTTCGCCACCCTTCCGCAGTCCGCCTTCGACGGCGTGCTGGACATGCTGGCGGGCCGTTACCCCTCGGACGCCTTCGCCGAGTTGCGCCCCCGGCTGGTCTGGGACCGGGTGGCCGGCACCGTCACCGGCCGCCCCGGCGCCCAGCGGCTCGCGGTCACCTCGGGCGGCACCATCCCGGACCGTGGCCTGTTCGGCGTCTTCATCGTCGGCTCCGACCCGAAGAAGGGCGGCGGGAGGGTCGGCGAGCTGGACGAGGAGATGGTCTACGAGTCCCGGGTCGGCGACGTCTTCACCCTGGGCACCACCTCCTGGCGGATCCAGGAGATCACCCACGACCGGGTGCTGGTCACCCCCGCCCCCGGCGTCCCCGGGCGGCTGCCGTTCTGGAAGGGCGACAGCCTGGGCCGTCCGCTGGAGCTCGGCCGCGCGGTCGGCGCCTTCGTCCGCGAGCTGGGCGCCCTGACGCCCGATCAGGCCGGCGACCGGCTCCGGTCGGCCGGCCTGGACGACTGGGCGGCGAGCAACCTGCTCACCTACCTCGCCGAGCAGCGCACCGCCACCGGCCACCTGCCGGACGACCGCACCATCGTGGTCGAGCGGTTCCGGGACGAGCTGGGCGACTGGCGGATCGTCATCCACTCCCCGTTCGGCGCCCAGGTGCACGCCCCCTGGGCGCTGGCCCTCGGCGCCCGGCTGCGCGAGAAGCACGGCCTGGACCCGCAGGTGATGCACGCCGACGACGGCATCGTGCTGCGCCTGCCCGACGCCGACCTCCTCGACTTCCCCTCGGACCGGCCGGTCACCGAGGAGGCCCCGGTCGGCGCCGACGCGGCGCTGTTCGACAAGGGCGAGATCGAGCAGCTGGTGACCGACCAGGTCGGCGGCTCCGCGCTGTTCGCCGCCCGGTTCCGCGAGTGCGCGGGCCGGGCCCTGCTGCTGCCGCGCCGCAGCCCCGGCAAGCGCACCCCGCTCTGGCAGCAGCGGCAGCGCGCCTCCCAGCTGCTGGAGGTGGCGAGCGAGTACGGCTCGTTCCCGATCGTGCTGGAGGCCGTCCGGGAGTGCCTGCAGGACGTCTTCGACGTGCCCGGCCTGGTCGAGCTGATGGGCGATCTGGAGTCCCGCGCGGTCCGGCTGGTGGAGGTCACCACTCCCGAGCCCTCGCCGTTCGCCCGCTCGCTGCTGTTCGGCTACGTGGCGCAGTTCCTGTACGAGGGCGACTCCCCGCTGGCCGAGCGCCGGGCCGCCGCCCTGGCGCTGGACTCCCGGCTGCTCTCCGAGCTGCTCGGCCAGGCCGAGCTGCGCGAGCTGCTGGACCCGGCGGTGCTGGCCGAGCTGGAGGCGGAGCTGCAACGGCTCACCCCGGAGCGGCGGATCAAGGACGTCGAGGGGGTCGCGGACGCGCTGCGGCTGCTCGGGCCGCTCGGCACCGAGGAGCTGACGGTCCGTGGGGCCGCGCCGGAGTGGGCGGTCGAGCTCCGGGCGGCCCGCCGGGTGATCGAGGTCCGGATCGGCGGCGAGCAGCGCTGGGCCTCGATCGAGGACGCCGGGCGGCTCCGGGACGCGCTCGGCACCCCGCTGCCGGTCGGCGTCCCGGAGGCGTTCACCGAGCCGGTCAAGGACCCGCTCGGCGATCTGCTGGCCCGGTACGCCCGCACCCACGGCCCGTTCACCGCACCCGAGGCGGCCGCCCGGTTCGGCCTGGGCGGTGCCGTGGTCACCGGCGTCCTGCACCGGCTGACCGCCGCCGGGCGCCTGGTACAGGGCGAGTTCCGGCCCGGCGAGGGGCACAGCGGCCAGGTCGAGTGGTGCGACGCCGAGGTGCTGCGCCGGCTCCGCCGCCGCTCGCTGGCCGCGCTCCGGCAGGAGGTCGAGGCGGTGCCGCCGCGCGCGCTGGCCGCCTTCCTGCCGCAGTGGCAGCACCTGGGGGGCCACCGGCTGCGCGGCGCGGACGGCCTGCTCCGGGTGGTCGAACAGCTCCAGGGGACCGCGCTGCCCGCCTCCGCACTGGAGAAGCTGGTGCTCCCCGCCCGGCTGCTCGACTACACACCCGCCCTGCTGGACGAGCTGACGGCGGCCGGGGAGATCGGCTGGTCCGGCGCGGGCGCGCTGCCCGGCAAGGACGGCTGGATCGGCCTGCACCTGCCCGAGACCGCCCACCTGCTGCGGCCCGAGCCGGTTCCGCCGGCCGTCACCCCCGTGCACACCGCGCTGCTGGCGGCGCTGGCGGGCGGCTACGGCCTGTTCTTCCGTCAGCTGACGGAGCGGCTGCCCGAGGTGCCGGAGAGCGAGTTGACCGAGGCGCTCTGGGACTTGGTCTGGGCCGGGTACGTGACCAACGACACACTCGCCCCGCTGCGCGCCCTGCTCGGCTCCGGCCGGACGGTCGGCGCCACCGCGCACCGGGCGCCCCGGGCCGCCCCGCGCGGCCGGTACGGCGGGATGACCAGGCCCACCGTGCGGGCCGGCTCGCCGACCGTGGTCGGGCGGTGGTCGCTGCTGCCGGAGCCGGCCACCGAGCCGACCGTCCGGGGCGCCGCCCAGGCGCAGGCCCTGCTGGACCGGCACGGCGTGCTGACCAGGGGCGCGGTCGCGGCCGAACGGGTGCCGGGCGGCTTCGCCGGGGTCTACCGGGTGCTGAGCGCGTTCGAGGAGCGCGGCCGGGCCCGCCGGGGCTACTTCGTGGAGGGTCTGGGCGGGGCGCAGTTCGCGATGGACGGGGCCGCCGACCGGCTGCGATCGGTCAGCGGGCGGCTGGAGCGGGCCGCGGAGGGGGCCTGGGCGGCCGCACCGGCCGCCGAGGCGGCCCAGACCCTGGTGCTGGCCGCGGCCGACCCGGCGAACGCCTACGGGGCCGCGCTGCCCTGGCCCGAGCTGCCGCCGGCCGCCCAGCAGCACCGGCCGGGCCGGAAGGCCGGCGCCCTGGTGGTGCTGGTGGACGGCGAGCCCGCGCTGTACGTGGAGCGCGGCGGCAAGTCGCTGCTGGCCTGGTCCGAGCAGCCGGTGGCGGTGGCGGCGCTCGCGGCGGCCGTCCGGGGCGGGGCGCTGGGCAGCAGCGTCACGGTCGAGCGGGTCAACGGGGAAGCGGCGCTGACGGCCCCGCTGGGGGCGCTGCTGGAGGAGGCGGGCTTCCATCCGACGCCCCGGGGGTTCCGGCTGCGCGGGTGACCGGCCGGGCGGCCCCCTGGTGGCTGCTGTGGATCGGGATCAGGCTGAGGCTCCAGCCGCCCGCCAGCAGGCCCAGCGCGGCCCGCCCGGCCCCGAGGCCGGTGCCCAGCAGCGCGGCCAGGCACAGGGCACCGAACAGCGCGGCGGGCCACCACCGTCCGGCAGTGGCCCGCGCGGACCGTACGTTCTGCATCGCAGCCTCCAGATCGGAGGCCGGGGGTCAGGCTGCCACCACGTCCACGGCGGCGGCCTTGGGCGAGATGGAGCTCATCCGGTCGACACCGGGAGCCGGCAGCTGAACCGGTTCGAGTACCGGCCTCAGCAGCTCACCCTCCGAGAGAGTGGCCATCGCCGCAAGTTCGGCGAGCGACAGCTCGTCGCTGACCTCGCGCATCACCTCGGACATCCGGACGTCCAACGCGTCGCAGATGGCGGAGAGCAGCTCGGAGGACGCCTCCTTCTGCCCCCGCTCGACCTCGGAGAGGTAACCGAGCGAAACCCTGGCGGCTGCCGACACCTCGCGAAGTGTGCGGCCCTGGCGTTGGCGCTGCCGACGCAGTACATCGCCCAGTAGGCGACGGAGCAGGATCATCGGTGCCTCCCTCCTCGGACTGCGGATCGAGATGTCACGCCCCCACCGTACCGCCTTGTCCGCATCGCGTGCGGGGACCATGGTCGTGTTCACTCTGGGCTGCAATGCTGCCCCCTCCCCTGATTGTTCCCCGCCCGACTACCTGACTACTGCCCATCCGGGGTATCCGATGTAACACGATCCTGCTGCCGCGCCGGGTGGTTCAACGGCTTTTTCGCCGAAAGCTCAGCACAGGACGGGCTCAACGCGCTAGGTGACCCAGCATCAGCTGCAGGGCCGCCTGCACGGTGTCCTGCCGGATTGTTTCACGTGTTCCTGACAACAGGAGCGAATCCGTCCCTGCTTCGTCGGGTCCGGCCCAGCCGAGGTGGACGGTGCCGACCGGACGGCCGTCCTGCTCCGCCGGACCGGCCACGCCGGTGGTGGCCAGGCCGTAGTCGGCGCCGAGCAGCCGCCGGACGCCCTGGGCCATCTGCCGGGCCACCACGGGGTGGACCGGGCCGTGCACCGCGAGCAGGCCCTCGTCCACGCCCAGCAGCCCGGCCTTGAGCTCGGTGGCGTACGCGGTCACGCCGCCCCGGTAGGTGGCCGAGGCCCCCGGGACGTCGACCAGGGCGGCCGACAGCAGACCGCCGGTCAGCGACTCGGCGACGGCCAGCGTGGCGCCCCGGTCGCGGAGCGCCCGGTGCAGGTCGGCGGCGGGCCGGGCGGCGGTCACCCGGCTTCCTTCGCCTGCCCGGCCCGGCGCAGCACGATCGCCTGCCGGACGTAGTCCAGCCCGGTGCCGAGCGTGAGCAGCACCGCCAGGCCCATCAGCAGCGCCCGACCGGTGGCCAGCCAGCCGGTCAGCTCCAGCACGTACATGCCGATCGCGATGCCCTGGGTGAGGGTCTTGAGCTTGCCGCCCCGGCTGGCCGGGATGACGCCGTAGCGGATCACCCAGAACCGCATCAGGGTGATGCCGAGCTCGCGGGCCAGGATCACCACGGTGACCCACCAGGGCAGGTCGCCGAGGATCGACAGGCTGATCAGGGCGGCGCCCATGATGGCCTTGTCGGCGATCGGGTCGGCGATCTTGCCGAAGTCGGTGACCAGGCCCTTGCGCCGGGCCAGCTCGCCGTCGAACAGGTCGGTGATCATCGCGATCGCGAACGAGGCCCAGGCGACCGAGCGCCACTTGGGGTCGTGACCCCCGTCGGCGAACAGCAGCAGCACGAAGACCGGGACCAGCAGCAGCCGGATCATGGTCAGCACGTTGGCGATGTTCCACAGGGAGGGGACGGGCGGCGTGTCCGTGGCGCCCGTCGGCTGGGCCGGGGCGGAGGCGCCTGGCCCTCTGGTCATGCCTCGACCCCCACGCGCTCCAGCGCCTCGGCCACCAGGTCGACGCCCTCGGTGCCGACCACGGTGGCCCGGTAGTACTGGCCGATCTCCGCGTCGTCGGCGCCCAGCAGGGTGGTCAGACCGTCGGTCTCCGGGGCCTGGTGGGCCGCCCGGCCCTCGACCACGCCGTCCTCGACCGACTCGACCAGCACCTCGACCTCGGTGCCGATCCGCTGCTCGGCGCGCTGGGCGGTCATCTCCTCGGCCAGCTTGGTGAGCCTGGCCAGCCGGTCCGCCACCACGTCCTCGGGCAGCTTGCCGTCGAAGGTCGCGGCCTCGGTGCCGTCCTCGTCGGAGTAGCCGAAGACCCCGATCGCGTCCAGGCCGGCCTCGGTGACGAAGCGCTCCAGCTCGGCGAAGTCCTGCTCGCTCTCGCCGGGGAAGCCGACGATGAAGTTGGACCGGGCACCGGCCTGCGGGGCCTTGGAGCGGATGGTGGCGAGCAGCTCGAGGAACTGCTCGGTGTTGCCGAAGCGGCGCATCCTCCGCAGCACGGCCGGGGCCGAGTGCTGGAAGGACAGGTCGAAGTACGGCACCACGCCGGGGGTGGTGGTCATCGTGTCGATCAGGCCGGGGCGCATCTCGGCGGGCTGCAGGTAGCTGACCCGGACCCGGCGGATGCCGTCCACGGCGGCGATCTCGCTCAGCAGCGTCTCCAGCAGGCGGATGTCGCCCAGGTCCTTGCCGTACGAGGTGTTGTTCTCGCTGACCAGCACCGTCTCGGTGACGCCCTGCTCGGCCAGCCACTGGGCCTCGCCCAGCACGTCGGACGGGCGGCGGGAGATGAACGAGCCGCGGAAGGCGGGGATGGCGCAGAACGAGCACCGCCGGTCGCAGCCGGAGGCCAGCTTGACCGAGGCGACCGGGCTGTCGTCCAGGCGCTTGCGCAGGGTGCGCGGGCCGGACGCCGGGGCGACGCCCTCGGGCAGGTCCGCGGGGGCACCGTGGCCGGGCAGCGCCACCTGGGCGGCCGCGGCCTGCCGGGCCACCGGGGTGAGCGGGAGCAGCGTGCGGCGGTCCCGGGGCTTGTGGGCCTCGATGTTGCCGCCGGACAGGATGGTCTGGAGCCGGCTGGAGATGTCGGTGTAGTCGTCGAAACCGAGCACCCCGTCCGCCTCGGGCAGCGCGTCGGCGAGCTCCTTGCCGTAGCGCTCGGCCATGCAGCCGACCGCGACCACGGCCTGGGTCCGGCCGTGACCCTTGAGGTCGTTGGCCTCCAGCAGGGCGTCGACGGAGTCCTTCTTGGCGGCTTCGACGAACCCGCAGGTGTTGACCACGGCGACGTCGGCGTCGGCGGCGTCCTCGACCAGCAGCCAGCCGTCCGCCTCCAGTCGCCCGGCGAGTTCCTCGGAGTCCACCTCGTTGCGGGCGCATCCGAGCGTGACAAGGGCGACAGTACGGCGTTCAGGCATAGGGACAAGGTTAACGCGCGGCCCCCGGTGCCGTTCGCCCCGGAGTCCGCGCGCGCCGGATCAAGGGCGGATTGTTGTGAAGAGGCCCTTCGGTCGGTCGGGGGCCTCAACCGGCCTGGGGGTCGCCGGGGGTGTAGGTCAGGTGCTTGACCTGACCGTCCTGGCCGGCCGGGCCGAGGTCCTTGCCGTTGACGTACAGGTGTACGGCGCCCGCGTTGCCGATCACCAGTTTGATCTGCTTGGGGTCGGTGAAGGTCTGTGCGCCGCCCTGCTCCAGGTTGTTCTGGAACAGCGACTTCCCGGCGCCGTCGGTCGCGGTGACCCAGCTGGTGCCGCCCTCGGCGACCAGCTTGACGGTGACCTTGTCGGCCGGGGCGGCCGCGATCGCCTGGACGCTCGGCGCGGGCGCCGGGGGCTGCACGGAGGGCGAGGCGGGCGCCGAGGCGGTGGGCAGCGGGGCGCTGGCCGAGCCCGCGGTGGTGACGGTCTTCTCGCCGGAGAACAGGTTGAAGCCGATCAGCGCGACCACCGCGACGATCGCGGCCACCATGGCGGCCGTCCAGTTCGGACGGCGGTGATCGGTGACCTTGATCGGGCCGGTGTCCAGCAGCTGGGTCGGCCGCTGCGCCGTCGGGGCGCCCCCGTGCGCGGCGTCGTACCGGGCGACCAGCGCCTCGCCGTCCACCCCGACCGCCTTGGCGAACGCCCGGATGTGGCCCCGGGCGTAGAAGTCGCCGCCGCAGCGGGGGTAGTCGTCCTCCTCGATGGCGTGCAGGATCGGCACCCGGACCCGGGTGTCGCCACTGACCTGATCGATGGTCAGCCCGGCCTGCCGACGGGCGTCGGCGAGCACCCGGCCGATCGCGGGCAGCTCGACCACCGGCTCCGGGGCGGCCTGCGGCCCGGCCTGGGGGTCGGGGGCGGAGGACCGGCGGTTGTCGCGGGGCGAGGACTTGCCGATGGTCACTGGGCGCGCCTTTCGAGCGTTGGCCACCTGCTGAGAAGACAGTCTAGGGGTGGGCCGGGAGGCTTTCTCAAGCGGAGAGGCCCGAACGTGCGGCACCGACCGCCCCTGCTGACACCTGGTCAGCCGGATCGGGGTGCCGTGCACGGTGGGACGTACCCGTTCGGCCGACGGTTCCCCTCCTCCGAACGAGTGAGGAGAGGACGACGTCACCCTCTCAGTGTGAGCAGGACGGCGTCGAGTTCGTCCGGCTTGACGAGCACGTCCCGCGCCTTCGAACCTTCGCTCGGACCGACGATGTCACGCGACTCCATCAGGTCCATCAGCCGGCCCGCCTTGGCGAAGCCGACCCGGAGCTTGCGCTGGAGCATCGAGGTGGAACCGAACTGGGTGGAGACCACCAGCTCGACCGCCTGGACCAGCAGGTCGAGGTCGTCGCCGATGTCCTCGTCGATCTCCTTCTTCGGGCCGCCGCCGACCACCACGTCCTCGCGGTAACGGGCCGTCAGCTGGTCCTTGCAGTGCTGGACCACCCTGGCGATCTCCGCCTCGGTGACGAAGGCGCCCTGCATCCGGACCGGCTTGGAGGAGCCCATCGGCAGGAACAGCGCGTCGCCCTTGCCGATCAGCTTCTCCGCACCGGGCTGGTCCAGGATGACCCGGGAGTCCATCATCGCGGAGGTCGCGAAGGCCAGCCGGGACGGCACGTTGGCCTTGATCAGACCGGTCACCACGTCCACCGAGGGCCGCTGGGTGGCCAGCACCAGGTGGATGCCCGCCGCCCGGGCCAGCTGGGTGATCCGGACCACCGAGTCCTCAACGTCGCGCGGGGCGACCATCATCAGGTCGGCCAGCTCGTCGACGATCACCAGCAGGTACGGATAGGGCGTCAGCTCCCGCTCGCTGCCCAGCGGCGGCTTCAGGGTGCCGGCCTTCACCGCCGCGTTGAAGTCGTCCACGTGCCGGAAGCCGAACGCCGCCAGGTCGTCGTAGCGCATGTCCATCTCGCGCACGACCCACTGCAGCGCCTCGGCCGCCTTCTTCGGGTTGGTGATGATCGGCGTGATCAGGTGCGGGATGCCCTCGTACGCGGTCAGCTCGACCCGCTTGGGGTCGACCAGCACCATCCGCACCTCGTCCGGGGTGGAGCGCACCAGCACCGAGGTGATCAGGCAGTTGATGCAGGAGGACTTGCCCGCGCCGGTGGCGCCGGCCACCAGGATGTGCGGCATCTTCGCCAGGTTGGCCATCACGGTGTGGCCCTCGACGTCTTTGCCCATGCCGACCATCAGCGGGTGCATGTCCTCGGCGGCCGTGCGCGAGCGGAGCAGGTCGCCCAGGTTGACCATCTCGCGGTCCCGGTTCGGGATCTCCACGCCAACCGCCGACTTGCCGGGGATCGGGCTGATGATCCGGACGTCCGCGCTGGCCACCGCGTAGGCGATGTTCTTCGCCAGCGCGGTGATCCGCTCCACCTTCACGGCCGGGCCGAGCTCGACCTCGTACCGGGTGACCGTCGGGCCCCGGGTGAAGCCGGTAACCTTGGCGTCCACCTTGAACTCGGTGAACACGCCGCTGAGCTGGGCCACCACCTCGTCGTTCAGTGCGCTGCGGGCCTTGCCGGGGGCGCCGCGCTCCAGCAGGTCCAGCGAGGGCAGCGCGTAGCTGATGTCCCCGGCCAGCTGGAGCTGCTCCATCCGGGCCGGGGCCTCGCCGTGGCCGTGCGGGGCGTCGGAGGCGCGGGCGGCCGGCACCGCGAGCTCCTCGGGCGGGGCGGTGTTGTCCTTGACCTGGTGCAGCATGCTCGCCACCGCCGGGGAGGCGGGCACGCCGTAGAGCAGCGCACCGTCCAGGTCGGCGGCCACCCCGGCCGCGATGTCCCTGGTCTGGTACGGGTCCTGGTCCTCCGTCAGCGGCTCCGGCGCGGGCTCCTCGGACTTCCTGCGCCGCCGGCGGCGCCGGGCGCCGATCTCGTCCTCGGGGGCCTCCACGGTGTACGGCAGCGCGTCCGGGTCGGCGTCCTCGGGCGGCGCGGTGGAGTACTCGCGCTCGTGCTCCGGATCGTCCTGGTCCGCCGGGCCCTCGACCACGCCGAGCTTCTGACCCAGGCCGCGCAGCCGCTCGGGAATCTTGTTGACCGGGGTCGC
Organism: Kitasatospora sp. NPDC101801; assembly: GCF_044766665.1. NCBI lineage: Bacteria > Bacillati > Actinomycetota > Actinomycetes > Kitasatosporales > Streptomycetaceae > Kitasatospora > Kitasatospora sp. NPDC101801. The sequence continues at coordinate 32,648 of NZ_JBIWML010000057.1, forward strand.
GGTGACCACCAGCAGGCCGAAGAAGGCGACCAGCAGCAGCAGCGGCACGGCCAGCGGCGGTCCGGCGGCGGCCATCATCGGGGTGGACGCGGCCCAGCCGACGATTCCGCCGGCCGCCCGCATCCGGGTCGCGCCGCTGCCCATGCTCGGTGCGCCGCAGCCGATGTGCACCAGCCCGAGCACGCCGACCACCAGCGCGCTCAGCCCGACCGCGATCCGGCCGTTCGCCTCCGGGAGTTCGGGGTGCCGCATCAGCCGGACGGCGACCGCCGCCAGCAGGAACGGGACCAGTACGTCGACCCGGCCGAACAGCCCCGACACCACGGCGATCGCCGCCTCGCCGAGCCACCCCTGCGGGCTGAACCACGTCCCGGCGGCGGTCACCAGCGCGAGCGCGAGCAGCAGGAGCGCGACGCCGTCCTTGCGGTGCGCCGGGGGCAGGTTCTTCGCGCCGTCGCCGAAGCCCCGGAACAGGGCGCCGACGGCGTGCGCCAGGCCCAGCCAGACGGCGCGGACGGCGCGGAAGAGTATCGGCTTCGGCGGGGGCGGCGGCGGAGCGGCGGGCGGCCTGGCCGCCGCCTTCCTGGCCGGGGCCTTCTTCGCCGCCGGGGCCGCCGCCTTCTTCGCGGGCGCCTTCTTGGCCGGGGCCTTCTTGGCCGGCCCGGGCTTCGGGGTGCGCGCTGCCGCGCCGGGCGTACGTGTGGCCATGGGACAGCAGCCTACCGGGGGGCGGGGCGACTGGACATGTGAGCGACTCTCCCGGTGTGTCCGGCCCCGTTCCTGACGCACACTCAGGGCGCACACCGCTCCGCGCACGCCCCCAGCCTTTTCGCAGGCGCTCGGTTGCACGACCCAGGGGCTCGGGGAACGGCGACGCCAGCCTCTGGAGCGTTCACCGGACGTGGGTGGTCAGGCACTTCGGCAGTGACCCGGACGCCAGATCTCCTCGCAGTCGCCCGAGCGCCTGTGAGCGAGCTAGGCGGCGCCTGGCCGCAGGGCGTCGAGGGCCTTGCGGAGGCCGGCGAGCTTGCGTTCCAGGTTGGCCGCGGTGGCCGCGACCGCGGTGTCGGCCGTGCCGTCGAGTTGCTTGGCCAGGGCTTCGGCCTGCTCCTCGACCGCGGCGAGACGGGCGGAGAGCTCGCCGAGCACCGGGGTCTCGCCGGCCTCCAGCTGGAGGCGGAGCAGCGCGGCCTGCTCCTTGAGCTGGCAGTTCTTCACGTAGAGGTCGACGAAGACCGAGACCTTGGCCCGCAGCACCCAGGGGTCGAAGGGCTTGGAGATGTAGTCGACCGCGCCGGCCGCGTAGCCGCGGAAGGTGTGGTGCGGACCGTGGTTGATCGCGGTCAGGAAGATGATCGGGATGTCCCGCGTCCGCTCCCGCCGCTTGATGTGCGAGGCGGTCTCGAAGCCGTCCATGCCGGGCATCTGGACGTCAAGCAGGATCACCGCGAAGTCGTCGGTGAGCAGCGCCTTGAGCGCCTCCTCACCGGACGCGGCCCGGACCAGCGTCTGGTCGAGCGCGGAGAGGATCGCCTCCAGCGCCAGCAGGTTCTCCGGCCGGTCGTCGACCAGGAGGATCTTCGCTTTCTGCACCACGACCCGCCCTCCTGTCGGTTGTCTGCCGATGGCGGCCGCCTTCGCGCCGCCCACCACTGCCCCGGTCATGCTAGCCGCACCCCCTCGCCCGCCACGTCGCTCCCGGCGATCGGCAGCGCGACAGTGCCGAAGCACACAGCGGCGCCGGAGCACCACGTCACCGTT
>NZ_JBIWML010000058.1:0-34055 GCF_044766665.1 Kitasatospora sp. NPDC101801
CTCGGTGAGGACTCCGACGCCCTCTTCGTCTCCACCCTGCGCCGCGAGCGCGGTGAGGAGCGCGAGCTGCTCACCGGCCTCTCCCGCGCCCACGCGCAGGGTGTCGCGGTGGACTGGGCGGCGTACTACGCCGGCCAGGGTGCCGAGCGGATCGACCTGCCCACCTACGCGTTCCAGCGGAAGTTCTACTGGGCCGACAGCATGCCGGTCGAGGCCGCCGCCGCTCCCGCCAGGGCTGCGGACCCGTCGGAGTCGGCGTTCTGGGATGCCGTCGAGGGGACGGAACTCCCGCGCTTCGCAGACCAGTTGGGTGTCGACTCGACGGACCTCGGCAAGGTGCTGCCCGCGATGGCGGCCTGGCGCCGGAACCACCGCGAGCAGGCCCAGGTCGACTCCTGGCGCTACCGGGTGGAGTGGCAGCCGGTGGCCGAGCTGTCGGGCGGACCGCTGTTCGGTGCCTGGCTGGTGGCCGTCCCGGCGGGTCGGCTGACCGACGACCTGGTGGTCGGCGTGCTGGCGGCGGTCGCCGAACGCGGCGCCCACGCCGTGCCGTTCGAGGTAGCCGACGAGGACCGGGCGACGCTGGCCGGACGGCTGGCCGAGGGCGAGCCGGTGCTCGGTGTGCTGTCCCTGCTCGCGCTGGACGACGCCCCGCACTCGGCGCACCCCGAGCTCTCCCGTGGTCTGGTCGCCAGCATCGTGTTCGCTCAGGCGCTCGGCGACGCGGCCCTCGGTGTGCCGCTCTGGGCGGTCACGGCCGGTGCGGTCGCGGTGGACGGCGCGCTGGAGACCGCGGTGCCGTCGCAGACGGCGGTCTGGGGTCTCGGCGCCAGCCTCTCGCTCGACCACCCCGACACCTGGGGCGGACTGGTGGACCTGTCGCCGACCGCCGACCGGTCCGCGTTCGCCCAACTGCTGGACGCCGTCACGGCGACCGGGGGCGAGGACCAGCTGGCGATCCGTCAGGGCAAGGTGCTCGGTCGGCGGATGGTGCGCTCGCCGCTCGCCGAGCAGTCGGCCGCACGGGAGCCCTGGCAGCCGCACGGCACGGTCCTGATCACCGGTGGCACCGGTGGTCTCGGTGCCCACGTGGCAAGGGAGTTGGCGGCGGCAGGGGCCGAGCACCTGGTGCTCACCAGCCGTCGTGGCCGGGACGCCGCCGGGGTGGAGCAGCTGGTCGGTGAACTGACCGCGCTCGGCGCCGAGGTGACGGTCGCGGCCTGCGACGTGGCCGACCGCGCCGCACTCGCCGCGCTGCTCGACTCGGTCCCCGCCGACCGTCCGCTGACCGCCGTGGTGCACGCCGCCGGGGTGGCCCAGCGGATCGCCCCGCTCGGCGAGTTGACCGTGGCGGAGTTCGCCGAGGTCGGCCGGGCCAAGGTGCTCGGTGCCGCCCACCTGGACGAGCTGCTGGGCGACCAGAAGCTCGACGCCTTCGTGCTGTTCTCCTCGGGCTCCGCCGTCTGGGGCAGCGGCGGCCAGGCTGCGTACGGCAGTGCCAATGCCTTCCTGGACGGGCTGGCCCAGCGCCGGGCGGCGCAGGGCCGTCCGGCCACCGCGATCGCCTGGGGCTCCTGGGACGGCGGCATGGTCGATGCCGAACTCGGCGCCCTGATGCGCCGGATCGGCGCGCCCGCGATGGCGCCGGAGCTGGCGATCACCGCGCTGCGGCGTGCGGTCGGCCAGGACGGGAGCAACGTCGTGGTGGCCGACTTCGACTGGTCGCGGTTCGCCCCGACCTTCACGGTCGCGCGGCCCCGACCGCTGCTGGACGCCATCCCGGAGGTCCGCACCGCGCTGGCCGGCCCGGCCGAGCCGGGGGAGGCGGGCGCCGGCTCGGGTCTGGTGGAGCAGCTAGCGGCCCTGTCCGGGCCGGAACAGAGCCGGACCCTGCTCGACCTGGTCCGGAAGCACGTCGGTGACCTGCTCGGCTACGAGGACCCGGCGACGCTGGAGGCCGGGCGTTCCTTCGAGGAGCTCGGCTTCGACTCGGTCGCGGCGGTCGACCTGCGGGAGTCGCTCAGCGCGGCCACCGGCCGGAAGCTGCCCACCTCGATGGTGTTCGACCACTCGACGCCGCTGGCGCTCTCCGAGTACCTGCGCACCGAGCTCGTCCCGGCCGGCGGGACCCCCGCGCTGCCGCTGCTGGCCGAACTCGACCGCTTCGAGGAGGTCGTGAACGGCCTCTCCGGCGAGGAGATCGAGGCCAGCCGCCTCACCTCCCGGCTGCAGGCGCTGCTCGCCCGGTTGAACGAGAGCCTCGGAGCGGGACAGGGCCCGGACGTCGGCGGGCAGTTGGAGAGTGCCTCGGCCGACGACGTATTCGACTTCATTGACAAGGAACTCGGCCTCGCCTGAGCGGGCAACGGGCTTTAGGACCAAAGGACTCGGTGGGACTGAGATGGCGAACGACGACAAGCTCCTCGATTACCTCAAGCGCGTCACTGCCGATCTGCACCAGACCCGGCAGCGGCTCCAGCAGATCGAGAGCGAGGACCTGGAGCCGATCGCGATCGTGGCGATGAGCTGCCGGTATCCCGGTGGGGTGACCTCGCCGGAGGAGCTCTGGCAACTGGTCGCGGAGGGCCGGGACGCGGTGACGCAGTTCCCGGCCGACCGCGGCTGGGTCATCGACCACGACACCGATGCCGACCGGTCCGGGACCAGCTACGTCCGGGAGGGCGGGTTCGTCCACGACGTCGCCGACTTCGACCCCGGCTTCTTCGGCATCAGCCCGCGCGAGGCCCTGACCATGGACCCGCAGCAGCGGCTGATGCTGGAGATCAGCTGGGAGGCGTTCGAGCGGGCGGGCATCAGCCCCGACACCGTGCGGGGTGCGGGCGTCGGCGTCTTCACCGGCTCGGGCATCCAGGACTACGAGGACCTGCTGGACGCCGCGCCCGAGGTGGCCGAGGCCTACATGACCACGGCCAGCGCGTCCTCGGTGATCTCGGGCCGGGTCTCCTACGTGCTCGGTCTGGAGGGCCCGTCCCTCTCGGTCGACACCGCCTGCTCTTCCTCGCTGATCGCGCTGCACCTGGCCGCCGAGGCGCTGCGCCGCAAGGAGTGCACGCTCGCGCTGGCCGGTGGCGTGATGGTGATGTCAACCCCGTCGCCGTTCATCGCCTTCAGCCGTCAGCGTGGCCTGGCCCCCGACGGCCGCTGCAAGGCGTTCTCGGAGTCGGCCGACGGGACCGGCTGGTCCGAGGGCGCCGGTGTGCTGCTGCTGGAGCGGCTGTCGGACGCGCGGCGCAACGGGCACCCGGTGCTCGCGGTGATCCGGGGTTCGGCGATCAACCAGGACGGTGCCTCCAACGGGCTGACCGCTCCGAACGGCCTGGCCCAGCAGAAGGTGATCCGGCAGGCGCTGGCCAACGCCCGGGTCCCCGCCGGCCAGGTCGACCTGGTCGAGGGCCACGGCACGGGCACCACGCTGGGTGACCCGATCGAGGCCCAGGCACTGCTGGCCACCTACGGCCAGGCCCGGCCCGAGGACCGGCCGCTCTGGCTCGGTTCGATCAAGTCCAACATCGGCCACGCCCAGGCGGCGGCCGGTGTCGGCGGTGTGATGAAGATGGTCATGGCGATCCGCCACGGCCTGATGCCCGAGACGCTGCACGTCACCGAGCCGTCCTCGCACGTCGACTGGTCGGCGGGCAACGTCCGGCTGCTGACGGAGGCCCAGGAGTGGCCGGACCACGGCTACCCGCGCCGGGCCGGCGTCTCGGCCTTCGGCGTGAGCGGCACCAACGCGCACGTGATCATCGAGCAGGCCCCCGAGGCGGAGCCCGCCGCCGAGCCGGTGGTGCGGCCCGAGCCCGCAGCCGACGTGCCGGTGCCGTGGCTGCTGTCCGCCCGCAGCGCCGACGCGCTGCGGGACCAGGCCGCCCGGCTCGCCGGACACCTCGGCGGGGCCGACGAGTTCGACCCCCGGGACGTCGCCTTCTCGCTGGCCACCTCGCGGGCGGCGCTGGAGCACCGCGCGGTGGTCCTGGCGGGTGACGGTGCGGCGGCGCTGCGCGGGCTGGCCGCCGTGGCCGAGGGCGGGCAGGCCGCAGGTGTGGTCAAGGGCGTGGTCGGCGACGGCCGGACGGCGTTCCTGTTCACGGGTCAGGGGTCGCAGCGGCTCGGGATGGGGCGTGAACTGCACGCCGTGTTCCCGGTGTTCGCGGCTGCTTTCGACGAGGTGCTGGCGGAGCTGGGCGGGTCGCTGCGTGAGGTGATCTGGGGCGACGACGCCGACGAGTTGAACCGTACGGTCAACACCCAGAGCGCGCTGTTCGCCTTCGAGGTGGCGCTGTACCGTCTGGTGGAGTCCTGGGGTGTGCGGCCCGACCTGCTGGCCGGGCACTCGGTCGGTGAGATCGCCGCTGCGCACGTGGCCGGGGTGCTGTCGCTCTCCGATGCGGTGAAGCTGGTGTCGGCCCGTGGCCGGCTGATGCAGGAACTGCCCTCGGGCGGTGCGATGGTGGCGATCGAGGCCACCGAGGAGCAGATCCTCCCGCTGCTCACCGACCAGGTGAGCATCGCCGCAGTCAACGGCCCGCGCTCGGTGGTGATCTCGGGTGACGAGGCCACCGTGCTGCGGATCGCCGAGGGCTTCGAGCGGACCAAGCGGCTGAGCGTCTCGCACGCGTTCCACTCGCCGCTGATGGACCCGATGCTGGCCGACTTCCGCGCCGTGGTCCGGACCTTGCTGTTCACCGAGCCGACGATCCCGGTGGTGGCCAGCGGCAGCGTCACCGACCCCGAGTACTGGGTCAACCACGTCCGTGACGCGGTCCGGTTCGCCGAGAGCGTCCAGTACCTGGAGTCGGTCGGGGTCTCCCGCTTCGTGGAGATCGGCCCTGACGGCATCCTGACCGGGATGGCCCCGCAGTCCACCCAGGCCGAGAGCGCGGTGTTCGTGGCGCTGGCGCGCCGGGACCGCGCCGAGGCGGAGGCGGCGCTGTCCGGGCTGTCCCGGCTGCACACCGCCGGTGTCGGCATCAACTGGTCGGCGTTCTTCGCCGGTTCCGGCGCCGAGCGGATCGACCTGCCCACCTACGCCTTCCAGCACGCCCGCTACTGGATCGACGCCCAGCCCAGCCTCGGGGACGTCACCTCGGCCGGTCTGGACTCGGCGGAACACCCGCTGCTCGGTGCGGCCGTGACGCTGGCCGACACCGACGGCGTGGTGCTGACCGGCCGGCTCTCGATCGGCTCGCAGCGCTGGCTGGCCGACCACGTGGTCGGCGGCTCGGTGCTGTTCCCCGGCACCGGCTTCGTCGAGCTGGCGATCCGGGCCGGCGACCAGGTCAACTGCGACCTGCTGGACGAACTCACCCTGGAGGCGCCGCTGGTGCTGCCCGAGATCGGTGCCGTCCAGGTGCAGGTCGCGGTCGGCCCCGCCGACGACAGCGGGGCCCGCAGCGTGACCTTCCACTCCCGCCCGCAGGGCGCGGACGCGGACGTGCCGTGGACCCGGCACGCGACCGGCGTGCTGGTCCCCGGTGCCCGGCGGACCGGCGAGGAGCTGACCCAGTGGCCGCCGGCCGGTGCCGTTCCGGTCGAACTGGGCGGTCTGTACGACGGGTTCACGGCTGCCGGGATGGCCTACGGTCCGGTGTTCCAGGGCCTGCAGGCCGTCTGGAAGGTCGGCGACCAGGTCTTCGCCGAGGTCGCCCTGCCCGAGCAGGCGAAGTCCGACGCCGAGCGGCTGGCGCTGCACCCGGCGCTGCTGGACGCCTGCCTGCACGCGGCCGTGTTCACCGGTGCGATCGGTGAGCAGGGCGCCCTGCCGTTCGCCTGGTCCGGTGTCTCGCTGCACGCGGCCGGCGCGGCCGTGGCCCGGGTCCGGCTGACCCCGACCGGCACCGGGGGCGGCCTCGCGCTGGCCGTCGCGGACGGCGAAGGCCGCCCGGTGGCCTCGGTCGACTCGCTGGTGCTGCGGCCGATCTCCGGCGAGCAGCTCGCCGCCGCCCGCTCCGGGGGACAGGACTCGCTGTTCCGCCTGGACTGGGCGCCGGTCACCCTGGACGGCCCGGCCGCGCCGGTGGCGTACGCCGACTGGGCCCAGGTCGCCGACGGTGGCGCGGTCGCCCCGGTGGTGACCCTGGAGGTCACCGGGGGCTCGGACGCCGAGGCGGTCCGCACCGCAACCTACCGGACCCTCGAAGTGGTCCAGCGCTGGCTGGCCGAGGACCGGTTCGCCGACGCCCGCCTGCTGGTGGTCACCCGGGGCGCCGTCGCGCTGACGGGTGAGGACGTCACCGACCTGGCCGCCGCAGCCGCTGCGGGCCTGGTGCGCTCGGCCCAGTCCGAGAGCCCCGAGCGCATCCAGCTCGTGGACCTGGACGGGGAGTTGGACGCGGCGACGGTGGCCGCGATCGTCGCCGGCGGTGAGCCGCAGCTGGTGGTGCGTCAGGGTGTGCTGCGCGCGGCCCGGCTGGCGCGGGTCACGGCGCCCGCCGACGGCGGCGTCGTGCTCGACGGCGAGGGCACCGTCCTGGTCAGCGGTGCCACCGGCGCGCTGGGCGGACTGTTCGTCCGGCACCTGGCCGCCGAGTACGGCGTGCGCCGGCTGCTCCTGGTCAGCCGACGCGGCGCGGACGCCCCCGGGGCGGCCGAACTGGCGGCTGAGCTGAGCGAGTTGGGCGCCGAGGTCGAGTACGCCGCCGTGGACCTGGCGGACCGTCGGGCCACCGCCGAACTGCTCAGGGACCTGCCGCTGACCGCTGTGGTGCACATCGCCGGTGTGCTGGACGACGGCGTGGTCGGCTCGCTCACCCCCGAGCGGATCGACACCGTGCTCCGCCCGAAGGTGGACGCCGCACTCAACCTCCACGAGCTCACCGCCGACCGGGAGTTGGCCGCCTTCGTGCTGTTCTCCTCGGCCGCCGGTCTGCTCGGCGCGCCCGGACAGGGCAACTACGCGGCGGCCAACTCCTTCCTCGACGCGCTGGCCGCCCACCGCCGGGCCAACGGCCTGACCGCCCACTCGCTCGCCTGGGGTCTGTGGGACCAGGCCGGCGGCATGGCCGGCAAGCTGGCGAATGCGGACCGTTCCCGGATCTCCCAGGGCGGCATGTTCGCCCTGTCGGCCGAGGACGGCGTGCTGGCCTTCGACGCCGCGCTGCGCACCGACGAGCCGATCACCGTGCCGACCCGCTTCGACCTCGCCTCGCTCCGGTCGCAGGGTGAGAACCTCGCCGAGGTGTTCCGGGGCCTGGCCCCGGCGACCCGCCGCCGGAAGGCCGGCGCGAAGACCGAGAGCGGCGCCCTGCAACGCAAGCTGGCCTCCCTGCCGGAGGACAAGTGGCCGGGAGCCCTGCTCGACCTGGTGCTCGGTCAGGCCGCCTCCGTGCTGGGCCACCCGGACCCCAAGGCGGTCGACCCGGACCGGCACTTCCAGGACCTCGGCTTCGACTCGCTCACCGCCGTGGAGTTCCGCAACAGCCTCAGCGACGCGGTCGGCCGCCGGCTTCCCGCCACCCTGGTCTTCGACTACCCGACGCCGGTCGCGCTGGCGGCCTACCTGCTGGACGCGGTCCAGGGCGCGAAGGTGGAGATCGCCGCGGTCGCCGCCACGGCCTCGGGGACGGACGACGAGCCGATCGTCATCGTCGGCATGGCCTGCCGGTTCCCGGGCGGTGTCGAGTCGCCGGAGGACCTGTGGCGGCTGGTGGCCGACGGGGTCGACGCGGTCTCGGACTTCCCGGTCAACCGTGGCTGGGACACCGCGCAGGTCTACGACCCGACCGGTGAGCGGGCCAACACCACGTACACCCGCGAGGGTGGCTTCCTGCACGACGCCGACCGGTTCGACCCCGCCTTCTTCGGCATCGCGCCGAACGAGGCGCTGTACATGGACCCGCAGCAGCGCCTGCTGCTGGAGACCTCCTGGGAGGCGTTCGAGCGGGCCGGGATCGACCCGGGCACGCTGAAGGGCAGTTCGACCGGCGTGTTCGCCGGGATGATGTACCACGACTACGCGGCCAACAACAGCACGGGCGCGATCGCCTCCGGCCGGGTGTCCTACGTCTTCGGCCTGGAGGGCCCGGCCGTCACCATCGACACCGCCTGCTCCTCCTCGCTGGTCGCCCTGCACTTGGCGGCGCAGGCGCTCCGTTCGGGTGAGTGCTCGCTGGCGCTGGCCGGTGGTGTGGCCGTGATGTCCACCCCCGAGGTCTTCGTCGAGTTCAGCCGGCAGAAGGGCCTGGCCAAGGACGGCCGGTGCAAGTCCTTCGCGGACGCCACCGACGGCACGGGCTGGTCGGAGGGCGTCGGCATGCTGCTCGTCGAGCGGCTGTCGGACGCGCGGCGCAACGGGCACCCGGTGCTCGCGGTGGTGCGCAGCACGGCGATCAACCAGGACGGTGCCTCGAACGGCCTGACGGCGCCGAACGGGCCGTCCCAGCAGCGGGTGATCCGGCAGGCGCTGGCGAACGCCGGTCTGACGACGGCCGACGTCGACGCGGTGGAGGCGCACGGTACGGGCACCACGCTGGGTGACCCGATCGAGGCGCAGGCGCTGCTGGCGACGTACGGTCAGGACCGGCCGGAGGACCAGCCGTTGTGGCTCGGCTCGATCAAGTCCAACCTGGGCCACACCCAGGCAGCGGCGGGTGCCGGCGGCATCATCAAGATGGTGGAGGCGATCCGCAACGGGGTACTGCCGAAGACCCTGCACGTGGACGCGCCGACGACGAAGGTGGACTGGACCGAGGGCAACGTCCAGCTGCTGACGGAGAACCGGGCCTGGCCGGAGACCGGCCGTCCGCGCCGGGCCGGCGTCTCCTCCTTCGGGCTCAGCGGCACCAACGCGCACGTGATCATCGAGCAGGCCCCGGCGGAGGCGGAGCAGCCGGTGACCGTGACGGCCGCCCTCCCGGTGGTGCCGCTGGTGGTCTCGGCGAAGAACCCCGAGGCGCTGCGGGCACAGGCGGCCCGGCTCGCCGAACACCTGGACTCAGGTGCCGAGTTGGCCCCGGTCGACCTGGGCTGGTCGCTGGCCACCTCGCGGGCGGTGCTTGAGCACCGTGGCGTCGTGGTCGGCGCCGACCGGGACGAGCTGCTCGCCGGGCTGTGGGCGCTGGCGGACGGGCGGACCAGCCCGGCTGTGGTGAGCGGATCGGGTCGGTCGCGGGGTCGGACGGCGTTCCTGTTCACGGGTCAGGGGTCGCAGCGGTTGGGGATGGGGCGTGAACTGCACGGTGCGTTCCCGGTGTTCGCAGCTGCTTTCGACGAGGTGCTGGCGGAGCTGGGCGGGTCGCTGCGGGATGTCGTCTGGGGCGACGATGTCGACGAGTTGAACCGTACGGTGAACACGCAGAGTGCGCTGTTCGCGTTCGAGGTGGCGTTGTTCCGTCTGGTGGAGTCGTGGGGTGTGCGTCCCGACTTCCTGTCAGGTCACTCCGTGGGTGAGATCGCGGCCGCGCATGTGGCCGGGGTGCTGTCCCTGGCGGACGCGGCCAAGCTGGTGTCGGCCCGTGGGCGGCTGATGCAGGAACTGCCCTCGGGTGGTGCGATGGTGGCGATCGAGGCCACCGAGGAGGATGTGCTGCCGCTGCTGACCGACCAGGTGAGCATCGCGGCGGTGAACGGCCCCCGTTCGGTGGTGGTGTCGGGTGACGAGGCCACCGTCCTGGAGATCGCGGCCCGCTTCGAGCGGACCAAGCGGCTGAGTGTCTCGCACGCGTTCCACTCCCCGCTGATGGACCCGATGCTGGCCGAGTTCCGTTCGGTGGTCCGTGAGTTGAGCTTCGCCGAGCCGGTGATACCGGTGGTGGCGTCGGGTTCGTTCGCTGACCCCGAGTACTGGGTGAGCCATGTCAGGGACGCGGTCCGGTTCGCCGACAACGTCCGGGAGTTGGAGTCCTCGGGTGTCACGCGGTTCCTGGAGATCGGCCCCGACGGCATCCTGACCGGGCTGGCCCAGCAGAGCGTCGAGTCCGAGGACGCCGTCCTGGTCGCCACCCAGCGCCGGGACCGTTCGGAGGCGGCGACCTTCGTGACCGCCCTCGGGCGGCTGTTCACCGGGGGCGTCGAGCTGGACTGGGCCGCCCGATTCGCGGGCACCGGTGCCCGCCGGGTCGACCTGCCGACGTACGCCTTCCAGCGTCAGCGCTTCTGGGTCGACACCAACGAGTACCTGGCCGACTCCTGGTTCGGCGGCGACACCACCAACATCTCGTCCGCCGGGCTGCGTTCGGCCGACCACCCGCTGCTCGGCGCCGTCGTCACACTGCCGGACTCCGGCGGTGCGGTGCTGACCGGGCGACTGTCGATCGACACCCACGCCTGGATCGCCGACCACGACGTGCTGGGCAACGTCCTGCTGCCGGGCACCGGCTTCGTCGAACTCGCCATCCGGGCGGGTGACCAGGTCGGCTGCGACCTGCTGGAGGAGCTGACGCTCCAGGCGCCGCTGATCCTGCCGCCGGGCGCCTCGGTGCAGGTCCAGGTCGCGGTGGGCGAGGCAGACCGTTCGGGTGCCCGGACGGTCACGGTGCACTCCCGCATCGAGGGGGACGAGGGCGGGGACTGGACGCTGCACGCCGAGGGTGTGCTGACCTCCGGTGCCGCAGCGCCGACGTTCGACTTCTCGGAGTGGCCGCCGGCCGGTGCCACCACCGTCGCCACCGGCGACGCGTACGAGCTGCTGCTCGCCCAGGGCTACGCCTACGGGCCGGTGTTCCAGGGCCTGAAGGCCGCCTGGCAGCGCGGTGACGAGCTGTTCGCCGAGGTGGCCCTGCCGGCCGAGTCGCACGCCGAAGCCGCCCGCTTCGGCCTGCACCCGGCCCTGCTGGACGCCGCGATGCACGCCATCCTGCTGGATGCCGGGGACCGTCCCGACGGAGAGCCGGTGCTCCCGTTCTCCTGGAACGGAGTCACCCTGCACGCCGCCGGCGCCAACGAGGTCCGGGTGCGGATCTCGCAGGTCGGCCCCGAGCACACCATCGCCCTCGCCGTCGCCGACGGTGTGGGTGTGCCGGTGCTGTCGGTGCGGTCGGTGGTGGGGCGGCCGGTGTCGTCGGAGCAGTTGTCGGCGGGGCGTGGGGTGGAGTCGCTGTTCCGGGTGGAGTGGCCGGTGCTTCCGGTCGGTTCCGGTACCGGTTCGCTGCCCGCCTGGGACACGTTGACGGGTGACGGTGTGGTGCCCGAGGCGGTGCTGTTGGAGTGCCTGACGCCTGAGGCAGCTGATGTGCCCGGTGGGGTCAGGGAGTTGGCCGGCCGGGTGCTGGGGGTAGTGGGGGAGTGGCTCGGCGACGAGCGGTTCGCCGACTCGCGCCTGGTGGTGCTGACGCGCGGCGGTGTGGTGGCGGCCGACGGTGATGTGGTGGATGTGGTGCAGGCTCCGGTGTGGGGTCTGGTGCGCGCCGCCGTCGCCGAGAACCCGGGCCGGTTCGTCCTGGTCGACTGGGACGGCCTGCCGGAGTCGGGCGCCGCGTTGGGTGCGGTGGTGGCTTCGGGTGAGGTGGAGGCTGCGGTCCGGGCCGGTGTGGTGCGGGTACCGCGCTTCGCGAAGGTCGGCGCGGTCGAGGGTGCGGTGCCGTCGGTGGTCGACGGTACGGTGCTGGTGACCGGTGGCACGGGTGGTCTGGGCGCGGTGGTGGCTCGGCACCTGGTGGTCGAGCACGGGGCCCGGAGTCTGGTGCTGACCAGTCGTCGGGGCCTGGAGGCTCCGGGCGCACGGGAGTTGGCGGCCGAGCTGGCGGCCCTGGGAGCTGCGGTCGAGATCGCGGCGTGCGATGTGGCGGATCGCGGGGCGGTGCGGGTGCTGCTCGCTTCGTTGGAGCGTCCGTTGGTGGGTGTGGTGCATGTCGCGGGTGTGATGGACAACGGTGTGGTCACGTCGGTGACGCCGGAGCGGTTGGATGCGGTGCTGGCGCCGAAGGTGGATGCCGCGTGGCACCTGCACGAGCTGACCGCTGGCGATGAGTTGGCGTTCTTCGTGATGTTCTCGTCGGCCGGTGGCATGGTGTTGGCGGCGGGTCAGGCGAACTACGCGGCGGCCAACACCTTCCTGGACGCGCTGGCGCTGCACCGTCGGGCGGCCGGTCTGCCGGCCACCTCGATGGCGTTCGGCCTCTGGGGCGTCACCACCGGCATGAGCGGTGCTCACTCGCTCGACGACGCCGAGCAGCGGATGGCCAAGCTGGGTCTCCCCGCGCTGCCGCAGGCCGAGGGCCTGGCGCTGTTCGACGCCTCGATCGCGACCGGCGAAGCCGTCCTGGTGCCGCTCCGGATCGACCCCAAGGCCCTGCGCACCCAAGGCGATTCGCTGCACAGCCTGCTGCGCGGACTGGTCCGGGCCCCGGCCCGGCAGACGGCGCGGGCCGGGGCCGGCGGGGGTTCGGCGGTCGGGCAGCAGCTCGCCCGCCTCGACGCCGCCGAGCGCGGCCGGGCCCTGCTGGAGCTGGTCAGGACCGAGGTGGCCGCCGTCCTGGGCCACGCCTCGATCGACGCGGTGGAGCCCGACCGGGCCTTCAAGGAGCTGGGCTTCGACTCGCTCAGCGCCGTCGAGCTGCGGAACCGCCTGAACACGGTGATCGGCATCCGGCTCTCCGCCACCCTGGTCTTCGACTACCCGAGCGCCCAGGCGGTCGCCGACCACATCGGCGAGACCCTGGCCGGTACCGAGGCCGAGTCCGCCTCCCCGGTCGCGGTGGTGACGCCGCTGACCGACGACCCGATCGTCATCGTCGGCATGGCCTGCCGTTACCCGGGCGGCGTGGAGTCGCCCGGTGACCTCTGGCAGCTGGTGCTGGACGGGGTCGACGCGGTGTCGGACTTCCCGACCGACCGTGGCTGGGACCTCGACGCGCTCTACGACCCGGAGCCGGGCAAGCCGGGCCGCACGTACACCCGGACCGGCGGATTCCTGTACGACGCCGCCGACTTCGACGCCGACTTCTTCGGGATCTCCCCGAACGAGGCGGTCACCATCGACCCCCAGCAGCGCCTGCTGCTGGAGGCGTCCTGGGAGGCGATCGAGCACGCGGGCATCGACCCGCTCTCGCTCAAGGGCAGCCGGACCGGCGTCTTCGGTGGCGTGATGTACCACGACTACGGCCTCGGCCCGGAGGCCGCCACGACCAGTGGCGGCAGCCTGGTGACCGGCCGGGTCGCCTACACCCTGGGGCTGGAGGGCCCGGCCGTCACGGTCGACACCGCCTGCTCCTCCTCGCTGGTCGCGCTGCACATGGCGGTCCAGGCACTCCGCTCCGGCGAGGTGTCGCTGGCGCTGGCCGGTGGTGTGGCCGTGATGTCCACCCCGGGCATGTTCATCGACTTCAGCCGGCAGCGCGGGATGGCCAAGGACGGGCGCTGCAAGTCGTTCGCCGAGGCGACCGACGGCACGGGCTGGTCCGAGGGTGTCGGCGTCCTGCTGGTGGAGCGGCTGTCGGACGCGCGGCGCAACGGGCACCCGGTGCTCGCGGTGGTGCGGGGCAGCGCGATCAACCAGGACGGTGCCTCGAACGGCCTGACGGCGCCGAACGGGCCCTCGCAGCAGCGGGTGATCCGGCAGGCGCTGGCGAACGCCGGCCTGACCACCGCCGAGGTCGACGCGGTGGAGGCGCACGGTACGGGTACCACGCTGGGTGACCCGATCGAGGCGCAGGCGCTGCTGGCCACGTACGGTCAGGACCGGCCGGAGGACCAGCCGTTGTGGCTCGGCTCGATCAAGTCCAACCTGGCGCACGCCCAGGCCGCGGCCGGTGTCAGCGGCATCATCAAGATGGTGGAGGCGATCCGCAACGGGGTGCTGCCGAAGACCCTGCACGTGGATGCGCCCACCTCCAAGGTGGACTGGACGGAGGGCAACGTCCAGCTGCTGACGGAGCGTCGGGCCTGGCCGGAGACCGGCCGTCCGCGCCGGGCCGGCATCTCCTCCTTCGGGTTGAGCGGCACCAACGCCCACGTCATCATCGAGCAGGCCCCGGCGGAGGTGGCCCAGCCGGTCACCGTGGCCGCCGAGCTGCCGGTGGTGCCGCTGGTGGTCTCGGCGAAGAACGTGGACGCGATCCCGGCCCAGGCGGCCCGGCTCGCCGACTACGTCGAGGCCCGGCCCGAACTGGCCCCGGCCGACCTGGGGTTCTCACTCGCCACCTCGCGGTCCGCGCTGGACCAGCGGGCGGTGGCCGTCGGCGCCGACCGGGCGGAACTGCTCGCCGCGCTCCGCGAGCTGGCGGCGGGCGGCGGCAGCGTCAGCCTGGCCCGGCCGGGCGCGCAGGTGGCCTTCCTGTTCACGGGTCAGGGGTCGCAGCGGCTCGGGATGGGGCGTGAACTGCACGCCGCGTTCCCGGTGTTCGCGGCTGCTTTCGACGAGGTGTTGGCGGAGCTGGGCGGGTCGCTGCGGGATGTCGTCTGGGGCGACGATGCCGACGAGTTGTACCGTACGGTCAACACCCAGAGCGCGCTGTTCGCCTTCGAGGTCGCGCTGTACCGCCTGGTGCGGTCCTGGGGTGTGCGGCCCGACTTCCTGGCCGGGCACTCGGTGGGTGAGATCGCCGCCGCACACGTGGCCGGGGTGTTCTCGCTCAAGGACGCGGCCAAGCTGGTGTCGGCCCGTGGCCGGCTGATGCAGGAACTGCCCTCGGGCGGTGCGATGGTGGCGATCGAGGCCACCGAGGAGGAGATCCTCCCGCTGCTGACCGACCAGGTGAGCATCGCTGCCGTCAACGGCCCGCGCTCGGTGGTGGTGTCCGGTGACGAGGCCACCGTGCTGCGGATCGCCGAGGGCTTCGAGCGCACCAAGCGCCTGAGTGTCTCGCATGCCTTCCACTCGCCGCTGATGGAACCGATGCTGGCCGAGTTCCGCACCGTCGTCAGCGGACTGACCTTCACCGAGCCGAAGACCCCGGTGGTGACCACCGGCAACGTCACGGACCCGGAGTACTGGGTCGGCCACGTCCGCGACGCGGTCCGGTTCGCCGACAACGTACGGGAGTTGGAGTCGCGTGGGGTCTCCCGGTTCGTGGAGATCGGCCCCGACGGCATCCTCACCGGGCTGGCCCAGCAGAGCGTCGAGTCGGACCGGGCGCTGTTCGTCGCGGCCGTCCGCCGGGACCGTCCGGAGAGCACGACGCTGGTCACCGCGCTCGGCCGGCTGCACGCCGCCGGTGTGACGGTCGACTGGCCGGCCTTCTTCGCCGGCTCCGGCGCCCGCCGGGTGGACCTGCCGACGTACGCCTTCCAGCGGACCCGCTACTGGGTGGACGCGCTGGCCGGAGTGAACGACGTCGCCTCGGTCGGACAGGACGCCGTCGAGCACCCGCTGCTCGGTGCGGCCGTCGAACTCCCGGACGGTGCGGGCCTGGTGCTCACCGGCAGGCTCGCCGCCGGCACCCAGTCCTGGCTGGCCGACCACGTGGTGGGGGACACCACCCTGTTCCCCGGCACCGGCTTCGTCGAGCTGGCGATCCGGGCCGGCGACCAGCTGGGCTGCGGGGTCCTGGAGGAGCTGACGCTCCAGGCGCCGCTGGTGCTGCCGGAGCGCGGGGGCGTCCAGCTCCAGGTCGCGGTCGGTGCGGCGGACGGGACGGGTGCCCGTCCGGTCACCATCCACTCCCACCTGGAGGGCGACGAGGCGACGGGCTGGACCCTGCACGCCGAGGGTCTGCTCACCGACGAGACCCGGGCGCCCTCCTTCGACCTGACCGCCTGGCCGCCGAGCGGTGCGACGGCGGTGGACATCGAGGACGGCTACCAGCGGCTGCTGGCCATCGGCTTCGGCTACGGTCCGGTGTTCCAGGGCCTGCGGGCGGTCTGGCAGGACGGCGAGTCGATCCTCGCGGAGGTCGCGCTGCCGGTCGAGACGCACACCGAGGCGGCCCGGTTCGGGCTGCACCCGGCGCTGCTGGACGCCTGCCTGCACGCGGCGATCCTCGCCAACGACAGCGCCGACGACAGCACCGACGGGGAGGGCGGCGGCCGGGTGCTGCCGTTCTCCTGGTCGGGCGTCGAGCTCTTCGCGACCGGTGCGGCCGCCGTCCGGGTCCGGATCTCGCCCACGGGGGAGAACACCGTGGCGCTGGCCATCGCCGACGCCCTCGGCAACCCGCTGGCGTCGGTGCGCTCGCTGGTCTCCCGCCCGGTCTCCGACGCCCAGCTGGCGGCGGGCCGGACGGCCTTCCACGACAGCCTGTTCACGCTGGACTGGACGCCGGTGACCCCGGCCGGACCGGTCGGGCCGGTGTCCGCGGTGGACTGGGAGACGGTCGCCGCCGACGGGTCGGCGGTGTCCGGCACGGTGGTGCTGCGGGTCGACGGCGGCAACGACGCCGAAGCGGTCCGCACCGCCACCCACCGGGTGCTCGCGGTGCTCCAGAGCTGGTCGGCGGAGCAGCGGTTCGCCGCCGCCACGCTGGCGGTGCTCACCCGGGGCGCGGTCGCGCTGCCGGGGGAGGACGTCACCGACCTGGCCGGTGCGGCCGTCTGGGGCCTGGTCCGGGCCGCCCAGCTGAGCAACCCCGAGGGCATCGTGCTCGCCGACCTGGACGCCGGGCGGGCCGCGGAGGCCGAGGCGCTCGCCGCCGTCCTGGCCACCGGTGAACCGCAGTTGGTGGTCCGGGGCGGTACGGTCCTGGCGGGCCGGCTGGCCCGGGTGCCGGTCGCCGAGGGCGAGCCGGCCGAGCCGGCCACCCGCTTCGACCGGACCACGGACCGGCCGGTGCTGGTGACCGGGGCCACCGGTCTGCTGGGCCGGCTGGTGGCCCGTCGCCTGGTGACCGAGCACGGGGTCCGCAGCCTGCTGCTGGTCAGCCGGCGCGGCGCGGCCGCCGACGGGATGTCCGAGCTGCGGGCCGAACTGGCCGGGCTGGGCGCCGAGGTGGAGATCGCCGCCTGCGACGTCTCCGACCGGGGTTCGGTGGCCGCGCTGCTGACCGACCGTCGGCTCTCCGGGGTGGTGCACCTCGCGGGTGTGCTGGACGACGGTGCGATCGGCTCGCTGACGCCCGAGCGGATGGACCGGGTGCTGCGCCCGAAGGTGGACGCGGCGCTCAACCTGCACGAGCTGACCAGCGGGATGGGCCTGACCGCCTTCGTGCTGTTCTCCTCGGCGGCCGGCACGCTCGGCAACGCGGGGCAGGGCAACTACGCGGCGGCCAACGCCTTCCTGGACGCGCTGGCCGCGCACCGGCGGGCGCACGGCCTGCCCGCCCAGTCGCTGGCCTGGGGCCTGTGGGCCGACGGCGGCATGGCCGGTGAGCTGGCCGAGGCCGACGTCCGGCGGATGGGCAAGGTCGGCATCGGGGCGATCCCGACCGGGCGGGGCCTCGAACTCTTCGACCTCGCAGGGACCTTGACGGACCCGGCGGTGCTGCTGATCCGGCTCGACCTGCGGACCCTGGCGGAGGCGGGCGACGAACTGCCGCCGGTCTTCCGGGGCCTGGTCAGGGGCCGCCCGCGCCGAGCCGCCGCGGCAGCGGCCGGGGCGGTCTCCGCCGACGGCCTGCTGGCCAGGCTGACCGGCCTGCAGGCGCCCGAGCGGGCCGAGGTGCTGCTGGACCTGGTGCAGACCCAGGCGGCCGCGATCCTCGGTCACGCAGGGGCGCACGCGGTCGAACCCGACCGCGCCTTCAAGGAGTTGGGTTTCGACTCGCTGTCGGCGGTCGAGTTCCGCAACCAGGTCAACGCGGCCACCGGCCTCCGGCTGCCGGCCACGCTGGTCTTCGACTACCCGAACGCCAGGGCGCTGGCCCTGCACCTCGGTGAGGTGTTGGTCCCGGAGACCGGGGCCGACCCGGCCGGTGCCGTCGGCACCGAGGAGGACCGGATCCGCCGCATCCTGCGGGAGATCCCGATCGACCGGCTGCGGATCGCCGGCCTGCTGGACGAACTGCTGGAGCTGGGCGGCGAGTCGGCCGCCGGCGAGGGCGGCGCGGAGCAGGACGGCCCGACCGACCAGGACGGCTCGATCGACGGGCTGGACGCCGACAGCCTGATCAGCATGGCCTTCGAGGGCCTCTCCATCGACGACTGAGCGACGACCGGGCAACCGGCCGTCGGCCGAACGAACACCGAAGGGAATCGGGATAGCGATGGCTCTGGCGCCCAGTGCCAAGGGAAGCGTGCCGTTTCGTGAACACAGGACCTGGTACCGGGTCACCGGAGACCTGAAGTCGGGCAAGCCGGTCGTGGTCGCCGTGCACGGCGGCCCCGGCAGTACCCACGACTATCTGCTGAATCTCGCCGAACTCTCGGCGCAGGGCTGGCCGGTGGTGCACTACGACCAGATCGGAAACGGCGGTTCGACCCATCTGCCGGACCGTGGTGAGGACTTCTGGACCGTCCAGCTGTTCCTCGACGAACTGGACAATCTGCTCGGCGCGTTGGGGATATCCGACAACTACGTGTTGTTCGGCCAGTCCTGGGGCGGGCTGCTGGCGGCGAAGCACGCCGCCGGCCGCCCGGCCGGCCTGCGCGGCCTGGTGGTGGCGAACGCCCCGGCGTCGTACCCGCTCTGGCTGCAGGAGGCCAAGGTGCTGCGTGACCGGCTGCCGCTGGAGGTGAACGACACCCTGCTCAGGCACGAGGCGGCCGGGACCACCGACAGCCAGGAGTACTTCAACGCGATGATGCCGTTCTACCTGCGGCACGTCTGCCGGATGGACCCCTGGCCGAGGGACTTCATGGCCTCCTTCATGGAGGTCTACAACGACCCCACGGTCTACCGGACCATGAACGGGCCGAGCGAGTTCCACGTGATCGGCACCCTGAAGGACTGGGGGGTCACCGACTGCATCGACCGGATCGCGGTGCCCACCCTGCTGATCACCGGCGCCCACGACGAGGCGACCCCGGCGACCGTCCAGCCGTACGCGGATCTCATCCCGGACGTGCGGTGGGAGATCCTCGAGAACTCCAGCCACATGCCGCACCTGGAGGAGCCGGAGAAGTTCCTCGAGGTGCTGAGCAGTTACCTGCACCGGATTCACTGACCCGCAGTCCAGGGGTTGGCGGGCGGGCTAGGGGACGGAACAGGGGGGTCGGCGATTACGACCCCGGACTAGTCTCCAGCTACAGCGAGTCAAGTTCCCGAACTGTCACTGGATTCGCCGGGTTCAAGGTATTCAGGCCGCGTTGCACACCTATGCCGGGGCCCAATCCCCACAGGCGGGCCCATGAGACCGGAGGAATGTCCGAATGTCCCTGCTGACCCTCGAATTTCCGACCACGGAGCGATTCAAAGCATTCGGCCCGAGACACATCGACGAGATCGCCAGCCGCTACGGACTTCCCGCGCACCTGCAGGAGACCGTCCGGATGATCTCGCAGGTCCTGCCGTTCCGGGTCAACGAGTACGTGCTCTCCTCGCTGATCGACTGGACCAACATCCCGAACGACCCGATCTTCCAACTGGTCTTCCCGCAACCGGGGATGCTGTCGATCGAGGACGAGAAGCGGCTGAGCGTGCTCTCCGGTGACCCGGCGAACAAGCTCCAGCTGCGGGAGACCGTGCAGGACATCCGCTCGCGGCTGAACCCGCACCCGTCCGGGCAGAAGGAGCTCAACGTCCCCCGGCTGAACGGGGAAGAGCTGGCCGGCATGCAGCACAAGTACCGCGAGACGGTGCTCTACTTCCCCGGACAGGGGCAGACCTGCCACGCGTACTGCACGTACTGCTTCCGCTGGGCGCAGTTCGTCGGCGACGCCGACCTCAAGTTCGCCGCGCCGGACCCGGGTCAGCTGGTCGAGTACCTGAAGGTGCACCCGCAGGTGACCGACGTGCTGGTCACCGGTGGCGACCCGATGGTGATGTCGACCGAGCGGCTGCGCAGCCACCTGGAGCCGCTGCTGGCGATCGACAGCGTCCGGACCATCCGGATCGGCACCAAGTCGGTGGCCTACTGGCCGCAGCGGTTCGTCACCGACCAGGACGCCGACGAGGTGCTCTGGCTGTTCGAGAAGATCGTCGACTCGGGCCGCAACCTGGCGGTGATGGGCCACTTCAGCCACCCGCGCGAGCTGGAGACCGACATCGCCCGCCGGGCGCTGCAGCGGATCCGGTCCACCGGTGCGCTGGTCTACGGGCAGGCCCCGCTGATCGGCCGAGTCAACGACGACGCCGACGCCTGGGCCGAGCTGTGGCGCCGGGAGCTCGGGGCCGGCGTGGTGCCCTACTACATGTTCGTGGAGCGGGACACCGGCCCGCACGACTACTTCAAGGTGCCGCTGGCCCAGGCGGTCGGCATCTTCCAGGCCGCCTACCGTCAACTGCCGGGCCTGGCCCGGACGGTGCGCGGCCCGGTGATGTCCGCCAAGCCCGGCAAGGTCGCGGTGGACGGCATCGAGGACACCCCGCAGGGCAAGTTCTTCCAGCTGCGGCTGCTCCAGGCCCGCGATCCCGAGCTGGTCGGCCGCCCGTTCCGGGCGCACTTCTCGGAGACCGCCTCCTGGGTGGACGAGTTGGTGCTGGCGGACACCACGCCGGCCGACATCCGGGCCGCGGTCCAGGGCACCTGAGCACCTCGGGGGAGCGACGGCGGAACCTCCCCCCGGCCCGGGCGCACGGCCCGGGCACGACAGCAGAGAATCAGTGGAAGGAGCTGGCGATGGTCGGCCGGAAAGTGTCACCGAACCTGGACCTCAACAACGACGTGGCGGAGCGCCGGACGCGGGGTGAGTCGATCGTCCACCTGGCCTTCGGCGAGGCGCGGCTGCCGGTCCACCCGGCGCTGAAGGGGCAGTTGGCCGCCAGCTCCGGCGAGAACGCCTACGGGGCGGTGCCCGGTGGCCGGGCGGTCCGGCGGGAGGCGGCGGGCTACTTCAGCCGCCGCAACCTGCCGACCGAGCCCGAGCAGGTGGTGGTCGCCCCGGGCAGCAAGCCGCTGCTGATGGCGGTCCAGTTCGTCGTCCCCGGCGACCTGGTGATCCCCAGGCCCGCCTGGAACACCTACAAGCCGCAGGGCCTGCTGGCGGGCAAGCAGGTGTACGAGGTGGACATCCCGGCCGAGTGCGGCGGGGTGCCTGACCCGGTCAAGCTGCGCGAGACCGTCCGGGCCGCCCGCGCGGCCGGCGGCAACCCCCGGCTGGTGGTGCTCACCCTCCCGGACAACCCCACCGGCACCACGGTCACCCCCGAACTGGTCCGGGAGATCTGCGCGGTGGCGGAGGAGGAGGACCTCTACCTGATCTCCGACGAGATCTACCGGGACGTGGTGCACGACCCCGCCACCCCGGTGCTCAGCCCGGCCGAGGTGCTGCCGGAGCGCACCATCGTCACCAACGGCCTGAGCAAGACCCTGGCGCTCGGCGGCTGGCGGATCGGGGTGGCCAGGTTCCCCGACAACGTCTGGGGCAACAGCGTCCGGGACGGCGTCATCTCGCTGGCCAGCGAGGTCTGGTCGACGCTGGCCATCCCGATGCAGGAGGTCGCCGCGTACGCCTTCTCCGAGCCGCCGGAGGTGCGGGACCGGTTCGCCCGCAGCGCCCGGCTGCACGGGGCGGTGGCCCGGGCGGTGTACCGGATCATGATCGACGCCGGCGCCACCTGCCGTCCGCCGACCGGCGGGTTCTACGTCTACCCGGACTTCGAGCCCAGGCGCGCGGTGCTGGAGGCCAAGGGCATCACCGACGCCCAGTCGCTGTTCCGGTACCTGTTCGACGAGTTCGGCATCGTGGTGCTGGCGGGCGACAACCTGGGCGACGACGCCGGGGCGCTGCGCTTCAAGGCCGCCACCAGCCTGCTGTACGGCCACACCCGGGAGGAGCAGCAGCTCGCCCTGGACTCCGAGGACCCGCTGTCGCTCCCGCACATCCGGGACGTGCTGA
Source organism: Kitasatospora sp. NPDC101801 (assembly GCF_044766665.1). Taxonomy (NCBI): domain Bacteria; kingdom Bacillati; phylum Actinomycetota; class Actinomycetes; order Kitasatosporales; family Streptomycetaceae; genus Kitasatospora; species Kitasatospora sp. NPDC101801. The sequence goes on from NZ_JBIWML010000058.1 coordinate 21,763, forward strand.
CCCGGATCGAGGAGGCCTTCACCAAGCTCGTCGGCTGACCGCTCCACCAACTCTGAAGGGAACAACCCGAGATGAAGGCCGAAGACCGGCCCGGAACCGCGCTGATCTTCCCCGGTATGGGGCCGTCGCAGTTCGCGGACGTGGCGAAGTTCATGCTGCTCAACCCGTTCGCCCGGAAGCTGGTGGCGACCGCCGGGGAGACCCTCGGATACGACCTGCTGGCGCGCTACCGGGCCAGCGAGAGCGACTACTCGGAGTACGCCCAGGTCGCCTTCCTGGTGAACTGCGTCGCCCTGGCCCAGTGGGCCGAGGCCGAGTTGGACACCCGTCCCGAGCTGATCGCCGGGCCGAGCTTCGGCAGCAAGGCGGCCGCCGTGCACTCCGGGTCGCTGGACTTCGCCGAGGCGGTCTGGGCCACCGCCCAGATGGCCCGCTGCGAGGACGAGTACTTCGCGGTCGAGCACCGGGACATCGTCACCCACTCGTTCACCCGTACCCCGGAGGCCAAACTCGCCGAGGTGCTGGCCGAGTTGGACGAGCAGGGGGAGTGGTATGACATCTCCTGCTACATCGACGACGACTTCTGGATGCTCTCGCTGCGGGAGAGCCGGGTGGACTGGCTGCAGACCCGGTTGCGCGGCCTGGGCGGACTGCCGCTCTACACGATGAACCCGCCGATGCACTCCTCGGCCTTCGGCGCCCTGCGCGACCGGGTCGAGGCGGAGGTGGTGGACCGGCTGACCTTCGCCGACCCGGTGCTGCCGATCGTGGCGGACCAGGACGGCGCGGTGCTCACCACCGGCGCCGGGGTCCGGACGATGATCCTGGACGGCTACGTGAAGCCGGTGCGCTGGCCGGCCGTGGTGGAGACCTTCCGCCGGCTGGGCATCGGCACCGTCCAGGTGTCCGGCCCGGACGGCCTGTTCGGCCGGGTGGGCGCCACCACCCGGAACTTCGAGGTGGTCCCGGTCAACCCGCGGACCGCGATGCAGCCGCGCCGCCGGGTTCCGGCACCGGCGTAAAACGAAATTCCCTCCGGAATCACCAGGATTCCGGAGGGAATTACGGCCGACGTCCGTGACGGTCAGACAGCCGGGGCACCGAGCTTCGAGATCGCGTTCCACAGGGTTTCCGCGGTGGAGAAGGTCTCGGAGTTCAGGAAGTCGTGGATGAACTCCACCCCGTACGTCTCCTCGAGTGAGGCGAGCAGATCCACGGTGCCCATCGAGTCCAGGCCCAGCTCGCGGAGACTGACGTCGGGCCGCAGTTCGTCACCGGCCTCCAGATACGGCAGGTGCCGACGGATCGTGTTCTCGAACTTCTTGTCCCACATGCTGACTCCGAATGTCGATTCCCGACCTGGGCGGGATTTCCAGGATGTCTTGCGCGTTCGACGATACCCGCGCCGGGAGTGCGGGCCGCAACCCCTTACCACCCCTCTCCTGGAGGCAGAATGAACCTGACCGAAGGGCCTGCGCTGCACGCCCGTTTCCTCCGCGGCCTGGCCCTCTCACCCGACCGCCTGGCGGTCCGGCTGGGAGCCGAGTCGCTGACCTACACCGAGGTGCACCGCCGGGCACTCGGCTGGGCCGGCGCCCTGCTGGCCGGCCCCGGTGAGCCGCCCGAGGTGATCGGGGTGCTGGCCGGCAAGGGGATCGAGGCGTACGTCGCGATCCTGGCCGGTCTCTACACCGGCCGCACCGTGGTGCCGCTGCGCTCGGACTTCCCGGTCGCCCGGACCCGCCGGATGCTGGAGGTGGCCGGGGTGCAGGCCGTGGTGGCCGACCGGTTCGGCCTGGCCAACCTGGTCGAGCTGGCGGCCGAGGGCCTCGACCTGCCGGTGCTCGCCCCGGGCCACGGGGTGGACGAGGCCGGGCAGTTGCGCGGCCTGCCGCTGCGCGGGATCGTCCTGGACGAGCGGGACGCGCTCACCGAGCCCCGCCCGGTCAGCGCCACCGACCGGGCGTACGTGCTGTTCACCTCGGGCTCCACCGGCACCCCGAAGGGCGTGCCGATCAGCCACGGCTCCACCCGGCACTACTTCGACCTGCTGGACCGGCGCTACGACTTCACCGCCGACGACATCTTCTCGCAGACCTTCGACGTCAACTTCGACTGCGCGGTCTTCGACATGTTCTGCGCCTGGGGCGCCGGCGCCACCCTGCTGGCGCTGCCCAACGAGGCGTACCACGACCTGCCCGGCTACCTCACCCAGCAGGGCGTGACGGTCTGGTTCTCCACGCCGAGCGCGATCTCGCTGGTGCGCCGCACCCGGGGGTTGAAGCCGGGCTCGCTGCCCGGGCTGCGCTGGAGCCTGTTCGCCGGCGAGGCGCTGCGGGCCGCGGACGCCACCGACTGGCAGGACGCCGCGCCGAACTCCACCCTGGAGAACATCTACGGCCCGACCGAACTGACCGTCACGGTCACCGGCTACCGCTGGGACCAGGACACCTCGCCGGAGCTCTGCGTGAACGGGCTCACCCCGATCGGCACCGTGCACGAGGGGCACGACTTCGTGCTGCTCGCGCCGGACGGCGAGCCCTCGCTGGCCGAGGGCGAACTCTGCATCACCGGGCCGCAGATGACCACCGGCTACCTCGACCCGGAGGACGACCGGGGCCGGTTCCTGGAGTACCTGGGCCGTCGCTGGTACCGCACCGGCGACCGGGTCCGGCAGCACGGCAACGGGGTGCTGGTCTACCTCGGCCGGCTGGACGCCCAGGTGCAGGTGCAGGGCTGGCGGGTCGAACTGGCCGAGATCGACCACGCGCTGCGGGTCTGCGCCGGGGTGCAGGACGCGGTGGCGGTGACCCGGGAGGGCGCCGGCGGCACCGAGCTGGTGGTGTTCTACGTCGGCGAGAAGACGCCGCCGGCCGAACTGGCCCGCCAGCTCCGCGAGGTGCTGCCGCACAGCATGGTGCCCCGGCACTACCGGCACGTCGACGAGTTCCCGCTGAACGCCAACCGCAAGGTGGACCGTGGCCTGCTGGCCCGGCAGGCGGCCGCCGAGCTGACCGCCGTACCGGTGGGCTGAACCCCCACCGCACGGAGTCGGCCCCGAACCCTCAGGAGGTTCGGGGCCGACGGCCGTTGGGGGTGAGGTGCCGTCAGGCGACGCTCGCCGCCAGTACCTTGCGGTCGATCTTGCCGTTCGGGGTGACCGGGAGGCTGTCCACCACGCGCAGCTCGTGCGGGGTCATGTAGGCTGGCAGGGTCTCCTTGCAGAACGCCCGGATCTCGTTCTCGCTGATCTGCTGGCCGTCCTTGGCGGTCACCACGAAGGCGCCGAGCACCGGCTCCTTGTCGGCGCGCGGCAGCACCAGCGCGGCGGCCGCGGTGATCCCGGGGAACTCCAGGATCCGCCGCTCCACCTCGCCCAGCTCGACCCGGTTGCCCCGGATCTGCACCTGGTTGTCGGCCCGGCCGCAGAAGTACAGCTCGCCGTCGGGCCCCTGGTAGGCCAGGTCGCCGGTGCGCAGCACCAGTTGGCCGGACTTGGGGTTGAGCGGGTCGGGCACCTGGGCCGCCCGGGTGGCCTCGACGTCGTCCCAGTAGCCGGTGAACAGCGACGGGGCGCGCAGGTGGATGTGGCCGACCACGCCGGGCTCGGTGACCGGGTTGCCGTCCTCGTCCACGAGGGTCATCTCGGCGCCCGGGTAGGCGAAGCCGATCGACAGCTTCTCCAGGTCGTCGGGGAGCGGGTTGGGCACGTCGGTGAAGGAGGCGGCCATCGACTCGGTGGCGCCGTAGCAGTTGACCAGCCGGGCGTTCGGCCGGGCCCGCTGGAGCAGCCGGAGCTCGGGCAGCGGGAAGTCCTCGCCGCAGAACAGCACCCCGCGCAGCTTCTCCAGCTCGGCCAGGCCCGCGAGTTCGTGCCGCAGCACGCCGCGCCAGATCGACGGCACGCCGTTCACCTGGGTCACCTCGGCCTCGTTCAGGAAGGCCAGGAAGCGCCGTGGCCAGGGCAGCGCGGCGCGCGGCACCGGGACCACGGTGGCCCCGCTGCCCAGCGCCAGGCCGATGTCCAGCAGCGAGAAGTCGAACTGCAGCGGCGAGGTGGTGGCCACCCGGTCCTCGGTGCCGACGATGCCGGCCGTCAGCATGCCCCGGTAGAAGGCCACCACGCCGCGGTGGCTCATCACCACGCCCTTGGGGCGGCCGGTGGTGCCTGAGGTGAAGATCATGTACGCCGGGTCGGTGGCGGACGCCTCCCTGCGGTGCCGGACCCGGGCCACCGGCGGGCGCTCCACGGCCAGCCCGTTCGGGCCGAACCTGGCGGTGCCGACCTCGGCCGGGATGCCCTGCCGGGCGCCGGTCGGGCTCTGCAGGTGCAGGGCCGGGGCGGTGGTCGAGATGATCGAGTGCAGCCGCTTGTCCGGGGTCTCCGGGCTGACCGGGACGAACGCCACCCCGGCTTTGGAGCAGGCCAGGAGCAGCGCGATCGCGTGCCCCGAGGTGTCCGACTCCAGGATCACCCGGTCCCCGATGTCCAGGCCGAGATCCAGCAGGGCGGCGGCGTAGCGGTCGACCCGGTCCGCGAGTTCCCGGTAGGTGGTGGTGACCAGCCCGCCGACCCCGTCGGATTCGACCACGGCGGGTCGTTCCGGAGCGAATGCGACCGGGGCGAGCATGAATTCATGAATTCGCTCGGCAGGCCGCTGCGCGTAATTCTCGGCACTCAAGTTCACGTGAATCAGTCCCCTGTCGGCTAGAGCTATCCAGGGTTTTGGTACCACGGTCGGCCCGCCCCTTGTACACCCGTAATCGCAGTCTGGGGGCCCTAGGGGGCCTTAGGGGCTTGGGCGGGTGTTCGAGTTTCCGTAGTGTGCGTTTCTGTGGCTGCCCGTGCGTGGCCTGCCGGCGAAGACGGATAAAGTGGAGCGTATCTCGATGAGCGAGTCTGGGAGTTTCGTTTCCGGTGACGGGCAGACGCCGGTGGACCGGTCCGAGCTGGTCCGTCGACTGGAGGCGCTGCCGGTTTCCGAGCAGCGCAGGGTGCTGCTGGACCTGGTGGCCGAGCAGACCCGGGCGGTGCTGCGCAGAGTGCGCCCCGGGGTCGAGCCGGTGGTCGAGGCCGACCGCCCGTTCAAGGAGCAGGGCCTCGACTCGCTCGGTCTGGTCGAGGTGCACGCCCGGCTGAACGCGGCCACCGGCCTGGCCCTGCCGGTCACGGCGGGCTTCGACCACCCGACCCCCGCGCTGCTCGCCGAGTACCTGCGGGCCGAGGCGCTGGGCCTGCCGGAGGACGCCGCGGTGTCCACCCTGGCGGCCTACGCGGACGACGAGCCGATCGCCATCGTCGGCGTCGGCATCCGCTTCCCCGGCGAGGTGACCACCCCCGAGGCGCTCTGGCGGATCGTCAGCGAGGGCCGCACCGTCTCCGGTGACTTCCCGGACGACCGTGGCTGGGACCTCGACAACCTCTTCGACCCGGACCCGGACGCACCGGGCCGCAGCTACACCCGCAAGGGTGGATTCCTCTACGACGCCGCCGAGTTCGACGCCGACTTCTTCGGCATCAGCCCGCGCGAGGCGCTCACCATGGACCCGCAGCAGCGGGTCACCCTGGAGGCCGCCTGGGAGGCGCTGGAGCACGCGGGCATCGACCCGACCGAGCTCCGGGGCACCCGGGCCGGCGTCTTCCTCGGGGCCGGCGCGCACGAGTACGGCGTCCGCTCGCACGAGAGCCCCGAGGGCCTGGACGGCTACCTGCTGACCGGCACCGCGCTCTCCATCGCCAGCGGGCGGGTGGCGTACACCCTCGGTCTGGAGGGCCCGGCGCTCACCATCGACACCGCCTGCTCCAGCTCGCTGGTCGCCCTGCACCTGGCCGTCCAGTCGCTGCGCCGGGGCGAGTCCTCGCTCGCGCTGGCCGGTGGCGTGACGCTGATGGGCAGCCCGGCGATCTTCACCGAGTTCAGCCGCCAGCGCGGACTGGCCGAGGACGGCGTGATCAAGGCGTTCGCCGAGGCCGCCGACGGCACCGCCTTCGGCGAGGGCGTCGGCGTGCTGGTGGTCGAGCGGCTCTCCGACGCCCAGCGGCTCGGCCACCCGGTGCTGGCCGTGGTGCGCGGCACCGGCATCAACCAGGACGGCGCCAGCAACGGCCTGACCGCCCCCAGCGGCGCCGCCCAGCGGCGGCTGATCCGCGACACCCTGGCCACCGCCGGGCTGACGGCGGACCAGGTGGACGCGGTCGAGGCGCACGGCACCGGCACCACCCTCGGCGACCCGATCGAGGCCCAGGCGCTGCTGGCCACCTACGGCCGGGGCCGCCCGGAGGACCGGCCGCTCTGGCTCGGCTCGGTGAAGTCCAACATCGGCCACACCCAGGCCGCCGCCGGCGTGGCGAGCATCGTCAAGGTCATCATGGCGATGCGGCACGGCGTGCTGCCCCGCACCCTGCACGTGGACGCGCCGTCCAGCAGCATCGACTGGTCGGCCGGCGACGTCCGGCTGCTGACCGAGGACCGGGACTGGCCCCGGGACGCCGAGCGTCCCCGGCTGGTCGGCGTCTCCTCGTTCGGCGTCAGCGGCACCAACGCGCACGTGATCATCGAGGAGCCGCCGGCCGTCGAGCCCGCCGAGGCCGGTGCCGAGTCCGCCGCGACCCCGCTCCCGGTCACCGTCACGGTCAGCGCCAAGACCGGCCCCGCGCTGCGCGGCCAGGCCGAGCGGCTGCTCGCGCTGGTCGAGGCCGACCCCGAGCTCACCCCGGCCGACCTCGGCCACTCGCTCGCCACCACCCGGGCCACGCTCGCGGAGCGGGCCGTCCTGGTGGCCGAGGACCGCGACGAACTGCTCACCGTCCTGCGGGCGTTGGCGGAGGGCGCCGAGATTCCCGGGACGTTCCGGGGCACCGCCCCGGCCGGCCGGGTGGCCTTCCTGTTCACCGGCCAGGGCTGCCAGCGACTGGCGATGGGCCGTCAGCTCTACGACACCTACCCGGTCTTCGCCCGCGCGCTCGACCAGGCCATCGGCTACCTCGACCTCCAGCTCGAACTCCCGCTCTGGGACGTGCTGTTCGCCGCCGAGGGATCGCCCGAGGCCGAACTGCTGCACCAGACCTGCTACGCCCAGGTCGCGCTGTTCGCGGTCGAGGTCGCGCTCTACCGCCTGGTGGAGTCCTGGGGCCTGCACCCGGACTTCCTGGCCGGCCACTCGGTCGGCGAGATCGCCGCGGCCCACGTGGCCGGGGTGCTCTCGCTGGAGGACGCCGCCACCCTGGTGGCCGCCCGTGGCCGCCTGATGCAGGAACTGCCCACCGGCGGCGCGCTGGTGGCGATCCAGGCGAGCGAGGCGGAGATCCTCCCGCTGCTCACCGCCGGCGTCAGGATCGCGGCCGTGAACGGCCCGCGCTCGGTGGTGGTCTCCGGCGAGGAGGACGCCGTCCTGGCGATCGCCGCCCGGTTCGAGCGGACCAAGCGGCTGCGGGTCTCGCACGCCTTCCACTCGCCGCTGATGGAGCCGATGCTGGAGGAGTTCGGCCTGATCGCCGGCATCCTCAGCTACTCCGCCCCGCGCATCCCGATCGTCTCCACCGTCACCGGCCGCCCGGCCACCGCCGAGGAACTGACCTCGCCGGAGTACTGGGTGGGCCACGTGCGGGAGTCGGTCCGCTTCCACGACGCGGTCGAGAGCCTGGCCGCCAACGGCGTCCGCACCTTCCTGGAGCTCGGGCCCGACGCGGTGCTGACCGCGATGGGCCAGGACTGCGTCCCCGAGCAGGCCGCCGACGCGGTCTTCGTCGCCGCCCTGCGGTCCGGCCGGGACGAGGTCAGGGAACTGACCACCGCCGTCGCCCGGGTGCACGCCCGGGGCGGCACGCTGGACGGCGACACCCCGTACGCGGGTCTCTCCCCGCGCCGGGTCGCGCTGCCCACCTACGCGTTCCAGCACAAGCGCTACTGGCTGACCGCGCCCACCGTGGCCGCCGACGCGGCCGGTCTCGGCCAGGACGCCGTCCAGCACCCGCTGCTGGGTGCGGCGGTCAGCCTGGCCGGGTCGGACACCGTGGTGCTCACCGGCCGGCTCTCGCTGCGGGCCCAGCCCTGGCTGGGCGACCACGTCATCGCGGGCGTGGTGCTGCTGCCCGGCACCGCCTTCGTCGAACTGGCGCTGGCCGCCGGCGACCAGGTCGGCTGCGACCTGGTCGAGGAACTCACGCTGGCCGCCCCGCTGGTGATCCCGACCGAGGGCGACGTCGCGCTGCAGGTGGTGGTCGGCGTCGCCGACGGCTCCGGCCGGCGCACCGTCGAGTTCTACTCCCGGACCGGGGACGGCCCGTGGGACCGGCACGCCGAGGCCCTCCTCGGCACCGGCGCCCCGGTCGCCGGGACCGACCAGTCGGCGGTCTGGCCGCCGCAGGGCGCCCGGCCGCTCGACGTCAGCGGTCTGTACGAGCAGATGGCCGGCCAGGGCTACGGCTACGGACCGGCCTTCCGGGCCGTCCGGGCCGCCTGGGAGCTCGGCGGCGAGGTGTACGCCGAGGTCGCCCTCGACCCGGAGGTCCGGGCCGACGGGTTCGGGCTGCACCCCGCGCTGCTGGACGCCGCGCTGCACGCCGCCGACCTGGCCGGACCGGTGCCGGACGGCACCCGGGTGCCGTTCGCCTGGTCCGGGGTCGCGCTGCACTCGGTCGGCGCCACCGCCGTCCGGGTCAGGATCACCCCGAACGGGACCGACGGCCTGGCGCTGGCCATCGCCGACCAGGCCGGCCACCCGGTGGCCCGGGTCGAGTCGCTGGTGCTGCGTCAGGTCTCCGCCGAGCAGCTGGAGGCCGGCCGGGCCGGCCGCCGCGAGCCGCTCTACCGGATCGGCTGGCAGCCGCTCGCCCTTCCGACGGGCCAGGCTTCGGACGGCTTCGTCCGCCGCCCGGTGATCGCCACCCCCGCCGGCGAACTGCCGGACGTGGTCCGCCTGGTGACCGCCGACGCGCTGACCGCCGTCCAGGACTGGCTGGCCGACGAGAGCACCGAGGCCGCCCGGCTGGTGGTGCTCACCCGGAACGCGGTGGTCGCCCGGGACGGCGACCCGATCGACCCGGCCCAGGCCGTGGTCTGGGGCCTGGTCCGCTCGGCCGAGGCCGAGAACCCCGGCCGCTTCGTGCTGGCCGACCTGGACGGCAGCGCCGACTCCGAGCGCGCGCTGTCCGCCGCACTGGCCGCCGGTGAGAGCGAACTCGCGCTGCGCGACGGTGAGTTCCTGGTGCCCCGGGTGGCCGCGCTGCCGGCCGACGCGGAGACCGAGGACTCCCCGTGGGACGCCACCGGCACCGTCCTGATCACCGGCGGCACCGGTGGCCTCGGCGGCCACCTGGCCCGCCACCTGGTGGTCAACCACGGCGTCCGGCACCTGCTGCTGACCAGCCGGCGCGGCCCGTCGGCGCCCGGCGCCACCGAGCTGTCGGCCGAACTGACCGAGCTCGGCGCCTCGGTGACCGTGGCGGCGGTGGACGCCGCCGACCGCGCGGCGCTGGCCGCCGTACTGGCCGAGGTGCCCGCCGGGCACCCGCTGACCGCCGTGGTGCACACCGCCGGTGTGGTGGACGACGGCCTGGTGGGCTCGCTCACCCCGGCCCGGGTGGACCACGTGATGCGCCCCAAGGTGGACGCCACCTGGAACCTGCACGAGCTGACCGAGGGTCAGGACCTCAGGGCCTTCGTGCTCTACTCCTCGACCGCCACCGCGCTGGACGGCGCGGGCCAGGGCAACTACGCCGCCGCCAACCTCTTCCTGGACGCGCTGGCGGCCAGGCGCAAGGCCGCCGGACTGCCCGTCACCTCGCTGGCCTGGGGCCTCTGGCTGGGCGGCGCGGGCATGGGCGCCGACCTGGACGAGGCCGCCCTCCAGCGGGCCCGCCGGCTCGGTATGGCGGGGCTGCTCCCGCACGAGAACCTGGCGCTGTTCGACCGCGCGCTGACCACCACCGAGCCGTCCGTCATCCCGGTCCGGATCGACCTGCGGGCGCTCCAGGCCCGTACCGACGGTGTCCCGCAGCTGCTCCGCGGCCTGGTCCGCGCGGTCCCGCGCCGGGCCGCCGCCGGGGTCGGCCGGTCGGCCGACGAGACCCCGCTGGTGCAGCAGCTGGCCGGGCTGGCCGAGGCCGAGCGGGTGGAGACCCTGCTCGACCTGGTCCGCACCCACGCCGCCTCGGTGCTCGGCCACGACAGCGCCGACTCGGTCAGCGCGGGCCGGGCGTTCAACGAGCTCGGCTTCGACTCGCTGGCCGCCGTCGAACTGCGCAACCGCCTGAACGCCGCCACCGGACTGCGGCTCAGCGCCACCCTCACCTTCGACTACCCGAACCCGCGCGCGCTCGCCGAGCACATCGCGAGCAAGGTCACCAGCACCCCCGCCACCGCCCCCCGCCGTGAGCGGGCGGCCACCGTGGCCGGCGCCGACGACCCGATCGCGATCGTCTCGATGGCCTGCCGCTACCCGGGCGGGGTCACCTCGCCCGAGGGCCTGTGGCAGCTGGTGGACGAGGGCCGGGACGTCATCGACCGGTTCCCGGCCGACCGCGGCTGGCCCGCCGACCTGTACGACCCGGAGCCCGGCAAGCCCGGCAAGAGCTCCAGCCGCGAGGGCGCCTTCCTGTACGACGCCGCCCAGTTCGACGCGGACTTCTTCGGGATCAGCCCGCGTGAGGCGCAGGCGATGGACCCGCAGCAGCGCCTGCTGCTGGAGGTCTCCTGGGAGACCCTGGAGCGGGCCGGTCTCGACCCGCACTCGCTGCGCGGCAGTGACACCGGCGTCTTCGCCGGGGTGATGTACCACGACTGGGGCCTGCGGATGGGCCCGCTCCCCGAGGAGATCGCGGCCTACCACGGCAACGGCAGCCTGGCGAGCGTGGTCTCCGGCCGGGTGGCGTACACCCTCGGACTGGAGGGCCCGGCGGTCTCGGTCGACACCGCCTGCTCCTCCTCGCTGGTCGCCATGCACTGGGCGATCCAGGCGCTCCGGCAGGGCGAGTGCTCGCTCGCGCTGGCCGGTGGTGTGACCGTGATGTCCACCCCCGACACCTTCATCGACATGAGCCGTCAGCGCGGCCTGGCCGCCGACGGCCGGTGCAAGTCCTTCGGTGCCGGTGCGGACGGCACCGGCTGGGGTGAGGGCGTCGGCATGCTCCTGCTGGAGCGGCTCTCCGACGCCCAGCGCAACGGTCACCAGGTGCTCGGCCTGATCCGGGGCTCGGCGGTCAACTCCGACGGTGCCTCGAACGGCCTGACGGCGCCGAACGGCCCGTCCCAGCAGCGGGTGATCCAGCAGGCGCTGGCCACGGCCGGCCTGACCACCTCGGACGTCGACGCGGTCGAGGGCCACGGCACGGGCACCACGCTGGGTGACCCGATCGAGGCGCAGGCGCTGTTGGCGACGTACGGTCAGGACCGTCCGGAGGGGCAGCCGCTCTGGCTCGGCTCGCTCAAGTCCAACATGGGTCACACCCAGGCGGCGGCGGGTGTCGGCGGCATCATCAAGATGGTCGAGGCGATCCGGCACGGCGTCCTGCCGCGCACGCTGCACGCCGAGCAGCCGTCCCCGCAGGTGGACTGGGAGGCCGGTGAGATCGAGCTCCTGACCGAGGCCCGGCCGTGGCCGGAGACCGGTCGGGTGCGCCGGGCGGGGGTCTCGTCCTTCGGCATCAGCGGCACCAACGCGCACGTCATCGTCGAGCAGGCTCCCGAGCCGTCGCAGCCGGCCGCCGTCGCGGCCGCGCCGGTCGGTGACGCCACCCTCGTCCCGTGGGTGGTCTCGGGCCGGACCGCGCAGGCCCTCAGCGCCCAGGCGGCCGGGCTCCGTTCCTACCTGGAGACCCTGGAGGACGGTGAACTCACCTCGGCCGCGCTGGGTCTGGTCACCGGCCGGGCCGGGCTGGAGCACCGGGCGGTGGCGCTCGGCGCCGACCGCGAGCAGCTCGCCGAGGCGCTGGACGCGCTGGCGGCGGGCGCGGGTGTGGCCGACTTCGTGCGGGAGGGCAAGCTCGCCTTCCTGTTCACGGGTCAGGGGTCGCAGCGGTTGGGGATGGGGCGTGAGCTGCATGCTGCGTTCCCGGTGTTCGCGGCTGCTTTTGACGAGGTGTTGGGTGCGTTGGGTGGGTCGCTGCGGGAGGTGGTCTGGGGTGACGATGTTGATGAGTTGAACCGGACGGTGAACACGCAGCGTGCGTTGTTCGCGGTCGAGGTGGCGTTGTTCCGTCTGGTGGAGTCGTGGGGTGTGCGGCCTGACTTCGTGTCGGGTCACTCGGTGGGTGAGATCGCGGCCGCTCACGTGGCGGGGGTGCTGTCGCTGGC
>NZ_JBIWML010000059.1:0-31989 GCF_044766665.1 Kitasatospora sp. NPDC101801
CTACCTCGCCGGCCTCCAGCTTCGCGGCGCGATGATCTGGATCAAGGACCTCGCCAGAACCACCGCTTGATCACGACCAAATACGCGCCCTAGCCTGCGGCCGGCAGGGGCTCGGGGCTGTGCTGTTGTGCGGCTCCGCCGCGTGGGCGACGCCGGCCTTTTTGGCAGGTGCTCAGCCCGCTACGGAGTCAGGGGCTCGGGGAACTGCGACGCCGGCCTCGGTACAGGTGATCCGTTCAGGGGTGGTCAGGCACTTTCGCAGTGACCCGCACGCCAGATCTCCTCGCAGTTCCCCGAGCCCCTGGGTAGCTGACGGTTGAGCGCCTGCCTACGGCGCAGCCCCCGAGCCCTTGGGTAGTTGACGGCTGGGCGCCTGCCTACGGCGCAGCCCCCGAGCCCTTGGGTAGTTGACGGCTGGGCGCCTGCCTACGGCGCAGCCCCCGAGCCCTTGGGTAGTTGACCGCTGAGCGCCTGCCTACGGCGCAGCTGCTAGCGGCGGGTGTTCGCTCGGCGGGTCGGCTCGGCGGTGGTGGGGTCCTCGGGCCAGGGGTGGCGGGGGTAGCGGCCGCGGAGGTCGGCCCGGACGGCCTTGTAGCCCTCGCGCCAGAAGGTGGCCAGGTCGCCGGTGACGGCGGCCGGGCGGCCGGCGGGGGAGAGCAGATGGACCGTCAGCGGCACCCGGCCGCCCGCCAGGGCCGGTGCGGCCTGCCAGCCGAACAGCTCCTGCAGCTTCACGGCCAGTACCGGCCGGTCCCCGGAGTAGTCGACCCGGATCTTCGAGCCGGTCGGCACGGTGATCCGTTCCGGCGCCAGCTCCGCCAGCCGGCCGGCCTCGCCGGTCGCCCACGGCAGCAGCCGCTGCAACGCCCCGACCAGGTCGATCCGTTCGAGGTCGGCCCGGCGCCCGGCCCGGGACAGCTCCGGCTCCAGCCAGTCGCCGACGGCCAAGGCGTCGTCGCCGACGTCCGGCCAGTTCCCGCCCAGCTCCCGGTGCAGGAAGGCCAGTCGGGCCCGCAACGAGACCGCGTCCGGCGTCCAGCGGAGCAGGGTGCCGACGCCCTCCCGGGCCAGCCCGTCCAGCAGGGCGGCCCGGACCAGTGCGCGGTCGGGCTTGGTCAGCGGCGCCGCCGCCAGTTCGATCGCGCCCAGCGAGGAGACCCGACGGGCCGTCAGCTCGCCCTGCCGGACCGACCATTCGACCTCCTCGCGCTCCGTCAGCAGGGCCGCCCCGGCCTGCCGGGCGGTGGCCTCGTCCAGCGCGACCGCCAGCCGGGCCCGCGCCGACGGCGAACCGGCGGGGCGGTCCGCGACGGCCACCGCGATCCACTCCGTGCCGGCCAGCCGGGAGCCGGCGCCCAGTTCGGCGGCGGTCCCGGCGGCCATCAGGTACGGGCCGTCCGTGGCGCGCGCCCGGGCCACCCGCTCGGGGTAGGCCAGGGCGACCACCAGACCGGCCGCCCGGGCGTCCGGCGGGCCGGTGTCGGGCTCGTCCACCAGCCGCCGCAGTCGGCGGGTCTCGTCCTTCCAACGGCGCGCGTACGGGTCGTCCGAGGCCGATCTGACCCGGCGCCAGACCTCAGCGAGGTCGTCGCCGAAGGCCCGGGGCGGTTCCTCGGAGAGCAGGGCGACCACCTCGGCCGCCCGGCGCGCGCCGACCAGCCGTGCGCCGTCCAGCAGGGCGCGCGCCAGCCGGGGGTGCAGCCCGCTCCGGACGATCCGCCGGCCGCGCGGGGTGGCCCGGCCATCCTGGTCCACCGCGCCGAGGCCGGTCAGCACCCGCCGGGCGGCGGCCATCGCCCCGCCCGGCGGCCGGTCGGGCAGCGCGAGCCCGGTGGCGTCCGGGTCGCCCCAGCAGGCGGCCTGGAGCGCGAAGGAGGTCAGCTCGGCCTGGGCGATCTCCGGGGTGGGGAACGGGGCGGCGAGGGCGTCCTCCGCCTCGGCCCAGCACCGGTAGACCACCCCGGGCGCCTCCCGGCCGGCCCGGCCGGCCCGCTGCCGCCCGGCGGCCAGCGAGGCCCGTACGGTGACCAGCCCGGCCAGTCCGCGGGCGTGGTCGGTGCGCGGCTCGCGGGCCAGCCCGGAGTCCACCACCACGCGGACGCCCGGCACGGTCAGCGAGGACTCGGCGACCGAGGTGGCCAGGATCACCCGCCGCCCGGTGCCGGCCGAGAGCGCGGCGTCCTGGACCGCCTGCGGGGCCTGCCCGTGCAGCTGCAGCACCTCCACCGAGGTGCCCAACTGCCCCGCCACCCGGGCGATCTCGCCGACCCCGGGCAGGAAGCAGAGCACGTCCCCGGCCCGCTCGGCGAGCGCCCGGCGGACCGTGCCGGCCACGTGCTCCAGCAGCAGCGGGTCGGTCCTGGTGCCCTGCGGCGGCTTCACCCCGCGCGGCGGCGGGGCCCAGACCACCTCGACCGGGTGGGCGGTCCCGTGCGCCTCCACCACCGGGGCTCCGCCGAGCAGTTCGGCCCAGGCGGCGGTGTCCGAGGTGGCCGAGGCGCAGACGATCCCGAGCTCGGGCCGCAGGGTGGCCCGGACGTCCAGCAGGAAGGCCAGCGCGGTGTCGGCGTCCAGGTGGCGTTCGTGGCACTCGTCCAGCACCACCACGTCCACCCCGGTCAACTCCTGGTCCCGCTGAAGACGTTGCAGCAGTACGCCGGTGGTGACCACCTCGACCACGGTGCCCGGTCCGGCCCGGCGTTCGCCCCGCACCGTCAGTCCGACCTGCTCACCGACCGCGGAGCCGAGCAGCCAGGCCATCCGCCGCGCGGCGGCCCGCACCGCGAGCCGCCGGGGCTCGGCCACCAGCACCCGCCGGGCCGGGCCCGGCAGGGCGTCCACCAGCCCGGCCAGGGCGAGCGGCACCAGGGTGGTCTTGCCCGTCCCGGGCGGCGCCGCGAGCACGGCGACGCCCGAGTCCGCCAGCGCCCGCTGCAGGGCGGGTACGGCGGTGCGGACCGGCAGTTCGAGCCCGACGGAGCGCACCGGTCAGCCCCGTTCGGCCACGAAGATCGCGGTACCGGGGAACAGCTCGCCGCGCAGCGGGCTCCAGCCGCCCCAGGTCTGCTCCAGCTCCGCCGGCCACTCCGGCTCGACCAGGTCCAGCAGCCGGAAGCCGGCCCCGACCAGCTCGCGCACCCGGTCCCCGAGGGTCCGGTGGTGCTCGACGTAGGTGGCCCGCCCCTCGGCGTCCTGCTCGACGTACGGGGTGCGGTCGAAGTACGAGGAGCTGGCGGTCAGCCCCTCCTCGCCCGGCTCGTCCGGGAAGGCCCAGCGGATCGGGTGGGTGACCGAGAAGACCCAGCGGCCCCCGGGCCGCAGCACCCGGTGCACCTCGCGCATCAGTTCGGCGGTGTCCGCGCTGAACGGCACCGCCCCGTACGCCGAGCAGGCCAGGTCGAAGGAGCCGTCCGCGAACGGCAGCACCGAGCCGTCGGCCTGCACCACCGCGATCGGCTCGGCACCCCGGCCGAGGTCGATCCGGCGGGAGTGCTGGAGCTGGCGGTAGGAGATGTCCAGCGCGACCGGGCGGGCGCCCTGGGCGGCCAGCCAGCGGGAGCACTGGGCGGCGCCGGAGCCGATCTCCAGCACCCGGGCGCCCTTCAGCGCGTCGGCGGGCCCGAGGAGCCTGACCTCGGTCTCGTCCACGCCCTCGGGGCACCAGGTGAAGCGGTCGTCGCCGAGGAACTCGCCGTGCTCGTCCTGGTACTCGTCGGCGTTCCGGTCCCACCAGAGGCGGCTGGCCCGGCTGGACTCGTCGGCCTCGGCGTCCCGGCGGAGCGCGTCGTCCTCGTCCTCCTCGGGCAGGTCGGCGGGAGCAAGATCGTCCGGGTCGAAGGCGGGGGTGGTGGCCAAGGTCATAGAGCCCGTCGCGTAGGGTATGGACTGCGGAAGCGCTGCTGTCGCGAATCCGGAGCCGCAAGGTACCGGGTCGTGACCGTGGCATCCGGGGAGAGGCCCCTGCGGCTGCCGTCGTGAGACGCGCAATCGGAGGATATGGCCTGATCCATCCCGGCCTCCACCGTCTCGCCCTGTTCGGCGTTGACCGTGCCGGGCTGGCCCCGTATGCTACAAGTTGCGCTGCGGGCCTGCGCGCCTCGGACGGAGCAGGTCGCGCTCGCATCTGTCGAAGACCCCACGGTCGCAAGACGGACACCTTCGGTCAGACGAATGGTGGGCCGTGTTCTTGGCTGTCCGGCTTTCGGTGGGAGCGATACGGGCCCTCCGCGTGGCATTACCTACGACTTCTTGTCCGTACCGGAGCCCTTTTCCTAATGACGAGCCCCACCGACACCTCTGTCAGCACCACCCCGCAGGTCGCGATCAACGACATCGGCGACGCGGAAGCGTTCCTCGCGGCGATCGACGAGACCATCAAGTACTTCAACGATGGCGACATCGTCGAGGGCATCATCGTGAAGGTCGACCGTGACGAGGTTCTCCTCGACATCGGTTACAAGACCGAGGGTGTCATCCCCTCCCGTGAGCTCTCGATCAAGCACGACGTCGACCCGCACGAGGTCGTCAAGGTCGGCGACGAGATCGAGGCCCTGGTTCTCCAGAAGGAGGACAAGGAGGGTCGTCTGATCCTGTCCAAGAAGCGGGCTCAGTACGAGCGCGCCTGGGGCACGATCGAGAAGATCAAGGAAGAGGACGGGATCGTCACCGGTACCGTCATCGAGGTCGTCAAGGGTGGTCTCATCCTCGACATCGGCCTCCGTGGCTTCCTGCCGGCCTCGCTCGTCGAGATGCGCCGCGTCCGCGACCTCCAGCCCTACGTGGGCAAGGAGCTCGAGGCCAAGATCATCGAGCTGGACAAGAACCGCAACAACGTGGTCCTGTCCCGCCGTGCCTGGCTGGAGCAGACCCAGAGCGAGGTCCGCCAGACCTTCCTCACCACCCTGCAGAAGGGCCAGGTGCGCTCCGGCGTCGTCTCCTCGATCGTCAACTTCGGTGCCTTCGTGGACCTGGGTGGCGTCGACGGCCTCGTGCACGTCTCCGAGCTGTCCTGGAAGCACATCGACCACCCGTCCGAGGTTGTCGAGGTCGGCCAGGAGGTCACCGTCGAGGTTCTCGACGTTGACATG
This sequence comes from Kitasatospora sp. NPDC101801, assembly GCF_044766665.1. NCBI lineage: Bacteria > Bacillati > Actinomycetota > Actinomycetes > Kitasatosporales > Streptomycetaceae > Kitasatospora > Kitasatospora sp. NPDC101801. The sequence goes on from NZ_JBIWML010000059.1 coordinate 5,088, forward strand.
GACCGCGAGCGCGTCTCCCTGTCGCTGAAGGCGACCCAGGAGGACCCGTGGCAGCAGTTCGCCCGGACGCACCAGATCGGTCAGGTCGTCCCCGGTAAGGTCACCAAGCTCGTTCCGTTCGGTGCGTTCGTGCGCGTCGACGAGGGCATCGAGGGCCTGGTCCACATCTCCGAGCTGGCCGAGCGCCACGTGGAGATCCCGGAGCAGGTCGTCCAGGTCGGCGACGAGATCTTCGTCAAGGTCATCGACATCGACCTCGAGCGTCGCCGCATCAGCCTCTCGCTGAAGCAGGCCAACGAGTCGCTCGGTGCCGACCCGGCCACGGTCGAGTTCGACCCGACCCTGTACGGCATGGCTGCCTCGTACGACGACGCGGGTAACTACATCTACCCCGAGGGCTTCGACCCCGAGACCAACGACTGGCTCGAGGGCTTCGAGAAGCAGCGTGAGGCGTGGGAGGCCCAGTACGCCGAGGCGCAGACCCGCTTCGAGCAGCACCAGGCCCAGGTCATCAAGAGCCGTGAGGCCGACGCCGAGGCCGCTGCCGAGAGTGGCGAGGCCGTTGTCGCCGCTGCCGGTGGCTCCTACTCGTCCAGCAGCGACGAGGGCTCCGGCGCTCTCGCTTCGGACGAGGCGCTCGCCGCGCTGCGCGAGAAGCTGGCCGGTGGCCAGAGCTGATCTCATCCCTCTTCACTGAGGGTTGGTCACTGACGAACCCCCCGTCCCGGTTCCCGGGACGGGGGGTTCGTTCGTGTGAGATGGAACTCCGGTCACGGGTATAGGGCATTGGTGGGTTTACGCCTAGCTTTGAGGGGAACTGCCCGAAAGGCTACGCACTTATGCGCACCATCCTCACTGCGGCACCGCCCACCTCCCAGCCCGCCGGACCTCAGGTCGGCGGGCGGCTCGCGGCTCTCGGCCGGTTCTGCCACCGTCACCGTCGCTGGGTGCTGGGACTGTGGGTCGTGGTGCTGCTGCTGGGGGTGCTGATCGGCGGGCGGGTGTTCGACAGCAGCGTGTCGACCACGGCGGCGGGCGGCTCGGAGTCGGCCGCCGGTACGGCCGCGGTGGCCGCCGCCGACCCGGCCCGGGGCACCGTGACCGCGGTGGTGGACGGCGCACCGGTGGACGATCCGGCGGTCCGGGCCGCCGTGACGGCCGCCACCGCCGACATCGGCGGACTGCCCGGGGTGACCTCGGTCTCCGACCCGTACGGCACCGACGGTGCGCTCACCTCGACCGACGGCAGGGCCGGACTGGTCTCGGTGCGGATGGCCGACGGCAGCACCGACGCCCAACTGAAGGCCGTGACGGCCGAACTGGCCGCGATCGACGCCCCCGGCACCCACGTCACGGTGGGCGGCGACCTGGTGACCCAGCAGGAGGTCAAGGACCAGACCGAGCGGGACACCCGGTTCGGCGAGATCGTCACGCTGCCGCTGACCCTGCTGGTGATGGTGCTGGTCTTCGGCGGCTTCGCGGCCGCCAGCCTGCCGGTGATCGGGGCGGTCGCCTCGGTCGGCGGGGCGCTGCTGGCGATGTTCGGCTTCAGCCGGCTGATGGACATCGACACCAGCGTGCTGCCGATAGCCACCGTGCTCGGCCTCGGGCTCTCGATCGACTACGCGCTGCTGATGGTCAACCGGTTCCGCGAGGAGCGCGGCCACGGCTCCGCGATCGCGGCCGCCGTCGAGCGGACCGCCGCCACGGCAGGCCGGACGGTCGCCTTCTCCGGACTGACCGTCACCGTCGCGCTGTCCGGCCTCTTCGTCTTCACCAGCCCGGTCTTCCGGGCCGTCGCGGTGGCCGGTGTGAGCGTGGTGGTGATCGCCGTCGCGGCGGCGCTCACCCTGATCCCCGCGCTGCTCGGCTTCGTCGGACACCGGGTCAGAACGCCGAGCGGACCGGTCTCGGACGACGGGTTCTTCGCCCGGACGGCCCGCCGGGTGCAGCGTCGCGCGGTGCCGGTGGTGCTGATCTGCGTCGCGCTGCTGATGGCGGCGGGCGCTCCCTTCCTCGGCTCGGACTGGCGCAGCTCCGGCGCCGGGGTGCTGCCCGCGTCCTCGGCGGGCCGCCAGGTGGCCGAGACCGTCGACCAGCGCTTCCCCCGGCTCGCCCCCGCCCCGGTCACCGTGGTGGTCGAGGACGGCCGGGCCGCCACGCAGCAGTACACCGACCAGGTGGTCGCCAAACTGCCCGGCGTCACCGGCATCCGGGCGGTCTCGCCCGTCTCGCCCGGGCTCACCACGGTCGAGGTGCTGGTGGCGGGCGACCCGCAGGGCGCCGGGGCCAAGGCCGTGGTCGGCGAACTCCGCGACCACCGGGGCGGGCTGACCACGCACGTGACGGGCGACGCCGCCTCGGTGGTCGACTTCCAGCACGAGATCGCCACCCGGGGCCCGTGGGCGCTGGGGCTGGTCGCGGTCGGCACGCTGGTGCTGCTGTTCCTGATGACCGGTTCGGTGGTGATGCCGCTCAAGGCGCTGCTGATGAACGTGCTCTCGCTGGGTGCCTCGCTGGGCGCGCTCACCCTGGTGTTCCAGCACGGGTACTTCAGCGGCCTGCTGGGCTTCACCCCGACCGGCGGTCTGGAGACCTTCATACCCGTGCTGGTCTTCGCCTTCGCGTTCGGGCTCTCGATGGACTACGAGGTCTTCCTGCTGGCCCGGATCAAGGAGCTCCGGGACGAGGGGTACAGCTGTGCCCGCGCGGTGGAGCTCGGGCTGCAGCGGAGCGGACGGATCATCACCTCGGCCGGGCTGCTGATGGTGATCGTCTTCGCCGGGTTCGCGGCCGGCCAGATGCTGATGGTCAAGGAGATGGGCGTCGCCCTGGCGGTGGCCGTCGCGGTGGACGCGACCCTGGTGCGCTGCCTGCTGGTGCCGGCCACCATGACGCTGTTCGGCGAGTTCAACTGGTGGGCGCCCGCTCCGCTGCGGCGGCTGCACCGGCGGATCGGGCTGACCGAGCACGTCGCGCTGCCGCCGGTCCAGGGCGTGGTGCTGCCGGTGCAGCGGGACGCCGCGGAACCGGCCGAGCGGGAGCCGGTCGCGGTCAGCGGCTGAGGCAGCTGTTGCCGAAGTCGCCGCTGAGCGCGGACAGCCCGCCGAGCGCGTCGCAGGCGGCGGCCGGGCCGGCGCCGGCCAGCAGCAGACCGCCGGCGGCGGTGATCAGCAGGACGACGAGCCTGGTCTTGGTGAGCTTCATGACGGGCATCCCTTCGGGGCGGTACGGAGCGACCTGCTCAACGCGCCCGGAGCCCGGAGGGCATGGCCGGGTCATCCGTACGGCCGATCAGCCGAGCCTGCCGAGCAGCGCGATGCCGTCCCGCAGCCGGTGCTGCTCGGCCGGGGTGAGCCGGTCCGCGATGGCCGCCGCCAGGTCGCCCTCGCGGCGGCTGCGCTGGGCGTGCAGGGCGGCGGTGCCTTCGGCGGTGGCGGCGTGCAGCACCTTGCGGCCGTCGGTGGCGTGCCGCTGCGGTTCGACCAGCCCGGCCTCGGTGAGCAGTGCGACGGTGCGGGCCATCGACTGGTGCCGGACCCGCTGACGCTCCGCCAGCTCGGCGGTGGTGTGCGGTCCCTCGCGGACCAGCCAGCCGAGGACGGCGGCCTGGTTCTGCGGCAGCTCGTCGCCGACCCGCAGTCGGCGGACCAGGGTGCCGATGGTGACACGCAGCTCGGCGGCGAGTTCCAGGGGGTCGAGATTCTCCATGGGGCGAGTCTATCCGGGTTCTCTACAGCAGAACTGTACAGTTCTGCTGTAGAGTTTTGAGCATGCGACTCACCAAGTTCGGACATGCCTGCGTACGCGTCGAGACCGACCGGGCCACCGTGGTCATCGACCCCGGAGCGTTCACCGAGGAGGAGGCGCTGCGCGGCGCCGACGCGGTGCTGGTCACCCATGAGCACTTCGACCACTTCGTGGAGGACCGGCTGCGCGCGGCGGCCGAGGCGGATCCCGGGCTGCGGATCTGGGCCAACGCGGCGGTGGCCGGGCAGCTGGCCGGTCTCGGCGGCCGGGTCCGGGTGGTGGGGGAGGGCGACGTCTTCGAGGTCAACGGCCTCGACGTCAGCGTGCACGGCGAGTGGCACGCCGTCATCCACCCGGACATCCCACTGGTGCGGAACGTCGGCTTCCTGCTGGACGGCCGGCTGTTCCACCCGGGCGACGCGCTGACCGTGCCGCCCCAGCCGGTGGAGACGCTGCTGCTGCCGCTGGGCGGTCCCTGGACGAAGGTCGGCGAGCTGATCGACTACGTCCGCGAGGTCGCGCCCCGGCGGGCGCTGGCCGTGCACGAGGCGGTGCTCAGCGAGGTCGGGCAGGCCGGGCACGGGCGGATGATCGGTGCGGGCGCCGGGTTGGTGGTCGAGCGGCCCGAGCCCGGCGAGCGGCTCGATCTCGACGGGGCGGTAGCCTGACGCCATGCTGAGGATCGGACTGACGGGCGGGATCGGGGCGGGCAAGAGCGAGGTGTCCAGGCAACTGGCCGCGCTGGGCGCGCTGATCGTGGACTCCGACCTGATCGCCCGTGAGGTGGTCGCGCCGGGGACGGACGGACTGCGCGTGGTGGTGGCCGAGTTCGGTCCCTCGGTGCTGCGGGCGGACGGTTCGCTGGACCGGCCCGCGCTCGGAGCGCTGGTGTTCGCCGACCCCGAGCGGCTGGCGGCGCTGAACGCGATCGTGCACCCGCTGGTCCGGGCCCGCTCCGCCGAGCTGGAGGCGGCGGCCGGGGAGCGGGACGTGGTGGTGCACGACGTCCCGCTGCTGGCCGAGAACGGGCTGGCGCCGCTGTACGACCGGGTGGTCGTGGTGGACGCCGGCGACGAGGCCCGGATCGACCGGCTGGTCCGGCTGCGCGGCATGACCGAGGCCGAGGCCCGGGCCCGGATGGCCGCCCAGGCCGACCGGGAGACCCGGTTGGCGATCGCCGACCTGGTGATCGACAACAGCGGGACGCTGGCCGAACTGGTACCCCGGGTCCAGGAGTTGTGGGACGCCCTGCGGAGGGGCTGACTACCCGCCCAGTACGCCCCGGACCGCGCCGGTCAGTTCGGCGACCGCCACCGCGAGCGGGGCGATCGGGGCGGCGATCGCGGTCAGCCGGTCCAGTCCTCGGCGGAGCACCCCGGGTTCGGGGCTCTGCTCGGCCAACTCCTCTCGCAGGCGCCGCACTTCGACCTCCGGGGTGTCGCCGTCCGGGAGTTCGGCCCGGTGCTCGGCGAGCAACCGCTCGACGGTGGCCAGGAGTTCGACCGCCAGCGCCCGGTGGTCGACGGCCAGGTTCTGGAAGCCGACCGGGCCGCCGACCGCGCGGGCGTGCTGCCCGATCGCCTGGTTGCCGACCTGGCTGTGGCCGCCGAACTGCTGCACGCCGTGGTTGGTGACCGGTTCGTTCGACATCGGCTGCTCCTCCGCTAGTTGGCCTTGCCGGGGGCCGGGGGCTCCTGGTGGGCGGTCGCGTGCTGGCCGACCGCCTGGTTGCCGACCATGCTGATGCCGCCCTGCTGGATCACCCCGTGGTTCAGGATGGTCTGTTGCTGCTGCCGCAGCTCGTGGGTGTCCACGCCGTGCTCGTCCAGGAACTCCACGATCGCCGCGGCGGCGTGGCGCTGGAGGGTGGCGAAGGCCCGCCTGGCGTCGATCTCCTGGAAGTAGTTCTGGTACTGCCGGCTGTCGGCCGTCTCCCGCACGCTGACCACGGCCCCGAAGTCGAAGCCCGGGCTCTCGTCGATCGTCAGCAGCTCGTGCCGCCGCCGCCGTTGCCGCCGCCGGGCTGCGGTCACCTGCCGGACGGCCGCCTTCGGTGCGCCGAACAGGGCCCGGGCGGTGCCGCCGACACTGGCCAGCCGCAGGATGCGCAGCCGATTCGGGGTCAGGGCGGCGGGCAGCAGGTCGATCTCGTGGTACCAGGCGTGCACCGGACCGATGATCCGCTGCTCGAACTGGATGTGCACGGTCCGGCCGTCGGTGGACATGTGCAGGAACTGGTTCGGCACCACGTCGTCGCCCCAGAGCGGCAGATGGGCGGCCAGGTAGTGGCGCACGGTGCCGGTCGGGTTGAGCGCGATCTCCCGGACCCGCTCCTCCGGCAGGGCGAAGGCCGGCGAGTTCCGGGCGGGGGGCGGGAGCAGTTCGTCGACCCCGGCCAGGGTGGCGCCGTTGGCGAAGATCCGGTCCTGCAGCTGAAGGGTCGTGAGGTCGCTCTCGTCCGGCCCCGGCTTGTCGGTGGCGTGCCGGGCCGAGGTCTCCTGGAGTCGGCGTCGGACCGCGTTGATCAGCTCCCAGGTGTCGAACTCCCGCAGCTTGACCAGTGGTTGGCCCGACTTCGGCGGCGGGGGCAGCAGCGGCACCGAGAGCGACCAGCTGCCGTGCCGGTCCGAGTAGCCCTTGAACGGGTCGTAGCCGCTGTAGACGGTGAGATTCCCGCGCTGGGCCTTGGCCACGGCGGCCAGTCGGAGCTGGGTCTCCCGGGTGCCGGAGGGGGAGACCGGGAGGTCGGGGCGGAACACCTCGCGGCGGAACTGTCCGCGCAGCCGGGCGTCCACGTCCAGGACGTGACGCAGGGTCACCAGGTACGCCGTCAGGACCCCGCCGACGCTGACCAACAGGGCCGGGACGCCCAGCAGATAGCTGCCGAGCAGCCAGCTCGGCAGGCCGTCCGGGTCGGCCGAGCCGAGCAGCAGGGCGAGGGTGAGGCCGACCGCGAAGGCCGCGAGGCCGACGGCCAGCAGCCGGCCCATCGCGTACCTGGTGGTGACCAGCTTGCGGCCACGGGCCGTCCAGCGGGTGGTGGTGTCGGGCGAGGACCCGGTCATCGCCCGCAGGGCACCCCAGGCGAACAGCAGCCAGAGCGGTGCGGTCAGCAGGATCGCGCCGAACACCATCGTGAGCGCCAGGTCGCGCTTCCGGCGCAGGCCCTGCGCGGCGATGCTGTGCCGGGCCACCGGGACCAGGTCGAACCCGGGCGAGGTGGCGACGGCGCCGAACTCGTCGTGGACCACGTACTCGACGATCGAGTCGGCCAGTTCGTCGTGGGTGTAGGTCGCCGCGCTGACGTACCTGGTCGCGTCGCCCGGCGTGCTGCCCAGCAGCGGGGAGTTCGGTCGCTGGTACTCGGCCATACCGGTGCTCCGTTCACGCTTGCGGGTGGCTTGCCGGGCGGTCGGGGCGCCGTCCTCCGGCCGGGTCGCCAGGGAGAGCAGGACGAGGCTGAGGACCAGACCGGTGAGCAGGCCGACCGTCATGCCGAGGGTCAGCTGGTCCACGAAGGCCTGGTCGGGAGGGGCGTAGCCGTGCAGCCGGTCACCGAGCCAGAGGATGACCCAGACCGGCAGGGCCGAGAGCAGGCCCGCGAGCCCGGCGGCGCCCAGGCAGCCGACCAGCAGGGCGGGACGGCCCTGGCGCAGCGGTACGCACCGGGGCACCAGGAGCAGCAGCACGGCCAGGAAGGTGACGCCACCGGCCAGTTGGCTCCAGGCCCAGACCAGGTCCGGGTGGTCGCCGCGGACCCACCAGCCGAGCGCGAACAGCCGGCCCTCCAGCCAGTCCAGCGCCCGGTTCTCCGGGATGTCCCGGGAGGACCACAGCAGATCCTGGATCCACGGGCTGCCCAGCACGGCCAGCACCAGGCACAGCACCAGCAGTCGGCGTCGGGCCAACTTCGTTACGGCGAGCCCCAGTTCCATTGCACCCCCCAGCGCGTCCGGTGCCGAGCACCTTACGCCGCCGGGGGGTGACTGTCAGGGATACGCCGAGTCTCAGGCCTTGCGGGCGACGCCCGCCCAGATGCCGGTGGTGGCGTCGGTGTCGGCGGGGGCCTGGTCCGGGTGCCAGGTCGGGGCGGTGACCACGCCGGGTTCGAGCAGGTCGAGGCCGTCGAAGAAGCGCAGCACCTCGGCCTTGGGGCGCATGCTGAGCTGGGCGGTGGCGCTCCGGTAGATGGCCGGGCCCTTGGCGGCGGCCTCGGGGGTGGAGAAGTCGCCGGTCCCGTGCGAGATGGCCAGGAAGCTGCCGGAGGGGAGTGCGTCGACCAGGGTGCGGACGATCGCCCACGGGTCGTCGGCGTCGTCGATGAAGTGCAGCACCGCGAAGAGCAGCAGCGCGACCGGCTCGCCCAGGTCGATCACCTTGCGGACCTCGGGGTTGTCCAGGATGGCCGCGGGGTCGCGCAGGTCGGCCTGGACCACGGTGGCGTTGCCGACCCCGGCGCCGGCCAGCAGCGCGCGGCTGTGCACCAGCACGATCGGGTCGTTGTCCAGGTAGGCGACCTTGGCGTCGGGGTGCACCTGCTGGGCGACCTCGTGGGTGTTGCCCGCGGTCGGGATGCCGGTGCCGATGTCCAGGAACTGCCGGATGCCGTACTCGGCGGCCAGGGTGCGGACGGCGCGCTGCAGGAAGGCGCGGTTGGCGAGCGCGCTGATCCGGACCAGCGGGCTGAGCGAGAGCACCTTCTCGGCGGCCTCCCGGTCGGCCGGGAAGTTGTCCTTGCCGCCCAGGTAGTAGTCGTACATCCGGGCCGGGTGCGGTACTTCCGGGCGCAGGTCGGTGGGCGGGCGGAGTTCGGCCTGGTCACCGGACATCCAGTCCAGCGAGACGTCCTGATGCTCGGTCATGTCTGTTCTCCCCCGTGGCTGTTCGAGTCGGCCGGGTGCCGAGTTTGTGTCGAGGGCAGCATAGTTGGATCAGGGCTCCGTGGTGTGCGGCTCGGGGCCGTCGGCCGGATCGCGGGTGAGCAGGTAGCGGGCCCCGGGCCCGGTGGCCCCGGCGCGGTCGTCCGCGTTGTACAGCGCGCAGCGGGCAAGGGACAGGCAGCCGCAGCCGATGCAGCCGGTGAGCTTGCGCTTGAGCTGCTCCAACTCGGCGATCTGCTGGTCGATCCTGGACTGCCAGGACTCGGCCACCGCGCTCCACTCCTGGCTGCTCGGCGCCCGGTCGCCGGGCAGCCGGTCGAGCGCGGTCCCGGCCTCGTCGAGGGAGAGCCCGACCCGCTGCGCGGCCCGGATGAACGCCACCCGGCGCAGCGTGGCGCGGGAGTACCGGCGCTGGCCGCCGGCCGTCCGTTCGGCGTGCAGCAGCCCGAGCTTCTCGTAGTAGCGCAGCGCGGAGGTGGCCATCCCGCTGCGTTCGGCGAGCTGGCCGATGGTGAGCAGGTCGTGCCGGGAGAGAGTCACGGCCGGAACGATACCGGGCTTGACTTGAAGTCGGCTTCAAGTTGCAGGATCTCTGCCATGACCACCGCAGCGATCACCCCGCAGCCGGGCGCCTTCGACGACCTGGCCCACCTGATGGCCCTGATGACCGGTGACGAGAAGCACGGTCCCGCGGCCACCGCCACCCTGGACGCGCTCTGGGTGCTCTACGACCGGGTGCTCCGGGTCGGCCCGGAGACGATCACGGCCGCCGACCGGGACCGCTTCCTGCTCTCCAAGGGCCACGGCCCGATGGCCTACTACGCCGTGCTGGCCGCCAAGGGCTTCCTCGACCCGGCGGTGCTGCCGAGCTTCGGCGCCTACGACTCGCCGCTCGGCCACCACCCGGACCGGCTGCTGGTGCCCGGCGCCGAGATCGGGTCGGGATCGCTCGGCCACGGTCTGCCGCTGGCGGTCGGCACCGCGCTCGGGCTGCGCGCCCAGGGTCTGACCGACCCGGCGGTCTGGGTGCTGATCGGGGACGCCGAGTTCGACGAGGGCAGCAACCACGAGGCGGTCGCCTTTGCCGGGGCCTACGGGCTGGACCGGCTGCACACCGTCGTGATCGACAACTCCTCGGCCAGCCTGGGCTGGCAGGGCGGCATCGCGGCCCGGTTCGAGGGCGCGGGCTGGTCGGCCGTCACGGTGGACGGCCGGGACCACGAGGCGCTGTACCGGGCGTTCACCACGCCGCACGAGGGCCGGCCACACGTCGTGGTCGCCCAGGTCGAGTCCAAGTACTGAAACCGAGTCGGGGAGTCAACACCTCATGGACACCATGCGCGAGCGCTTCGGCACCGTCACCACCGAACTGCTGGACCAGGACCCGAGGCTGGCCGTCGTGCTGGCCGACATCGGCGCCGACGCCTTCAGGTCGGCCCGGCGCGAGCACCCCGACCGGGTGGTCAACGTCGGCATCCGCGAGCAGCTGCTGATCGGCGTGGCCGGCGGCCTGGCGCTGGCCGGGCTGCGGCCGATCGCCCACACCTTCGCCAGCTTCCTGGTGGAACGCCCCTTCGAGCAGATCAAGTTGGACCTCGGCCACCAGGGTGTCGGCGCGGTGCTGGTCAGCGCGGCCGGCTCCTACGACTGGCCGGCCGGCGGCCGGACCCACATGGCACCCGGGGACGTCGCACTGCTGGACACCCTGCCGGGCTGGACGGTGCACGTGCCGGGACACCCGGACGAGGCCGAGCAGCTGCTCCGGCACGCGGTGGCGGACGGCGACGAGAAGGCGTACGTCCGGCTGTCGGCGCACCAGAACGCGACCGCCCAGCCGGTTGTGCCGGGCCGCTTCCTGACGGTCCGCCAGGGCACCCGCGGCGTGGTGCTGGCGGTCGGCCCGATGCTGGACGCCGTGCTGGCGGCCACCGAGGGCCTGGACGTGACGGTCCAGTACGCGGCCACCGTCCGCCCGTTCGACCGGACCGGCCTCCGGGCCGCCGTCGGCGACGGCCCGGCGAGCGTGGTCCTGGTCGAGCCCTACCTGGCGGGCACCTCGGTCGCCGAGGCCAACCAGGCCCTGGACGACCGCCCGCACCGGGTGCTCGGCCTCGGCGTCCCGAAGGAGGAGCACCGCCAGTACGGCTCGATCGCCGAGCACCTGGCCGCCTACGGCCTGGACGCGGCCGGGCTGCGCGAGCGGATCGCCTCGTACCTGTGGTGAGGGCGGAGTCGCTACAGGTCGTACGGGTACAGTTCGACAGCGGCGGTCGTGATGGCGATCGACTCGCCGACCGTCAGCCGGAATCGTTGCTCCGACATCTCGATCAGGAGGATGTCCCCCCCGACCCGGATGCTCACCACCGGATCGTCGGCCACACCGATCTCGACCACGGTACCGGTGAAAGTGACCTGTTCGGAGTCGTTGTCCGCGCCGGTGACCGACCCGGGGCCGGCCTCGGCGGACTGCCAGCTCTCGACCTGTTCGGGGACGTCGAACTCCACGTCGTACTCCCCTGGCTCTGCGGGGGACGACCCCATCCAGCGGCCGGTCGCCCGGCCCCATGGGCAGGAGAAGGCCACCGTTCCGTGCCGGGGATCAGGGACATCGAGGACCCGCACTCTCATTTGAGCCCCAGGGGGACTCGGACCATGGTGTTGCTGACGTACCAGGTGTTGGAAGGGGACACCCAGGACCAAGTCTCCATGTGGAAGTGGAACTTCGTGGGTTTGCTGTTCATCTCGTGAGGTCCCATCCGGATGCTCCGCAGGCCGTCGGCCGACACCAGGCGGCCCGGGTCGGGCAGTCCGGTGCGTGGGTGGATGTCAGTATAAGGACCGGGCCCGAGGAACTCCTTCCACTTGGCGTCCGCCTCGGAGGGCTTCAGGGGCTTCGGCGCCACCACCTCCGGGAGGTCGACGACGGTCTCGGGAGGATGTGTGTGCGGTGACAGTCCCAGCGGGTCGGACCAGGTGTGCGGGTTGTGGACGTAGCCGTCGGGGTTCGGATGAGGAGTCAGACCGAGGGGATCCGGTGAGGTGTAGCGGGCGGTCTCCGGGTCGTAGTACCGGTTGACGTTGTAGTGGAGCCGGGTCTCCGGGTCGAAGTACTGCCCAGGGAACCGGAGCGGGGTGTAGGTGGTGCTGGTGCCGGCCCAGGTGGTGTGGCCCCAGAGCGTGCTGGTGGCGCGCCAGGCGATGTCGCCGACCAGTGGGTCGACCAACTCGGTGGGCGTGCCGACGAGATCGGTGACGATCGCGAAGAATCGACGGTCGATCCGCTGCTGTGGGGTCGATGCCGTCGCGGCGACGGTGATGGTCTCGGTCTGGGCCAGCGGACGGAGGCCGGCATGGTCCCAGCTGAGGGTGTGGGGACCCGGGAGGTACGCGGCCCGCGTCGTCTGTTCGGCCAGAACGGTACCGTCCCAGGTGAAGTCGGTCTGCTCCTCGACCCCCGCCCCCTCTTGGGTCAGGCGCTGCTTGGCGATTCGTCGGCCGAGCGGGTCGTAGCAGTAGCGCCACCGGGTACCGTCCGGGGTGCTGACTCCGGTGAGGCGGTCCTCGGTGTCCCAGGTGTACCTCCAGGCGTCGGGCTTCTTCGACAGGCGCGCTCGCCGTCGTAGCGTCGTCCGGCCGGCCGCATCGTACTCGTAGCTGACCCGACCGGAGCCGGTCAGCTGGGAGCCGGTGTAGCTGCGGGTTCCGACGGCCGCCCGGGTGGCGTCGGTGGCGGGCCAGTCAGCCGCGGTGAGGTTGCCGACCTGGTCGTAGGCGTAACTCTCCCTCCAGGAAGCGGCCTCCACACCGGTCACTCGACCGGTCAGGTCCAGCTCGAAGGTCCGGCGGCCGCCGAGACGGTCGTCGATGCCGTTGAGGTTGCCGTCAGCGCGGTAGGAGAACGTGCGGTGCTGGAGCTGACCTGAAGTGCCTTGGACGGTCTGGCCGGTGAGACGGTGCCGGACGTCCCAGGTGTTGGTGAGGGACAGTTGTGAACCGATGCTCCGCTCCACCTCGCGCCCGAGCACGTCGTAGCCGAAGCCGAGGTCACCACCCGAGGTGGCGAGGCCGAAGGGTCGGCCGGTCGGACCGTACGTCCAACTGCTGCTGTGGCCACCGGGCGTGACGCGGTGGAGCGGTCGGCCCAGGACGTCGCGGGTCTGGGTGAGCGTACGTCCGTTGACCGTCTCGGTGAGCAGGTTGCCGAGCGCGTCGACGGTGCGGACGAGCGTGGCATCCGCATTGTCGGCCCGGATGAGGTGGCCGGCCGGGTCGTAGCCGTAGGTGGCGGCACCGTCGGCCGATTCGACGGTCGTGGTGCGCCCCAACAGGTCGTAGCTGTATCGCACCTGTTGACCGAGCGGGTTGGTACGGGTGACGAGTCGGCCCAGGGCATCGAGTTGATAGGCCACGGAGCGTCCGTGGAAGTCGCGCTCGCCGATGACCCGTCCGGCCGCGTCGTAGGTGTACGTCCACTGGCGGCCGAGCGGATCAGTGACGGCTACCAGTTGCATCTGGGCGTCGTAGCCGAAGGTGTAGCGGGCACCGTCCGGGCTCCGGCGGCCCGCGAGCAGCTCGAAGTGGGTGTACTCGAATGCGTTGACCTGGCCCAGCTGGTCGGTATGCGTCAGCCGGTTGCCCTCGCCGTCGTACGTCCAGCTCTCCACGGCCCCGTCCGGAGTGGTGCGGGAGGTGGGGAGGCCCTCGGTGCTCCAGGTCAGGTGGGTGGCAGCCCCGAGCGGGTCGATGACGGCCGTGGTCCGGCCGAACGCGTCACGTTCGTAGCGGCTGGTGGCACCGGAGGGGTCGGTGAGCTCGATCGGGAGCCCGGCGGCGTTGCAGCGAACTCGCATGGTGTGCCCCAGCCCGTCGGTGACGGTGGCCAGGTGGCTCCGCTCGTCGTAGCTGTACCGGGTGACCGCACCGAGCGGATCGGTGCCGGAGACCAGCGCACCGGATTGGTCGTAGCTCTGGAGCCAGGTCGCTCCGCCCGGTTCCACGATGCGGGTCGGGAGACTGAGGCCGTCGGTGAACTCAACGGTGGTCTGCAGACCGTCGGGGCGGGTGACGGTGATCAGGTCGCCGGCGCCGTCGTACTCGTAGCTGGTGGTGCGGCCGAGGGGATCGGTTTCGCTGAGAAGGCGGTCGTACTCGTCGCGCTCGTAGTGAGTGGCGTTGCCCAGCGGGTCAATCTGCGTGGTGACCTGGGCGTGTTCGTTGATGTGGTAGCTGGTGGTGTGGCCGAGGGCGTTGGTCTCGGTGTGGAGTCGGAGGCCGGTGACGGGGTCGGGGTCGCCGTAGCTGAAGGTGAAGCGCAGGGCGCCGTCGGCGCCGCCCTCGTCGGTTACCCGGTCGTGGGCGTCGTAGGTGTACAGGTACTGGGAGTTGTTGCGGTCGGTCCACGAAGTGAGGCGGCCCGTGGTGTCGTTGGTGAAGCGCATCGGCTTGCCGGAGGAGTTGTACACGGAGGTGAGGTGTCCGTCGGTGTAGCCGTAGCGCATCAGCAGGGCGTCGCCCCCGCTGTCGCCGGCGTTGGCGAGGCGGAGGGCGGTGATGCGGTCGGCGTCGACGGTGACGATGAGTCGGTAGCCGCCGGAGTGGGTGATGGACTGCGGGACTCCGTTCTCGTCGTAGGCGAGGTCGTAGCGTCGGCCGTGCCGGTCGCGGACGGCGGTGAGCAGGGCCTCGTCGCCGTCGCGGGTGGGGGTGAACTCCCTGACCAGGCCGGTGGAGCGGTCGGTGACGGTGAAGAGGCCGTCGGTCAGGTCGAGTTCGTGGCGGGAGCCGGCCGAGGCGTGCACCGGGTCGCCGGGTTCGGGGTGCGGATACGCCTGGGTGATCCGGTCGGGGCGGATGTGCACGACACCCGCTTCGTCCAGCTCCAGGCGTTCGTCGAAGGGGCAGAGCCACTTGGTGCCCATCCAGCGGCCGGTGACCAGCCCGGACTCGTAGGTCCGGGTGAACTCCAGTGGCAGCGAGCCGGGGAGGAGGGCGTCGACCTGGTCGATGAACATCCGGCCGGTGGCGATGTCGACCGGTTCGCCGGGGCACTTGCGGGTGTCCAGCGGGCGGCCCTCGGTGCGCGGGCTCTTGACCTGGTCGCGGCCCCGGCCCTTGGGGTGGGAGTTGCCCGGGCGGCCGCGGCCGCCGGGGGAGTGCGGGTGCGGGACGGACTTGTGGTCGCCGCCCAGGAGCTTCTGCAGGTCCTTGGCGTGCTTGGTGTCCGCGTCGCGGGTGTTCTTGGCGACCTTCTTCAGGTTGTCGCCGGCCTTGCGGTAGAAGTTCTTCAGCGCCTTGCCGGCGTCCTCCGCCAGGGTCTTGCCGAGCTTCTCGGCGCCGTGCTCCAGGGCCTTGACGATCTGGTTGCTCATTCGAAGCTCACCCCCGCGATCTTGGACTGGAACGCCTGGGCGTGGCCGACCACGGTCTCGGCGTGGTCGTGCATGGTGAGCGCGTGCGCCTCCAGCGCGTCCGGGTTGACCATGAAGCCGGTGCCGCCGGCCGTGCCGCTGTCCACCCCGAGTGCGTTCGCGGCGGCCTCGAAGACCAGACCGCTCACCGCCGCCGCCACGGTGTCGATCAGCGGCCCGATGGCGGCCTCGACGACCTGCGCGATGATGTACTGCTCCAACTGCTGTTCGAGGTAGTTGATCAGGCGCTTCGCGGCTTCCTCGATCAGGATCACCGCCGCCTCCGCGATCCCGAAGGTCGCCACTGCCGCCGCCTGGTCCGCGATGAACGCGGCGGCCAGTGCCACCAGTTCGGCGATCGTCTCGACCTTCATCGCCACGATCACGTCCGCCGCCACGTCCAGCGCGGTCGCCACCACCTGGCAGGCCTGCACCAGGTCGTTGAGGTGACTGTCCGACAGCGCGGCCCACTTGGCCAGCAGGGCCTCGTACGAAGCCCCCTGGTACGCCTCGCCCAGACTGTGGATCGTCGCGGTGGAGTCCCGGTGTGCGGCCTCCACATTGTCTGCGAACTCCCGCACATGCGAAGCGAATTCGCGGACCTTGTCTTCGTTCACCGTCGGCCAGTTGATCCCGATGATGGACAGGAACGTGACCACCTCGTCGGGCAGCTCGATAGCCATGCGAAACCTCCCCCGTCGAACGCATGCGCAGGCGAATGTAGCCCGCAGCTGCCTAGGAGAAAGTGGACATTGCCCGAACTTGACCGACCCTGATCGTGGGCCGGCCGGTCAGCTCTCCTCGGGCCACCGGCCTTCGAGGTGCAGCTGAACGAGCGCCGCGTGCGAGAGCGGACTGCGGGGATCGGCCACGTCGCCGTTGGTGGTGTAGTCGAGGAGCACCACGTCCGGAATGCCGCGGAGGCGTTCGACCAGGTCCGCCGCCCGGTGCTCCAGCATCCAGCGGTAGGTCGGCAGGTAGATGCGGCGCCTGGCGGTTTCGTACGGCAGCAGCTGCGCACTGTGCGGGCCGGCCCGGTGGCCCTGGACCGGGCCGTACCGGCGGACCGTCCGCTTCAGCCCCTTCATGGTGGCGACCTCGAGCTTTCCGAGATCGATGTCGGCGTGCTCGAAGACCTTGAGGGCCTGCCAGACGCCCTCCACCGACTGGCTGGTGAGGCCGTCGAAGTACGGCACCGGCAGGCCGCCGTGCGGGTAGAACGGGCTCAGCCGCACCCAGGGGCCCTGGGCCTTGGACGTGACGTCGATGATCTCCGCGCCGGGGAACGCGGCGGCCAGTGATGCCGGACTACGGCGTCGGCCGGCAACACGAATCGTCATCGGACGGCTCTCCCTCGATGGCACAAGACGCCCAGTGTGCCTCCTGCGACGGACATTCTCCGGCTGCCGAGCACCTTCAGGGCAGGGCAGGTCGACCCCCGGGGTGGGCGGGGTCGGGGCGAGGGTCAGCTGCGGAGGAGGACGGTGGAGTCGGGGGCGAGCAGCAGGCCGTCGTCGGTCGGGTCGGCCCGGCCGAAGGTGGCGAGGGGCTCGCTACAGGTGAGCGGCAGGAGCTGCTCGGCGGGGCCGAGGTTGACCGCCAGGCGGAAGGGGCCGCGGTGGACCACCAGCCAGTGGGCCGACTCGTCGAAGTCGACCCGGACCCGGGCCAGGTCGGGGTCGGTGAGGGCGGGGTGGGTGCGCCGCAGCTGGATCAACCTGCGGTACCAGGCGAGCAGTTCGGCGTGCGGGGCGGCGTCCGGCTCGGTCCAGTCCAGGGTCGAGGTGAGCACGGTGGCCGGTGCCTGCGGGTCGGGGATGGCGTCGGCGGGCCAGCCGTGGGCGGTGAACTCGCGGCGGCGGCCCTGCCGGACGGCCTCGGCCAGGGCCGGGTCCGGGTGGCTGGTGAAGTACTGCCAGGGTGTCCCGGCGCCCCACTCCTCGCCCATGAAGAGCATCGGGGTGAACGGCGAGGTGAGCATCAGGGCTGCCCCGGCGGCGAGCCGGCCAGGGGAGAGGGAGGCGGCGAGCCGGTCGCCGGTGGCGCGGTTGCCGATCTGGTCGTGGGTCTGGGTGTAGCCGAGCAGCCGGTGGCCGAAGTCGGTGGGGAACGGCCGGCCGTGGCTGCGGCCCCGGAACGAGGACCAGCTGCCGTCGTGGAAGAAGCCCTGGGTGAGGGTCTTGGCCAGCCCGGCCAGCGGCTCCCGGGCGAAGTCGGCGTAGTAGCCCTGGGATTCGCCGGTCAGGGTGGCGTGCAGGGCGTGGTGGAAGTCGTCGCTCCACTGCGCGGTCAGCCCGAGGCCGCCGGCCTGGCGCGGGTTGGTGGTGCGCGGGTCGTTCAGGTCGGACTCGCCGATCAGGAACAGCGGCCGCCCGGTGGCGGCGGCCAAGTGCTCCACGGCGGTGGCGAGTTCCTCCAGGAAGTGCACGGCCCGGTCGTCCGCCAGGGTGTGCACGGCGTCCAGCCGCAGCCCGTCGATCCGGTAGTCGCGCAGCCAGCCGAGCGCGCTGCCGATCAGGTAGGACCGCACCTCGTCGGAGCCGGGGGCGTCCAGGTTGACCGCCGAACCCCACGGGGTCTGGTGCCGGTCGGTGAAGTACGGGCCGAACGCGGGCAGGTAGTTGCCGGACGGGCCGAGGTGGTTGTGCACCACGTCCAGGATCACCCCGAGGCCCTTGCGGTGCGCGGCGTCGACGAAGCGCTTGAGGCCCTCGGGGCCGCCGTACGGCTCGTGCACGGCCCAGAGCGAGACCCCGTCGTAGCCCCAGCCGTGCCGGCCGGGGAACGGGCAGACCGGCAGCAACTCCACGAAGTCCACCCCGAGTTCGACCAGGTGGTCGAGCCGGGCGGCGGCCGTCTCGAAGGTGCCGCCCGGAGTGAAGGTGCCGACGTGCAGCTCGTACACCACGGCGCCGGGCAGCGGCCGGCCCTGCCAGGGGGTGTCGGACCAGTGGAAGGCGGCGTGGTCCACCGGGCGGCTCGGCCCGTCCGGGCCGTACGGCTGGTGCGGGGAGCGCGGGTCGGGCAGCGGCGGGCCGCCGTCCAGCCGGAAGCCGTAGTCGCCGCTCGGGCCGACCGCGCTCCACCAGCCGTCCCGGTCCGGCACCGGGGCCATCGGGTGCGCCGAGCCGGCCACCTCCACCTCGACCCGGGACGCCTCCGGGGCCCAGACCTGGTACTCCGTCACGCTGCTGCCACCAATCACCGAAGGGGGTCTCAGGAGTCTCGCACCAGCAGGGCCACCGGATGGTGCTTCAGCAACCTCGCCACCGACACTTCGCCATCTCCGACCGGCAGCCCGGTCAGCTGGTCCGTCCAGTGGCCCGGTGGGAGTTCGAGCACGGTGTCGCGCCAGCCACCGTCGCGGTCGAGCCCGTACGGCAGCCGGGTGACCGCGCTGACCGTCCGCTCGCCGCGGGTGAACGCGAGCAGGTGGCCGGCGGCCGGGCCGGTCGCCGCCAGCGGCCGGTACCGGCCCAGCTCGCCGGCCCGGCGCAGCCGCAGGGCGGTCGCCGTCAGGTGCAGCTTCTCCCGGGCCAGGTCGCCGGGGCGGTCGGCGGGGGAGTCGGTCAGCCGGACGGCGAGCGAGCCGAGGTCCACCGGGGCCCGGTTGTCCGGGTCGACCAGGGTGTAGAGCGGCTCCTCGCTGCCCTGGAACAGGTCGGGCACGCCCGGCACGGTCAGGTGCAGCAGCGCGGCCGCGAGCGAGTTGCTGCGGGCGTGCGGGGCGATCGAGTGCACGAAGCCCTCGATCCGGGGGCACAGGCCCGGGTTGGCCAGGGCCGCCCGGGCGTACTCGGTCAGGCGGCGCTCGAACCGCTCGTCCGGGCTGGTCCAGGAGGTGGCGCGCTTGGCCTCGCGGACCGACTTGAGCAGTATCCCGACCAGCCGGTCGGGCTCCACCGGCCAGGCGGCGATCAGGGTCTGCCAGAGCAGCCAGGCGGTCGGGCGGTCCGGGCAGGGACCGGCGGCCGTGGTCCAGGCGGCGCACTCGGCGGCCCACCGCTCCGGGAGTTCGGCCAGCACGGTCAGCCGGGCCCGGGCGTCGGCACTGCGCTTGGTGTCGTGGGTGGAGAGCGCCGTCATGGTGTGCGGCCAGTGCTCGGCGAGGTAGCCGCACCAGTCGTGGAACTCGGCCGGGCGCAGGCCGGGCCGGGCCGGGTGGCCGCCCACCTCGTTCAGGCTGAGCAGCGCGTTGAACCGGTAGAAGGCGGTGTCCTCCACCCCCTTGGCCGCCACCGCCGAGGCGGTCTGGCCGAAGCGGGCGCAGAACTCGTCCTTGGCCGGGCCGCGCCCGAGCTCGCCGAGCGCCAGACCGCGGACCAGCTCGGCGGTGGCCGCCAGCTCCGGCGGCAGGCCGGCCAGCGCGGCGGTGACGTCGGTGACCGCCTCGGCCGGGGCGGGCTCGCCGGGCACCACGTACGGGCGGTAGACCGGATAGGCCGTCAGCAGCTCGGCCAGCACCGCCCGGACCGCCGGGGCGGGGTGGTCGGCGAGGGCCGGCTCGGCGGCGCCGATCCGCTCCACCAGCCGGACCAGCCGGGCCACCTCGGCGGCCAGCTCGCCGCCCGGGGCGGTCAGCTCGGCCCGGCCCCGGCGGCCCTCCTCGGCGGGGTCGGCGGTGGAGCCGCAGTCCTGCCGGTAGGCGTGCACCAGCCGCTCGGCCCCGGCGTGGTCGGTGAGCACCCCGTCGATCCGGCGCAGCGCGTCGTACCCGGTGGTGCCCGCGCAGGCCCAGTCGGCGGGCAGCAGCTCCGGGCCGGTGAGGATCTTCTCGACCACGGTGTACGCCCCGCCGGTGGCCTCGGCCAGCCGGCGCAGGTAGCCGCGCGGGTCGGCCAGGCCGTCGGGGTGGTCGATCCGGAAGCCGTCCAGCACGCCGTCGGCGTGCAGCCGCAGCAGGGCGCGGTGGGTGGCCTCGAAGACCTCGGGCACCTCGACCCGGACCGCGATCAGTTGGTTCACCGTGAAGAACCGACGGTAGTTCAGCTCGCCGTCCGCCAGCCGCCACCAGGCCGGGCGGTACCACTGACGGCTCAGCAGCTCCCCGATCGGCAGCCCGGCGGTGCCGGGGCGGAGCGGGAACGCGTGCTCGAAGTACCGCAGGGTGTCGCCCTCCACGGTGAACTGGTCGAGCACCGCGCCGAGCCGGTCGCCGAGCAGCGGCAGCAGCAGCCGGCCGCGCCCGGGTGCGTCCACCGGGCCGGGCTGGGCCGTCCAGTCGATGTCGAACCAATGCGCGTACCGGGAGTCGGGGCCGTCCCTGAGCACCTCCCAGAGCGGCTGGTTGAGCTGCTCGGGCACCGGCAGGGCCATGTGGTTGGGGACCACGTCGGCGATCAGCCGCAGCTGGTGGCGGTGCGCCTCGG
This sequence comes from Kitasatospora sp. NPDC101801, assembly GCF_044766665.1. Lineage (NCBI taxonomy): Bacteria > Bacillati > Actinomycetota > Actinomycetes > Kitasatosporales > Streptomycetaceae > Kitasatospora > Kitasatospora sp. NPDC101801. The sequence continues at coordinate 25,494 of NZ_JBIWML010000059.1, forward strand.
CGGCGAGCTCGCGCAGGGCGGGCTCGCCGCCGAGCTGCTCGCTGATCCGGCTGTGGTCGACGGTGTCGTAGCCGTGGGTGGAGCCGGGGGTGGCTTCGAGGAGCGGGGAGAGGTGCAGGTGCGAGACGCCCAGCGCCGCCAGGTACGGGACGGCGCGGCGGGCGTCGTGCAGGGTGAAGGCGGGCTGGAGCTGGAGCCGGTAGCTGGACGTGGGCGGACCGACGGCGCCCGCCGCCGGGCGTGGCTGCTCGGAGGTCATGGCTGATGCCTACCCTGGCGGTCGGCGGGCCAACGCGGTGTTGGTGCGAACGGCCCAATCCTGTGGTCGGAGTGGCTGGTCGGAGTGGCTCTCGGGACTGGCTGGTCAGGGGTGGTGCGGGGGAGGCGGGGGAGCGGTCGGGGGCGCGCGCAGGGGCGTGGCCGGGGGCGTGGTCAGGCCGGGCGCTGAAGCACCATCAGCGAGCGGTCGGTGAGCCAGAGCGTGTCACCCGCCTTCACCCGGGTGCCGGTGCCCGGGGCGGGCAGCACCGGCAGGGTGGTGTCCACCACGGTCTGCCACTCCTGGCCGTGGTCGGCCGGGACGGTGAACTCCAGCGGCTCGGAGTGCGCGTTGAAGAGCAGCAGGAAGGAGTCGTCGACGATCTTGCCGCCGCGCCGGTCGGGCTCGGAGATCGCGTTGCCGTTCAGGAAGACGGTGAGCGACTTGGCGTAGCTGGTGGACCAGTCCCGGTCGGTCATCTCCCCACCGGCCGGGGTGAACCAGTTGATGTCGGTCAGGTCGTCGTGGGTGCCGGAGACCGGGCGGCCGTGGAAGAACCGGCGGCGGCGGAAGACGGGGTGGTCCCGGCGGAGCCAGATCATGCCCTGGGTGAACTCCAGCAGCTCGGACTCGGGGGTGCCGCTCTCCGGCCAGTGCACCCAGGAGAGCTCGTTGTCCTGGCAGTAGGCGTTGTTGTTGCCGTGCTGGGTGCGGCCCAGCTCGTCGCCGTGCGAGAGCATCGGCACGCCCTGGGAGAGCAGCAGGGTGGCGATGAAGTTCCGCTGCTGACGGGCTCTCAGCTCCAGCACGGCGGGGTCGTCGGTGTCGCCCTCGGCGCCGCAGTTCCACGAGCGGTTGAAGGACTCGCCGTCCCGGCTGTCCTCGGCGTTGGCCTCGTTGTGCTTCTCGTTGTAGGAGACCAGGTCGCGCAGGGTGAAGCCGTCGTGGCAGGTGACGAAGTTGATCGAGGCGATCGGGCGGCGGCCGTCGTCCTGGTAGAGGTCGGAGGAGCCGGTCAGCCGGGAGCCGAACTCGGCCAGCGTGGCGGCCTCGCCGCGCCAGAGGTCGCGGACGGTGTCCCGGTACATGCCGTTCCACTCCGTCCAGAGCGGGGGGAAGTTGCCGACCTGGTACCCGCCCTCGCCCAAGTCCCACGGCTCGGCGATCAGCTTGGCCTGGGAGACCACCGGGTCCTGCTGGCAGAGGTCGAAGAACGAGGAGAGCCGGTCCACCTCGTGGAACTGCCGGGCCAGGGTGGCGGCCAGGTCGAACCGGAAGCCGTCCACGTGCATCTCGGTGACCCAGTAGCGCAGCGAATCCATGATCATCTGGAGTACGTGCGGACTGCGCATCAGCAGGCTGTTGCCGGTGCCCGTGGTGTCCTCGTAGAACCGCTGGTCCTTGGCCAGGCGGTAGTAGGAGGCGTTGTCCAGGCCCCGGAAGGAGAGCGTCGGGCCGAGGTGGTTGCCCTCCGCGGTGTGGTTGTAGACCACGTCGAGGATCACCTCGATGCCGGCCGCGTGCAGCGCCTTGACCATCGACTTGAACTCCTGCACCTGCTGCCCGCGGTCTCCGCCGGAGGAGTAGGACGAGTGCGGGGCGAAGAAGCCGATGGTGTTGTAGCCCCAGTAGTTGGACAGCCCGAGGTCGCGCAGCCGGTGGTCCCGGACGAACTGGTGCACCGGCATCAGCTCGATCGCGGTCACCCCGAGCTTGGCCAGGTGCTCGATCACGGCCGGGTGGCCGATGCCCGCGTAGGTGCCCCGGATCTCGTCCGGGATACCTGGGTGCAGCTGGGTCAGGCCCTTCACGTGGGCCTCGTAGAGCACCGTGCGGTGGTAGTCGGTACGCGGTGGGCGGTCGTTGCCCCAGTCGAAGTACGGGTTGATCACCACGGAGTGCATGGTGTGCGGGGCCGAGTCCAGGTCGTTGCGCCGCTCGGGCGCACCGAAGTGGTAGCCGTACACCGACTCGTCCCAGTCGATGTGGCCGCTCATCGCCTTGGCGTACGGATCCAGCAGCAGCTTGGCGCTGTTGTGCCGCTGGCCGAGACCGGGGTTGTGCGGGCCGTGCACCCGGAATCCGTACCGCTGCCCGGGTTGGATGCCGGGCAGGAAGGCGTGCCGGACGAAGGCGTCCGTCTCCCGGAGCTCGACCGAGGTCTCGGAGTCGTCCTCGCCGAGCAGGCAGAGCTCGATCCGATCGGCGCTCTCGGAGAACACCGCAAAGTTGGTGCCGGCCCCGTCGTAGGTGGCGCCGAGGGGGTACGGCTGCCCTGGCCAGACCTGCATATTGCCCTCAACTTCCCTGGTGCCAACCGGAATTGGCGTTGTACAGGATCTGCCCGGCTGGCTGCCGGACCATGTACGACCATGCCTACCGTGATGCACGGCATACCGGGATCCTCCCCAACCGGATGGGGCCAGGGCGAGCAATTGGCCGCGACTTCGCCCGAACGAGTGTCCGCCCGGTGGCTAATCCACCTTCTCCGAACGGATGGTTGTGCGGACAAGGGGCTGCGCCCCCGCCGACCCGGCAGTACCCTTGATCGTCCGGCACGCGCTCCGGACACCGTGCGGACATCGGGCTGTGCACGCCCCTGCCGCCATGGTCGAGACAGGGTCAGCGGACGGTCCGTCATCTCGCCGGTCCGCCGGGGGTGGGCCGAGAGGTGAGGTAGCGCATGGTGGTCCCCGCCGACGGCCGGGACGGCCCGGAGGGCTCCGGGCGGAGCGAGGCGCCGACGGTGGTGATGCGCGGGCGGCCGCCGAAGCGCGCCACCGTCCCGGCCCAGGGCGGGCCGGTCGAGCCCGCGCCGCTGGCCTGGTCGGCGGACCAGTGGGGGCTGGCCGACCACCGGGTCCGGCTGGCCGGCCGGGCGTACGTCTGGCTCAACCTGGTGGAACAGCGGCTGCGCGCCCTGGTGGACGAGGTGCTCCGGCCGGTCTACGCGCCCGCGCACGGCGAGGACTGGGTGACCGCTGCGGCCGGCCCGGCCGGCGAGGAGTGGGTGCACCGGGCCGGTGCGGTCCGCGAGGTCAGCCGCCGCAAGGGCTACCTGCTCGACCCGGCCGACGACGACCCGCTGGTCTTCCTCACCCTGCCGCAGCTGCGCGAGCTGATGGTGCAGCACTGGCCGTGCTTCGAGCCCTATCTGATCGACCGTCGGGAGATCGAGCTCGCGCTGGACGAGCTGGAGGTCGCCCGGCACGTGGTCTCCCGCAACCGCAGCCTGTCCGGCACCGTGCTGGCGCAGACCGAGCGGGCCGCCGCGCGGCTGCTCGCCCTGCTGGACGGCGGCTCCGGCGGGGTGCCCGCCGACGTGGTCGAGGACCTGGTCGGCGGCCGGTTCGCGGACGTGGTCTCGGTGCACGCCGACCGGGTCAGGCTGCAGCGCGAGCTGCCGGTGGAGGACCTGCTGGAGGGCGCCAGGCGGCTGGACGCGCTCGGCATCGGTCTCGGCATGCTCTGCCAGAACTACACCGGCAAGCGACTGGTCCGGCTGGCCGCCGACGGCTGCCGGGTCCGGCTGCTGTTCCTGAACCCGGCCAGCAGCGCGGTCCGCCGCCGGGAGCGTGAGCTCGGCCTCGGGCGGGGTGAGCTGGCCCGTTCGATCGAGATGAACATCATGCACGTCCGCCGGGTCCGGGCCCGGCTGCGCGACCAGGGCGGCTTCGAGATCCGGGTGTTCGACGAGATGCCCCGGTTCACCGCCTACCTGGTGGAGGGCGCCCGGCCGCCGGGCCGCCGCCGCTCGGGCGACCTAGGCGTGGTGCAGCCGTACCTGCGGCGGTCCCGGGGGATCGAGTCCCCCGCGCTGGTGCTGCGCGGCGGCGCGGGGCAGGAGCCGGGCGGGCAGGAGCCCGGGCTGCTGGAGGTCTACCGCGAGGAGTTCGAGGGGGTCTGGGCGGACTCCCGGGCGGTGTCCTGAGCCGCGGGCCGGCCGCCGTACCGGAACGGGGGACGGCTGACCGAGTGTCAGCCGGCCTGACCGGAACGGTCGGTGGCCCTTTCCGGTGCCAGGATGGCGGTTGTCGCCGGCGGGTCCCGCGGCCCGCCGGTGCGATGGACGACACCCAGTCCCCGAGAGCCCCAGGGAGTCCGCCTGATGACCGATCAGTCCTGCCCGGCCGGATTCGGCCGCCGCGGCTTCGTCAAGGCCACCGCCCTTGCCACCGGCGCCCTCGCCCTGCGGTCCGGGGCGACACCCGCCGCCGCCGGGACCGGCCCGGCGCGTGCGGTGATCCCGTTCCACGGCCCGCACCAGGCCGGCATCGTCACGCCCGCCCAGGGCTACGCGAGCTTCGTCTCGTTCGCGGTCGCGGTGCCCGACCGGGCCGGACTGGAGAAGCTGCTGCGCGAGCTGACGGCCCGGATCCGTTTCCTCACCGCGGGCGGCACCCCGCCGCCGGACGCCCCGGGCGCCCCGCCCGGTGACAGCGGCACGCTCGGCCCGGTGCTCCCCGCCGACAACCTCACCGTGACGGTCGCGGTCGGCGCCACGCTGTTCGACCGCCGCTACGGGCTGGCGGCGGTGCAACCGGCCAGGCTCGGCCGGATGCGGACCTTCCGCGGCGACCGGCTGCGCGCCGGTGACCTGCACGGCGACCTCTCGCTCCAGCTCTGCGCCGACAGCAGGGACGTGGTCGTCCACGCGCTGCGGGACCTCGGCCGGTGGACCCGGGGCAGGCTGCAACCGCTCTGGCGCACCGACGGCCAGCTCAACCCCGGCCGCCCGGACGGGGCCCAGCGCAACGTGCTGGGCTTCAAGGACGGCATCGCCAACCCCGACCCGGCCTCCGACCGGGAGCTGGACCGGTTGGTCTGGGTGCAGCCGGGCAGCGCCGAACCGGCCTGGGCGGTGGGCGGCAGCTACCAGGTGCTGCGCACCATCCGGGTGCTCTGCGAAGCCTGGGAGGAGGTCCCGTTGGACCGGCAGGAGCGGGTGATCGGCCGCCGCCGCGACACCGGCGCCCCGCTGGACGGGACCACCGAGAACGACGAGCCGGACTACACCAAGGACCCGACCGGGGCGGTCATCCCGCTCGACGCGCACATCCGGCTGGCCAACCCGCGCACCCCCGGGACCGACGACTCCCGGGTGCTGCGCCGGGGCTACACCTACGACCGGGGCCTGACCGCGGACGGTCGGCTGGACACCGGGCTGGCGTTCTGCTGCTACCAGCAGGACCTGGTGCGGCAGTTCGAGGCGGTGCAACGGCGGCTGGAGGGCGAGCCGCTGAGCGACTTCCTGGTCTGCACCGGCGGCGGCTACTTCTTCGCGCTGCCCGGGGTCAGGGACGAGAACGACTGGCTCGGCCGGGGAATGCTGGCCGGGTGAGCCGGCCCCTCCGGAGGCTGCTCGCCCGGACCCGGCGGTTCCTGCTGTCACTGGTGCGCGCGATGATGGGCACCTCGCGACGGACCGACGGAAGGACATCTCGGATGAGTTGGTGGAAGGAGCCTCTGGTCGGCTTCGACCTGGAGACCACGGGCACCGACCCGGCGAGCTCCCGGATCGTCACCGCGGCACTGGTGGACACCTTCGGGCCCCGGCCCGAGCGGGTGCTGAACTGGCTGCTCGACCCCGGCGTGCCTGTGCCCGCCGAGGCGACGGCGATCCACGGGATCAGCGACGAGCAGGCCCGCCGGGACGGGCGCCCGGCCGCGCTGGCGGTGGAGGAGATAGCCGACGCGCTGTGCGAGCGGCTGCTGGCGGGCCGCCCGGTGGTGGCCTTCAACGCGCCGTTCGACCTCTCCCTGCTGGACGCCGAGCTCGCCAGGTACGGCCTGCGCTCGCTGGCCGACCGGCTCGGCGGCAGCGTCGCCCCGGTGGTCGACGCGCTGGTGATCGACCGCGCGGTGGACAAGTACCGGCGCGGCTCGCGCACCCTGCAGCACGTCTGCGCCGTGTACGGCGTGGAGCTGATCGACGCGCACGAGGCGGGCAGCGACGCGCTGGCCGCCGTCCGGGTCGCGGTCGCCCTCGGCGAGCGCTACCCGGCCGAGGTCGGCGGCCTGACGCCGGAGCAGCTGCACGCCCGTCAGATCGACTGGTACCGGAGCTGGGCCGAGGACCTGCAGTCCTGGCTGCGCCGGGAGAAGGACCCGGCCGCCGAGGTCGACGGCAGCTGGCCGCTGCGCTAGGCCGTGTTTTAGAACGGGGTTCCGGTCCAGTCCTCGCGCTGTGATGATCATGGTGTGGGGCGTGGAGATCTTTCTGATGAGCAGTGGTCG
>NZ_JBIWML010000060.1:0-30058 GCF_044766665.1 Kitasatospora sp. NPDC101801
AAAGTTGCACACGTGTCATGGAACACGGTCTACCGGATCAGGCCGTACCGCGAGGACAACTTCCCAGAATGATCACAACCGAATACGCACCCTAGCCAGCGACTCAGGGCGGTTGTCGGTCCGGCGGCCGGTGTGAAAGCGGCCCACCACCGCGCTCGTAGGCGGGTAGACAGCCAGGATCGCCGAGGGGGCAACCTGCTCGCGAGCGCCCCGGTCGCTGGCTGACTCCCGCTCACCGGGTTCGCCGCTGAGTTGGCGGGCGAACGCGTCCAAGACTTGACGGCCGCTGCTCGCCACACGAAGGGCAGGCAGCGCTTCGGGGGAGCCGTCAGCCACAGGGCTGGAGCGGAAGCGGCCAGCGTGGGACGCGGCGGGCCGAGTGCCCGCTGGGGCCTGGAGGGCCGTCAGGGGGTTGGTCGCCGAGAGGGTGGTGATGAGGGCAGCACTGAGGGACTGCTGGGGCATGCGGCTCCTCTTGCGGTGGCCGACGGGCTGCAACCCGGGCCACCACAGGGTGATGTTGTGGATGGGCGGAGGGGTGAGGGGAGGCGATCGGACGAGTGCGTCGGATCGTGGGAGCCGGACAGGCCGCGGTCTGCGGCGGCGGTACGGCGGAGAAGCTGCGTCAGCATCCAGCGCAGGTGACCTGCGGGCTTGCGGACGGCAGCTGGGGGAAGACCCGTCAGATGGGTCTGAAGGCGACGCTGAGGGCAGTCGCGGCTGGAGGGGCGACCGGGCCCTGAGTGGGCAGCGCGGTGGTGGTGCGGCAGGAGCTGGCCTGGGCGGCGGCACGGCGCTGGGGCGGCACGCGGTTCCTTCCTCGGTGTTTGGTGGGCTGCAACCCTGCACCGTGGTCGATCGTCGTGGATGGGGGTTGGCGGTTGGTGGTCGCGCTGGGTGACGGTAGCTCTGGAGCCCGGCCGCGCCAACTGGCCGACCGGGCTCGGCGAGCGCGGTCGGAGTGGTTCGGCCGTTCTCCAAGAACGATCTTGGGTGACTCCGGGCCATATCGGCGTGCAGCGGTCCGGCGGTGGTCTGGACAGCCCGCTAGTTGATGTGGACTGGGTCGGTCGGCTTCTCGCCACCCTTGAGGAACTCGAGTAGCACCAACGTCGGCCCGTATCGGCGGTACTCGAAGGAGAGTCCGATCGCGATCTTGCCGCGGAGTCTCCTCCGGTGGTCGGGGAACTGTTCGCAGTGCTTCGCGGCGAACTCCAGCCCCTGCTCCATCAGCTCGACTCCCTGTGCGGCCAGGCGGTAGCCGCCGACCACGGTGTCGGCGATGGCCTGCATCCTCTTCTCGTCCGCAGGCAGCGCAGGGCCGAGGAAGTCCTCCAGGGTCAGCTCGAAGACCTTCGCGAAGCCGATCGCCTCGTCGAGGTTGATCCGTCTGCGCGGCTCGCCGCTCTCGATGCGCCAGACCGAGGACTGGTTGATCGGGTAGCCGGCCTTGGTCATGCGCTTGGCCAGCTCGGCCGTGCTCCAGCCACGGGCCTCGCGCTCTAGCCGGACGCGCTCGGCTGCGTGCTCCTCGCTCAGCTCGGCGGCGTTCGCACCGGGGGTGTCGCTGGCGGGGGCGTTCGCCTCCTCGCGGGAACTATCCGGAGCCGCGTCCTGTTCAGACATTCGATTCACCTCGCATCCGCTTCCGTTTCGACTTGCATAGTGGACGGTGGGGTGCCTATGCTGATGCAAGGTGAACGGCTTGTCAAGCTGAAACGAATCAGCTGGCTGATCCCCTGAGACGCTGAAGGCCCCCGGTGCGATCAACACCGAGGGCCTGAGAGGTCCCTACCGCCCATCCACGACGATCGACCACGGTGCCGGGTTGCAGCCCGATGTGCACCGAGGAAGGAACCAACGTTTTCCAGCGTACGACGTCGCCCGCCGCCAGCGCACCCACCTCGGAGCACCCCGCCCCGGTGTCCCTCGCCGCCGCGCGCGGCAACTTCACCGCGCTCATCAGGGCTGTCCCGTCAGCAATGGCACCGTCGCGGGTGCCTGTCCTCGACGGTGAGCCAGCAGCGGGTCTGACGTGTGATCAGCATCTCTGCGTACCCGAAGCTTTGCTCGCGGAGCGCGTGGTAGCTTCCCTGGTCCACGAACTCAATAGGCGACCCCGGCGGTGCGCTAACACCCCGGGGTCCGGCACAAGGAGCAGTAACTCCTGATGCGTGTCCATCGTAGCCGCCATGCGCGCGGCTTCCTTGCCCTGCCCAACACTCTCCTGCAGGACCGCAGGCTGTCGTACACCGCCCGCGGCCTGCTGGCCGACCTTCTCTCGCGCCCGGATGGCTGGCGCGAGGACGGTCGGCAGATGGCCGACTCCAGCCCCCAGGGGCGCACGGCCGTGGCCAAGGCCCTGCGGGAGCTGACCCGGGCCGGCTACTACCGGGTGGAGAAGGTCCGCCAGAGCGACGGCACCTTCGTCAGCACGGCCCACGTGTTCGACACCCCGCAGGCGACCTCTCCGGGTCACGTCCTTCCGGGCTCCGGCCTGGCAGCAGCCGATGCGGCTGGCTCCAACCCCATAAAGGACGGGGAGAAAGAACCCTTCCTCCCCGACGAGCCGTCCGGTGCGACGCCGCACAGCGGCAGAACCACCGAGACGCGGGAGGGCGGGCAGGACACCTCCGACTCCTCCACCACCGGCACCGGCACCGACGACGGCAGTGCCGTCGAGGTCGGTCCGGGCATCCGGGAAGCCGTCGACACGCTCTTCCGGGTGCTGCGGCCAGAGCCGCGTCTGCGCGTCGGCATGGCGGAGGCCCTGGAACTTGCGCCGCTGGTCGCGCGGTGGCTGGAGCAGGGCCTGGGCGAGCAGGACCTCGCCCACGCCGTCCTGCCGGGGCTGCCCGCACGCCTGCACTCACCGAGCGCCCTGCTGCGCGACCGGTTGGTCCGCAAGCTCCCGCCCGCCCAGCAGGAAGCCCCAGCTGCACCGGCATCGCCGCGCTGGAGCGAGTGCACCACCTGTGCGGACCCCGTCCCACAGGCGGGGAACTGCCGCCCGTGCGCGGGCCTCGCACCGCGCAAGGTCGTCGTCGGCACCGGCGAAGCCGCCACCGCACGCGGCATCGCCAAGGTCCGAGCCGCGCTCCACGCCAGCACCACCCGCCTGGCCACCAGCAGAGCCTGACCGCACCTCACGCCCAGCGGCCACGCCAGCATCCCCGGCCAGCCTGCTCGCCACGTGAGCCCGGCGCCGTGCGGCCCGGCATGCCACCCATACCTTCACCCTGTCTAGCCCTGCCGCGCGCCCATGCCCGCCTGCGGCCGGGCCCCCCTCTGGAGCGCCCCACATGACCACCACCGTGATACCCCCCGCCCCCACGCCGGTCACCTTCTGGGACCGCGTCGCGGTCATCACGCTCGGCATGATCGGCTTCGTACTGTCCTACGACGCGCTGCGGCAGATGGCCGTCGCGATCCACGTGCGCGGTCCGCTGACCTACCTGTTTCCGCTGATCATCGACGGGTTCATCGCGTACGGCGTGCGCGCCCTGCTCGTCCTGCGGGCTGCCCCGTGGGCGGCGCGCGCCTACGCCTGGGGCCTGTTCGCCGGTGCGACGGCCGCCAGTGTCTGGGCCAACGCTCTGCACGCCATCCGCCTCAACCACCTGCCGATCCCGGGCGACGGGCTGCAGCTTGGCGACGGCGTCGTCGGGTTCCTGTCTACACTCGCCCCGCTTGCCCTCGGCGGCTCCGTCCACCTCTACATCCTCATCGCCCGCCATGCCCTCGGCACCGGGCTGTCGGCCGACGGTCCCGGCACCGTCGGTCCGGACCGCGAGTCTTCTGCCGACTCCGCGCCGCCCGTCCACGCCGAGCCTCGGTGGGCGGACGACCTCGGTGGTGGCGAGCCGCTGCCGCAGTGTGCCGACAGTGAACATCTGCCGCTCGCGTGGACCAGCGCGACCTCCGTTCCGGACTCGGCAGAAGTCGCCGACTGGGCACCCGGCAACGCGGACTGGCTGGCCGACGACGAGGGGGAAGCCGTCGAAGCTGCGGACGGGGCTGGTGCGAGCGACCGTCCGTCCGCAGCTGGGGCGAAGCCGATCGGGCGGCCCGCGGGCACCTCGATGGAGCAGCTGCTGAAGGTCAGCCATCCGGCGGTCGCCGACAGCCGTCCGCTTCGGCGGACGGGGCGTCCGGTGGGCGCGTCGATGGAGCGGTTGCTGGAGGCCAGCCGGCCTGCGGTCCAAGCTCATGGCCGTCCCAGTCGTCCGGTCGTCGAGCGCGCGGTCCGCGAGGCCAATCTGCCCATGGGCAGTACCCGCTTCACGGTCCTGATGGATCAGCTCCGCAAGGAGTTCCCGCACGATCCGGTCCGCGAGCACCCGCCCACCGACTGACCCCACCCCGGCGACCGGACGGGGGCCGGTCCCTCGTCTGGTCCGGTCACCGGAGTTCTGCCGATGGGCAGAACTCCCGCTGTCCGGTCCGGTCCGCAGCCGTCCACCCGCTGCGGACCGGACCGGGCCTCCTCGCCGAGCACACAACCGGACCGTCCCGTCCCCGGGACCGTGGCTGCCCTGCCCACGAAGCCCGGAACCACCAGGCCAGGCACGGACCCGGACACCGACCACCTGATCCCGACAACCCCAGGAGTACGCCCTGACCGACATCCTTCCTGTTCCGGACCACCGACCTGACGGTGGTGTAACGTTGCTGGACCGCCAAGGAGTTGACCGTCCGACTGTCAACGGCGGAGCAAGCGAGTGCGTGCGGGGCCCCTACGGGGCCACACACGCGGGTGTCCACGCCCAGGGGGGCGTGGACGTGGCGGTGCTGCCGGGGGCGGCAGCACCGGAGCTTCACCGCGGGGGCGCGGCGAAGCAGGAGGAGACGCCCGCCGTCGAGTCGCACCCGTCCGCTCGGTCCGCCGAGCGCGCCCCGCGTGCCGGCGTCCGCCGTACCAGGCGCCGCCGACGCGACAACGACAACCCGAAGACGAAGAAGCTCGGCTTCCGGTGCACCGCGGAGCGGGAAGCGCAGATCAAGCGGCTCGCTCAGGAGGCTGGCCTGAACGTGGCCGACTACCTGGAGCGCCAGGCCCTGGCCCCGGGCGGCGCCGGGACGGTGACCCGTGACGAGCAACTGGACGAGGCCGTCCAGGCACTCGATGCCGCGCGGTTCCAGGTCAGTCGGGTCGGCGTCAACGTCAACCAGATCGCCTTCCAGCTCAACGCCCAGCTCGGCATCGAGTACGGTCCGGCGCAGGTCACCCTGGAGAAAGCCAGGGAGGCGGTGGTCGAGGCCCGCCGGGCTGCTGCCCAGGTCGATGCCTCGGCGATGCGGGTGGCGAAGGCCGGGCGCCGGTGATCACCACCGCCCGCTCGGGTAAGGACACGCTCAAGGCGCTGCAGTACCTGTACGGCCCGGGCCGACGCAACGAGCACACCGATCCGCACCTGGTGGCCTCCTGGGACGGCTTCGCCCCCGACCCGGGCCGCGACGGCGAGGCCACCTTGGCCCAGCTGCGCGACGCCCTGGACCTGCACGTCGTGCGCTACGGCAGGCCGGTCAGCAAGCACGTCTACCACCGTATGGTCCGTGCCGACCCCACCGACCGGAACCTGAGCGACGCGGAGTGGGCGGACATCGCCCGCCGGGTCGTGGCCGCCGCCGGCATCGCCCCCGACGGCGATCCGCACGGCTGCCGGTGGGTCGCCGTCCACCACGGGGACAACCACATCCACATCCTCGCCACCACGGTGCGCGCCGATCTGACCCAGGCCCGCCTGCGGGGTGACCAGTACCGGACGGAGGCCGAAGTAACGAAGATCGAGCGCGAGTTGGGCCTCAAGGACTGGTCCGACACCCGAACACCCCAGTACCGGGCCGGAATCCCCAAGCGCCCCAAGAGCCCGGAGCTGCGCAAGGCCGAGCGCCTGGGGCACGAGGAGACGGGGCGGGCCCGGCTGCGGACCGGTGTGCGACGGGCTCTCGCGGGGGCTGTGGGGGAGGAGGAGTTCCTCGCCCGCCTGGCAGCGCAGGGGATCCGGTGCGAGGTCCGCCGTCTGCCCTCCGGCGACGCCAGGGGCTACAAGTTCGCCCTGCCCACCGGCGAGCCGGGTCCTCCGGTGTGGTTCTCCGGCAGTCAGCTGGCCGCTGACCTGACCCTGCCCAAGATCCACGAGCGGTTCACGGCAGGCATCGACCAGCCTGCGGCCGGCCGCCGGGTCGGCCAGGGGCGACCTGCCACGGTCAGGTGCCGGGCCAGCACCGGCATCGACCGCGCCACCGCCGTCATCGACGACGAGCCCCACGCCGGTCAGGTCGCCGCAGTCGTCGGCGGCACGATCGAGGTCCTCGACACCCTCGCGCTCACCAGCCCGGTCCTGTCACGGAAGGAGATCAACCAGGCCGCCCGGGCCTTGGAGTTCACCGCGATCGCCCGCACCCGCGCCGCCCGGGCCGAGGTGCGGTCGATGCGCTCGGTGGCCCGCGAACTCCTCTACGCCGGCCCTGCCGGAGGCCGGGGAGAGGACGGCACGGCCGCCGCCACGATCCTGGCCAGCCTGATCCTGCTGGCGGTCGTCATCGCCAAGTGGCACGCCGCCCAAGGCCACCAGCACCAGGCCGAGGCCGCACGAGCGGCGGCAGCGCACCTGCGGACCGCCTACGGCAGGCACGCGGGGCGGCCGATCGCCGTACTCGACGTGCAGGGCCGCCACCTGCCCGAGCCGGTGCGGGACCGGTACGAGGCCGAGGTCCGCCAAGCACTGCCCGCCGGCCTGGCCGCCGGGGTGCTCGCGGATGACGGCTGGGCGGCGCTCGCCGCCACCCTCGCCGAAGCCGAGCAGACCGGCCACGACCCGCAGACCCTGCTCCGCGAGGCCGCCGGACAGAGGGAGTTGGCCAGCGCCGACTCGCCAGCCACCGTGCTCACCTGGCGCATCCGCCGAGGCATCCGCCTCCCGGCGCCTGCGGCGGAGGGCACTTCGGCGGACCGCCGCACCGGGGCGGCCCTGTCCCGCACCACCACCCACCGCACCACCGGCATGCCGGCCATCGCGGTCACCCCGCAGCCGTCCGGACCGGACAGCGCGCGCCGCACGCGGTGACCAACCCCGGTGGGCGGGGACGGAAAGCCCCATCCTGCCCCGCCCACCAAGCCTTCCTACCGGCACCGAGGTGACCGGCAGAACCTTCCTCCCCTGCTCGTCCGCCACCCGGCGGTGGCCGGGCAGATCCGCACACCCCCAACCCAGCATCTGGAGACAGCTACTTGCGTTCGATCCCTGTCGTGCCGCGCACCGTGTTCTCGACGTCCCGTACTGCGGAGTTCCTGGACTGGCGGGCCTTGCAGTCCCAGACCGGACAGGTCCGCGAGCGGTTCGGCGATGTCGTGATCAAGGAACTGCTCGACAACGCCCTCGACGCGGCGGAGTCCGCGCGCGTCGCCCCCGAGATCGGCCTCACGGTGTCCTGGGCCGACGATGTGGCGCGTGTGTGCGTGAGCGACAACGGCCCCGGCATCCCGGCCGCGGTCATCGAGCGGATCCTGGACTTCACCCGCAACGTCTCCGACAAGGAGAGCCTGCGCTCGCCGACCCGCGGCATGCAGGGCAATGCCTTCAAGACTCTGCTCGGCATCCCCTACGCGCTCGGCGTCACCGAGCCGGTGGTCATCGAGGCGCACGGGATACAGCACGAGATCGCCGTGTCCACTGACCCGGCGTCCGAGGTCGCCATCCGCCGCACCAAGACCCCCTCCACCCGCACCAGTGGCACGTCGGTCACCGTGCTGCTGCCCGCCGGTCAGGTCACGGCCGAGAAGGCGGCCGGGTGGCTGCGAAAGTTCGCGCTCGTCAACCCGCACGCGCGCTTCGTTGACCACGGTCAGACCGGCGGCGGCGAGGGGGCCGGAATTTACGAGCCCACCGCACCCGAGGGGTGGCGCAAGCCCTGGCCCACCGACCCGACCAGCGCACACCACTACGACGAGCCGGCGATGACGAAGCTGGTCTTCGCCCACATCCGCGAGCACCGAGCGGGCGGCGCGGACCTGACGGTGCGGGCGTTCACCAACACCTTCGCCGGGCTGACCGGCTCGGCCAAGGCCAAGAAGGTCGCCGAACAGCTCCCCGGGATCACGCACCTGTCCGGGTTCGAGGCGAGCCCGGAGCAGGTCCCGGTGCTGCTGGCCGCCATGAAGGAGCACAGCAAGCCGCCCACCCCCTCCTACCTCGGCCAGGTCCACCGCGACCACTACACCCACGTCCTGGACCAGGCGTTCGGCGTCGAGGAGGACTGGCTTCGCGCGCAAGCAGCTCACCGACGCGGCCGGCATCCCGTGGAGCATCGAGGTCACGGTCGCCCGCACCAAGCGACCCGGCGCGGTTGGCTTCGCCGTGAACTACTCGGCGACCTTCGGTGACCCGCTGGCGCACACTCACCTGGCCGGCGACAAGATCTCCGAGTACGGGGTGCTCTCGTTCCTGGCCCAGGCCGACGCCGTTCCCGACCGGAGCAACCAGTTCCAGCGCGCGGCGATCGTTCACCTGGTCTGCCCGGTGCCGCAGTTCACCGACAAGGGCAAGACGACGCTCGTCGTCCCGCGCGAGGTCGCCGACGCTTGCGCCAAGACCTTGACTGCGGCGAGCCGGGTGCTGCTCAAGGACAAGCGCTCCAAGCAGAGCGCCGAGCGGCGCGAGGTGCGGGTGGCGATGCGTGAAGCCGACGCCGAGGCCGCCACCCGGGCCGCGCCGAAGGTGACGAAGAAGGACGCCGTGTCCGCGGTCATGAGCGAGGCCATCGCGCAGGCCCGCGGCGCCGAAGGGCTGTCCTTCTCCTCCCACACCCTCTTCTACAAGATCCGCCCGCTCGCGCTGAAGCTCCTGCCTCCTGGCTCCAAGCTCAAGGCCCCCTATGTCGAGCAGACCCTGATCCCCGAGTGGGAACGGGCCAACGGCCCCATCCATGGCCTCTACCGCGAACCCCGCGGAACCCTCCACCACCCCCACGACCCCGACGGAACGCGGGACGTGCGACTGGGTACCCGCGAGGTCCAGAAGTACCGCCCGCCGCGCTTTAACTACAACAAGATCCTCGTCATCGAGAAGACCGGCCTGTGGCTACCGGTGCACGAGTCCGGCATCGCCGACCAGTACGACATGGCCGTCATCACCAACGAGGGCTACGGCACCGAGGCCTGCCGCGACCTGCTCGCCAAGATGCCCCACGGCGACGTGCAGATCTTCGTCCTCCACGACGCCGACCCCTACGGCTACAACATCGCCCGCACCCTCGGAGAGGAGACCGCCCGCATGCCCGACCACCGCGTCGAGGTCATCGACCTCGGCCTGAGCGTCGACGACGCCATCGCCAAGGGCCTGGAAGCCGAACCCGACACCCGCGACGCCGCCCTGCCCGCCCGCATCCTCCCCCACCTGACCGACACCGCCCGTACCTGGTTCACCGGCGAGCCCTTCGCCTGGCACCCGAACGGCAAGCCCATCAAGTGGCGCTACCAGCGCGTCGAACTCAACGCCTTCTCCTCCCCCGAGCTCATCGCCTACATCAAGGAAGGACTCGCCCGCCACCACGCCACTGGCAAGGTCATCCCGCCCGACCACCAACTGCGCGCCGCTGCCCGGCAGTTCCTGCACCGAAGTGTCACTGCGGCTGTCGGCGAGGCGATCGACGCCATGTTCCCGATGGGCGCGGCCATCCAGGCGGTGCACGCCGGCCTCGACACCGACCACATCGCCAACATCAGCTCGGTGGACCTCGCCCACCTCCACGGCGACCAGCCGAGCCTCTCTTGGGAAGACGCCGTCACCACCCTGGTCACCCGCCGACTGCGTCACCACCCCCAACTCCACACTCTCGCCCGCCAAGCCGTAGCCGCCCAACACGCTACCAACCGCCGATAGCCGGCACCCCCGCCAGGCTGCCGCCCCACCCCGGGCGGCAGTCTGGCGAGCCTGGGAGGACATGCTGACCGCCGCGGCCTTGGGAGTGCCGCTCCGGAATCACCGAAGTGCCCGGCGATGGCGGCAGCTCCAACTGGCTTGCGGGGAAGTCATGGTGTCGGTTCGATGTCTTCTTCGAGGTTCGGGAACGGTGTGACCGCCGGTCGTCTTGTGGTGCTTGCAACCGACACGGAAGGGCACCGCATGACCAACCCCGCCGACCGCAACGCCACCCTCGCCGTCCCCCACCCCGAGCCCCTCAACCCCCGCGGCATCACCATCACCTGCGCCGCGTGCAACGCCGCGCGCGACTGGCTGCTGATCCACGTCCACCCCGACCTGGTCTTCGTGCGCTGCCGCTGCACCCACGAGTGGCGCGAGCACGACCTGGAGGCCGCAGACGTCACCGCCTCGTGTGGCGAAGACCGGCCCGAGCGAGAGTGGGAGTCCTTCGAGGAGATGTACCGAGGCCTCGGCTTCGACGGCCTGTTCCGGTACACCTACCTCTCCGAATAGGTCGAATTACATCCGTTGAGGGGTTCGACACTCAGGATGCAAGGCGCTGCTGGGCAGTTCGGCCGGGGTACAGGCAAAGCCTGTACCCCGGCCGAACTGCCCAGCACCCGTCGGCGTCAACTTCCCTGGCACCGATGGGTGCTGTTCCCTCGATGTCGTCTTCGGCGATCGGGAACACTCCCGTCCAGCGGTGGCTTGTGCGCGCAGCAGACCTGTACCGGATCTATGCCCAGGTGTGAACCTGAACGAGGCCGTGCTTGCCGCTGGTGCGCCACGGCTCCCCGGTGGCGTCCAACCCGGCGACCACCGGTCCGTCGAGGCCGACGATGACGTCGGACTTCAACGTACGCAGGGCCGCCACCGGGGACGGGAAGTGGCCGGCTCTCTCCGCGAACGGAGCCGTGGCGTCCCAGAGTTGGTCGCCGACGAGCCGGCGGTAGTTGAGGTCGCCCTTGAGGATCGTCATCGTGGCGCCAGAGAGCTCGGCCCTGAGGGCAGCGGGCATATCGTGGAACGGCAGCGGCGCGCAGAAGAACTGGTGCGTGCGGACCGCGAGCGTGCCGCTGTTCATCGCCTGCCAGAGCCGACGGCCGATCAGTTCCGCCTCCTGCTCCGGTGCGGTGCGAAGGCGGTCGATGGTCGCGAGGACGTCGGCGGTGGTCGCGTCCGACACGTAGTAGGGGGAGGGCTTGACGTACAGGACGACCTCGGAGGCGAGTCCGCTCGTGAGGAGGTGGTCGACCAGTACGAGGTCGGGCAGCAGCTCTCGCCCGGCGTTGTCCGCGATGACGCCGACCCTCGGGTTGTCCGCTGCGGCGAGAGCCTGCCAGAGGAGTGGGCTGTCGTCCGCGATCAGGGCGGGGGAGTGGATGTCTCCGGTCAAGGCGGTGATCTGAAAGCTGAGGTCCGCCCGGTTACCCCAGAGCGCGGACGAGAGCAGCACCTCGGCCCGCTTCTCGGCAGGCAGGGACGGCAGTTCGCGCAGAGCCGCCAGCTCGTCGTCCACCGCTGGGCTGGCCAGTTCGGCATTCTTGAACGGCGCGAACGGGTCGATGCCCTGCCAGGTCCCGGGGCGGAAGTAGCCGGTGGCGTCGAGCAACCTGCGGTAGAAGTAGCTCTCGGCCCACAGGAACGGTGCCTCACCCCACGGCAGGCCGAAGAGGCCCTCGCCCCACTCCAGCCACTGCTCGTGGTCGTGGGCGTTCTCGCTCAGTGGTTCCAGTACGCCGGTGGTGCTCTCGGCAAGCAGCCGCTCGACCGCAGCCCGCTCGGCAGGCCCGTACGGCAGGGCGTCGAGCACCTGCTGGACGAGCTTCGGGTGGCGCTCGTGGAAGACGCCCCAGGCGAAGGACCCGGGGGCATCACTCAGGATCGTGGGTGCAGGGGACACGTTCAGGCTCGTCCTTCTCATCGTCGGCCGTCGCTAGGACCCGTGAGGGAGCCAGCGACGAATTCGTCAACGGTGGGGTCGCCATGGCTCAGCCGCAGCGACACCGGGCCGGCCGCGCTCCCGACCAGCACACGGCCCGTGCCAGGATCGGCGGCGGCGCAGTTCAGCGTCGCGTCGACACGGATCTCGGCGAGCTGGCCCTGTTGGCTGAGAGACCAGGCCCTGACCGTTCCGTCGGCCGCTGCCGACACCAGACGATCAGGGTCCTCTGAGAACGCCACCATGAGGACCCGCCCCGCGTGGCCGGGCAGGTGCCCGACGAACTGCTCGGTCCGGACGTCGCGGAGGTGGATCTCGCCGGTGCCCGAGCCGACCGCGAGGCGGGTGCCCGCAGGGTTGACGGCGATCGACCGCGCCCAGCCTCCGGGGTTCACGAAGCGGCTGAGGTGCTGGCCCGTAAGCGAGTCCCAGAGGTGCACGGTGCCGTCGCCGCCGCTTGCCGCGAGCAGGTTTCCGTCGGCGTCGAACGCCAGTGACCTGACGCGACCGGCGTGGGCCTGCTGCTCCCACAGCAGCGCTCCGGTGGGGAGATCCCAGCACCGGATGCGCCCGTCGCCAGTGCTGGCGGCGAGCCGAGTACCGGCCTGAGGTACGGCGACGCTCCAGCTTCGGGCGACGTCGTCGTTGAGCCGCAGCGTCCAACTCTCGTCGTCGAGTGACCAGACGCGGACGGAGCCGTCACCGCAGGCCGCTGCGACGTACTTCCCGCCGGCGGCCACCGACCACACCCGGCCTGCACCTCCCACCAGCTCGCGGTGCAACGCGGCGGTGGGCAGGTCCAGCAGCTCGATGCGGCCGTCGCCGTGGCCGACAGCCCCGAGGGCGCCATCGGCTGTGATCTGGGTGGACCAGACCGTGTTCGAGCCGTCAGCCATCACATGCAGTCCGTCGGGCTCGGACTTCGTCCATACCCGGAGCGCCCCGTCCTCGCAGCCGGCGACGACCGTGCCGTCGGTTGTGCAGGCCAGCGCCCGGACCCAGTCGACGCCTGGAGGCATCTGGATCTCGCCTGCCGGTCCGTTGACATCGAAGGCCCGGATGACCGCGTCCTCGGTCGCTGCGAGAAGGAGGCCTGACTGTCCGTCGATCACCACCGACCGGACGCGGGAGGGGAGATCATCTACTCGCCGAACCGGGTTGAGCCTTCCACCGCTGGTGTCCCAGAGAACGACGGACCGATCGCCGGAGCCGGACGCGAGGAGGGAGCCGGTGGGAGAGAAGGCCACCGACCGGACCCAGTCACGGTGGCCTGCCTTCTCATCAAGGAGCGCACCTGTCGGTAGGTCGTAGAGGCGGACGAACTCGTCCTCGCCCGCTGTGGCCACGACGCTCGCCGTGGCGTCGACCGAGACTGTCCACAGCGGCGTTCCACATGTCGCCATGCTGTGACTGAGCGTCAGACGCTCGACATTCCAGACGTGCACGCGCCCGTCCTCGGCTGCGGAGAGCAGGCGCTGCCCGTCCGGCGTGAAGTCGAGGCTGCGGATCCGGCGGTCGTGGCCGGCGAGGACGCCGAGGGCCTTGCCCGTGCGTGGTTGCCAGAGGCGGATCAGTCCGTCCTCGCCCGCCGATGCCAGGACCTCGCCGTCAGGCGTCAGCGCGGTGGCGAACACCCAGCCGGTATGGGCGTGGAACGCATGGACCAGCTCGCGCGATGCGAAGTCCCAGACCCGGACGGCGCCGTCCTCACCGCCGGAGGCGACCAGGCCTGCCGTAGTCGCGACCGAGACGACGGCGCCCACATGGCCGTCACCCGAGTGCGTCGCGTCGGCAGATCGTGCCCACGAGGCTTGGAAGCCACCTGCGTTGAGTGAATCCGTGGTGCTGTCGGGCGGCGAGCCGTCGGCCCGTACGAGGGCGAGGGCCAGCGTCGAGGCCATGTCCGGTGGCGTCCGCAGTCCGTGCAGCAGGTAGCCGGCGCTGGTCAGTGTGCTGGCCCTGAGCCAGTCTCGGTGCCGGGGATGGGACTTGGCCTGGAAGGGCTCGACGGTTTGAAGGACGAGTGCATCAGCCCCCAGGGACTGGCTGCCGACGGCCGCAGCCTTGCTCGCGACGTACGAGGTGGAGGACAGCAGGTCCACGAGCTCGTCATCGAGTCCGGCCTCGCGGAGGTGGTACGGCAGTTGCTGCCACGTGTAGGAGTGGGACGCGGGCAGCCGTGACCAGTCCTCTTCAGCAGTGCCTCGGTACGACTCGACCAAGGAGCCGTGCAGGGTCGTCCACTGGTCGCCGACAAGGTGCTTCAGGTAGGAGCGGAAGACGTCGTGCAGGACCACCGCGTCCCGGTCAGCCAGGTACGCGCTGATCAGCGAACGGTCAGCTAGGATCCGGCAGAACTGGCGGACGGCGCTGGCAGACCATCCGTCAGATGCGCGCCACCAGTGGGTGAGCACGCTCAACGGCACGGGCGTCGTGGCGGGAAAGACCGCCAGGGACAGGTAGCGCTCACGCAGCGAGTGGCCGCCGGTGATCCTGACGCCCTCGTCGAGGCTCCGCAGACTGGCGGTGATCGCGTGGCCGATCGCATTGGAGCGCTGGTCCGCGTCCCACACGTCGAAGGCCTGAGGTCCGTGCGCGTGCAGAGCCTCCCTCGCCTCGGAGACCGCACGATCAGCCGAGGCACCGGCGGCCAGGTCGGAGGAGACGTTGGAGCCGACCACGGTCGCCAGAAGCGGCCACCCGCCGCACAGAGCCGCCAGCCGGTCGGCAGCTGGTCGAGTCAGTCGGGAGACGGCGCGCGTGAGCAGTTCGCTGATCTCCGAAGCTGACATCGGCCCGAGCCGCACCACCTGCGCTGTTGAGGGACAGGTGCGGATGTTCCTTGTGGTCACGAGACGGGTGCAGGCGGGCGCGCCGAGAAGGAACGGGGCCAGGTCTGCCGCAGACCAGACGTTGTCGATGACGAGCAGGGCACGCCTGCCCTGCAGGACGCGTGCCAGGTGGAAGCCGGCCTGCTCGGGGTTGGTGAGCGCCGGTCGGCTGCCGTCGAGATGCACACAGAGGTCGGAGATCAACTCCACGACCCGGGCGGCGGTACAGCCTTCCCCGGTCTCGACCCAGAGGATCTCGGGGAACAGCTCACGGACACCCTGGTCCTCGCAGGCCTGGGTGACCAGCGTCGTCTTGCCGAAGCCGCCGGGACCGCACACGGCCAGGGTGATGCCTTGCTCGGACGCGTTCGCCTCGGTCAGCAGGGAGATGACGCTGTCGAAGTCTTCGGATCTGTGGACCAAACCGTGCTCCGGGGGTGGCGCGAGGACGTAGTTTCCCGAGGTGGTCGCTCGATGGCGGCTGGGCTCGCCGAGGAACTCCCGGAAGCGTTCCGTAACGTCCGGGTCCGCTCGGTCGAGGACCGTGTCGAGCAGCGCCTGTGAATCAGGCACGGGGAACAGCTGCTCTCCGCCGGCCTCCCATTTGGACACCGTCCGATCGCTGACACCGAGGTGAGCTGCGAAGGCACGGACGCTCATGCGTAAGGCCTCACGCAGAGCCTTGGCCTCGCGGCCTGACCAGCGCTGCACTGTGCCCACTGAAGCTCCCGCGATCGGTATTAGGACGCTAGCAGCCTATGGCGGGCCGACCCGAGCTGTACGGGCAATGGTTCAGCGGGAGTTCAGCACGAGTGCGACAATCGCCGGCCCTGACGAGCAGCACGCAATCCGGTGGAGCGGAGCTCGGTTCGGTGCTGGTTCGACGGCGGTACGACGCGCGGACCTACGGCAGCGAGCGTTCTGACCGGCAGTCTTTCAGGGCTTGCCCGCCTCTGGGCTACGGGCGAGCAGCGCCATCCGAGAAGGCCCCATCCAGTACTACCTGCACGCGGCTCCGCCCATCGGCGAGCCGGCAACGGAAGGGAACTGATGGACAGCACCTTGACCAGTCTGGCCGGGCAGATCGCCCAACTGGACACCGTGGACTCGACACAGCTCGAGCGGATGCGCCACGAGGCCCTGACCGTTCAGGTCCCGTGGAAGGCGGAGTACGGCGCCTACCAGTCGGGCGGCTGGTGGACGACCTCGCTCATGAACGCCTCCGGTGACGCCGCAGATGTGACGATCGGCGACTGCGCCGCGCAGCCGACCCGGCTGCTGGAACAGATGCCGGCCACCACCGCGCTGCTGGCCGAGCTCGGGCTGAACTACATGTGGGTGCGCCTGGCCCGGCTGGAGGCCAACGCCTTCCTCTGGGAGCACCGCGACTATGACGAGCTCGACCAGATCGAGCGGCACCGGCTGCACATCCCGCTGCACACCAACACGTCCGCGTTCCTGGTCACCGGCGGTGCCAAGGTGCACATGACCGGCGGCCGAATCTGGCGGCTGACGCCAACCTACGCGCACGGGGTGTGCAACCTGCTCGGCCCCGACCGCATCCACCTGATCGCTGACGTGTACGCCGACGACACCTATCGGCGGCTGGCGCGGCGCCCGTCTCTGCACCCGGCGGCTGCCGAGCCGCTGCCTACCGCCGACGAGGCGGTCCTCGCCGAACGGCTGGCGGCCGCCCGGGGGATGGCTGGGTTGGGCTACACCGAGGCAGCCGAGCGGATGCTGCTGCGGCTGTTCTACGCCTACGACCTGCCCGAGGGCACCGTCTATGACCTGATCGCCGAACTGCACACCTCACTCGGCGACATGGAGGCCGCGACGCGGTGGACGGCGGCCAAGAAGCGCCTCCTCGCCCTCGCCGGCTGATCCCACCCAGCCCGCACTGCTCGTCCCCGATTCCCGCAATCCGAACGGAGAACGCGCATGCCCACCCTGGACCAGGCCCTGCACCTGGCCGAACTCGCCGAGGCCAACCGCCCGGCGCAGCTTCCGCTCCTGACGAAGCTCGCCGAGACGCTGGCCGTCTCCACTGCGATCACCCACCTGATGGTCCGCGGTTCGCTGGCACACGGCACAGCCGACCGCCTCTCCGACGTCGACTTCGTCGTCGGCATCCACGACGCCCAACTGCCCGCCTTCGTCGAGGCCCTGGACGACCTGATGTCCGTCGAAGTCGGAGCGCTGCTACCCGGTTGGCGCGACACGATCGTCGCCGATCTCGGCGGAGTCGGGGTGGTCTTCCTCATCCCGTACGAGGGCAGGCTGCACCAGATCGATCTCTATCTTGCGCCGACGTCCCGAATCCCCCACCTGCAGGCGACGGTTGTGACGGCCACGCTCCTCGACCGGCAGTCCGCGCCGGCCACGCGGGAGGCCATCGTGCTGGCCGAGCGCTTTGCCGCCGAGTTCCTCGCCCGGCCGCGCACGTGCACCGAGCTGCTCATCGAACACATGGTGCTGGCCGTACTGTTGCACAAGCGAATCAAGCGCGGCCAGCAGTTCGTCGCATACTCCGAGTGGCACCGGCTGCACACCGCGACGAAGGACCTCATCAAGGCCGTCCTCGCTCCGGCCTCCCGGTTCTGGGGCTGGTACCAGCTGCGCGAGGAGATTGCCCTCACCCCGATCGGCCGGGCCTGCCTGGCCGACCTGGACACGGCGATCACCGGGCCGGCGGTCCCGCAGGCGGCTGACGTCGACACCGCGATCGACCGCGTGCTCGCCCTCGTGGACCGAACCTGCCCGGAGGCTCTCGACGGCCTGCGCGAGGCCGCCACCGCCTACCGCACCTATCTGGAGCTGGTGTGAACGCGCTCCACCTCTCGGGCCCGGCTGCCAGCCGGGCCCGAGAGGGCCGCACCGCGGTCTTCTTCGGCGGCGTCGTCCCCTCCTCCGCCATGGAGGAGAAGCTGGCCGAGGAGATCGGCCGGGCCTTGGCCCAGGCCGGCTACTCGCTCCTCCACGGCGGCTACAACGGGCTGATGGAGGCCGCCGCCCGTGGGGCTTCCTCAGTGGGAGTGGCAGTCACGGCGGTCACCCTGGTCGGCAAGCACGACGAGTGGGGATCCTTCAACCCGCACGCGACCATGTCGGTCCACCTGCCCGACCTCGGCGCTCGCCTCAACCACTACCTGCAGCACGCCGATCTGATCGTCGCCATGGGCGGCGGCGTCGGCACCCTGCACGAACTGACCGCCGCCCTCTACTACGCGACCACCATCCGGCCCGTACCCGTTCACCTCGCCGGGCCGACCGCACTTCGCCTGCTCGCCTTCCTACAAGCCGAGAGGTGGCTGTTCGAGACCCCGACCCGTTCCCTCGGATTCCTCACCGCTACCGAGACGGTCGACGCCTTCCGGACCCACCTCACCATGCTCGACACAGCCTCGATCGGAGGAGCATGACCACCAGCACACCGCAGGCCGGCCTCGCGGCCAGGCTCGCCGAAACCGCCTGCGTCAACGCCCCGTTCAAGCTCTCCGACGGTGCCCAGTTGAACGCCTACTTCGACGAGTACCGCCTCGCCGCCGACCCCGTCCTCCTGCACGACGTCGCCAACGCCATGGCCGCCCTCGTCCCAGACAACGCCCAGGTGCTGGCCGGCATCGAACTGGGCGGTGTCCCCCTCGTCGTCGCCCTGTCCGCAGCCACCGGCCTGCCCGCCGTCTTCCTGCGCCGCCAGCCCAAGCGCTACGGCTCCCGCCAGCAGATCGAGGGCACCACCATCGACGGCCGCCGCACCGTTCTCGTCGACGACGTCGTCCGATCAGGCGGCCAACTGCTCACCATGGCCCGTACCTTGAGGATCGCCGGGGCACCCGTAACCCACGCTCTGTGTGTCCTGGAGCGCCCCCTCGGCGGTCGGCGACTGCTGGCCGACCAGCAGGTCACCCTGCACTCACTGTTCAGCGAGACCGACCTGCCTGCCCAGAGGACTGGTGATGCCGCATGAGGCGGGCCGTGCTCTTCGACCTCGACGGCGTCCTTGTCGACAGTCGAGGTGCCCAACTCGCCACCCTGGCAGGCTTCGCGACATCTGTTCTTGGCCGCCGCATCACCACCGCAGACCTCCCGGCCGGTGCCGAGACCACCCCGCGCGAGCAGGTACTGGCTGGCCTTGGACTGCACGGGGCGATCAACGAGGACGGCTGGGATGCAGCCACCGCCACCGCCACTCTCGTGGCCGAGACCTTCCCATTCGTCGCCGACACCCTGACCGAGCTCCGGGCCGCAGGTGTGGCCACCGGCATCGTCACCTTGCGAAGCCGGCGCAGGCTGAGCTGGCTGCTGCCGCCCGACGTCCTCGACCTGATGGACACCGTCGTCTGCTACGAGGACGCGGCGCCCAAGCCCGCACCTGACGGCCTGTGGCTTGCCCTCGGACGGCTCGGAGTCGCCCCCGGCGACGCCGCGTTCGTCGGAGACATGGAGGCCGACATCCACGCCGCCCGGGCGGCGGGAGTCACCGCTGTCGGTGCCGGCTGGGGTTTCGCCGGGCCCGAGGCGCTCGCCAGGGTCGGCGCAGACCTCGTCCTTCCGCAACCGGCGGAGTTCGCCGCAGTACTGCTCCTTCTGATGGGCGTCGGGCAGCCGAGCGAAGAAGCCAAGCGATCTTGACCCCGGACCCGCTACTCTTGGTGGTGCAGCCGCAGCGGACTGTTCTGTCCAGCGCGGCTGTACCACCTGTGAGCAACGGATCTGGAGTCATGGTCTACACCGTGGGGGCGCGAGCTATCTGCGTCGAGCTGGAGAACTGAGAACCCCTCAGTCCCTGTTCTCGGCCCGGCTCGGCGTGTGATCTCCCCCCACCTCTCCACGACTCTTCCGTGAGGCCATACCGCCATGCGCTCGACGCAGATCCGCTCCACCTTCCTGGACTACTTCACCTCCCGCGGCCACCGCGAGGTCCCGTCCAGCCCACTCATCCCCTCCGACCCGACCCTGCTGCTGGCCAACGCCGGCATGAACCAGTTCAAGCCCTACTTCCTGGGCGAGGTCACCCCGGAGTTCTCCCGCGCCACCAGCATCCAGAAGTGCGCCCGCACCTCCGACATCGACAACGTCGGCCGCACCAACCGGCACGCCACCTTCTTCGAGATGCTCGGCAACTTCTCCTTCGGCGACTACTTCAAGGCCGACGCCATCGCCTACGCCTGGGAACTCCTCACCGAGGGCTACAACTTGGAGAAGGACCGGCTCTGGGTCACCGTCTACGAGGACGACGACGAGGCCGAGCAGCTCTGGCGCAAGATCGGTGTCCCCGCCGAGCGCATCCAACGCCTGGGCATGGAAGACAACTTCTGGTCCATGGGCGTCCCCGGCCCCTGCGGGCCATCCTCCGAGCTCCACTACGACCGAGGCCCCGCCTTCGGTCCCGAAGGCGGCCCGGCCGTCGACGGCGAGCGCTTCATGGAGATCTGGAACCTCGTCTTCATGCAGTCCCAGCGTGGCGAGGGCGACAAGAAGGGCAACTTCCCGATCCTCGGCGATCTTGCCCAGCAGAGCATCGACACCGGCCTCGGCCTCGACCGGCTGGCCGCGATCCTTCAGGGCGTCGAGAACGTCTGCACCACCGATCTGCTCCTGCCCACCCTGAAGACCGTTCAGGAACTCGCCGGCCGCGAATACCCGGGCACCGGCGAGGAGAAGGTCTCCTTCCAGGTCGTCACCGAGCATGCCCGGTCCATCGCCTTCCTCATCGCCGATGGCGTACTGCCCGCCAAGGACGGCCGCGGCTACATCCTGCGACGCCTCATGCGCCGCGCGATCCGCCACGCCCGCCTGCTCGGCATCGACCAGGACGTCCTCGCTCCGACCACCAGCAGCGTGATCACCAACCTCAGCGACGTCTGGACCGAACTCTCCGACCAAGCCGCCCTCATCGAGCGTGTCGTCACCGCCGAGGAGGAGTCGTTCACCCGTACCCTCGCGCAGGGCACCCGGCTGCTGAACGCCGCGATCACCCGTACCCGCGAGAGCCGCTCCGCCGCGCTGCCCGGCGAGACCGCCTTCGAACTGGCCGACACCTTCGGCTTCCCCCTGGAACTGACCGTCGAGGCAGCCCACGACGCCGGGCTGACCGTCGACGAAGACCGCTTCGCCACCCTGCTGGACGAGCAGAAGAAGCGCGCCAAGGCCGGCGGCAAGGCCAAGACCACCGAAGCCCTGCGCAAGCAGGACACCTACCGTGAACTGTCCGCCCACCTGCCCCGCACCGACTTCCTCGGCTACGACCATCTCGCGGCAGAGGTCACCGTCCTGGGCCTGATCTTCGACGGCGCCATCACCACCACCGCCCCCGAAGGCGCCGACGTCGAACTCGTCCTCGACCGCTCACCGTTCTACGCCGAGGCCGGCGGCCAGATCGGCGACACCGGCACCCTGCGCACCACCGACGGCACCCTCCTGCGGATCACCGACACCCGATACGGCCTGGAAGGCTTCCGCGTCCACAGCGCCCGCGTAATCGAAGGCGAGATCCGCACCGGAGCAAGCGGCGAAGCCACCGTCGACGCCGACCGCCGCAAGGGCCTCATGCGCTCCCACTCGGCCACCCACATCCTGCACGCCGTCGTCCGCGCCACCCTCGGCGACCATGCCCGCCAGCAGGGCTCCCTCGTCGAACCCGACCGGCTCCGCTTCGACTTCGCCCACTTCTCAGCCGTCACCCCCGACCAGCTAGCCGAGATCGAAGCAGCAGTCAACGCCCACGTACTCGACGACCCGGCCGTACGGGCCTGGCACGCCGACCGTGTCGAAGCCGAGGCCGCCGGCGCCATCGCCCTGTTTGGCGAGAAGTACGGCGACACCGTACGCATCGTCGACATCGGCGACTTCTCCCGCGAGCTTTGCGGCGGAACCCACGTCGGCCACGGCTCCCAGGTCGGTGCCTTCCGCCTGCTCAGCGAATCCTCGGTCGGATCCAACCTCCGCCGCATCGAAGCCCTCACCGGCCACGGCACCCTCCGCCACCACGACACCGAGCGCCGCCTGCTCGAAGAGGTCTCCACACTCCTCGGCACACGCCCGAAGGATGCTCCCGAGGCCCTGCACAAGCGCCTCGACGCCCTGGCCACCACGCAGCGGGAACTTGCCCGCCTGCGCGAGGCCGAACTACGGAGCCAGGCAGGACAGCTCGCCTCGGGCTCCCGCCAGGTACCCGGGGGCCGGATCGTCTCGCAGCGGGTCGCAGGGCTGGGGGCGGATGACCTCCGCGTCCTCGCCGCTGGCACAGCCGACCGCCTCCGCAACGACCGCGCCGTAGTCGTCCTCGGGACCGAACACGACGGCAAAGCCCTGCTCGTCGCCGCCATCACGCCCAGTCTCCTCAGCGACGGAGCCGAGGCCAGCCAGATCCTCGCCGCTGCCGCCCGCGCCGTAGGCGGCGGAACAGGCGGCAAGGGACCAGTCGCCAACGCCGGAGGCCGCCGCGTCGAAGCCCTCGACGAGGCCCTCAGCATCGCCGTCCAGGAAGCGACCCGCGCCCTCAACCAGTAGACGCCCACGCGCATGAGCATGCTGCAGGCGGCGGCCCCACGCAGAGGCCGCCGCCCGCAGCACGCCCCCCGCCACTACGGATCAGCGCTCCAACAAGTCTTTCACCAGGACGACGCTGCCGTAGTTGGTGACGTCCCACCGCCACGTGCCCGTCGGCACGTAGCCACGCTGGCGGTACCAGCCGACCAGCTCGGTCGCCTGGGACGACGTATCGATCACCACCTGTCCGGAACCCAACACGGCAATCCGCTCCTCTGCGAGTCCCAGCAGCCGCTGCCCCAACCCGGTGCCCCGCTGCGACGGCTCCACCGCCAGCTGCCAGAACGACCCCGCGCCCACCGGAGCCGGGTACCCCTCCGGGGCCGCAAAAGGAGCCGCCACCGTCACCGTCGCCACCATCGCGTTCCCCTGAAAAGCCACCCAGCACTCACCCTTGCCAAGGCGGTAGGCCGTGTCCTGCACGGACTGGTACGAGGCAAAGAACACCCGCCCGGCGGCGGCGTGATCGGCGTATGCGCGATGCAGCAAGCAGGTCAGCCGCTCCACCGAGTCCCCCTCGGCGAAGCGCCGCACGGTGCCCAAGCCAAACGGGCCGTCTCGAGTCGGCGGTTCAGTTGATCGATGAGTCACAGCACCAAGTGTCGGCCGAACGCTGACCTACTGCCTGCTGGCTGATCGACGCTCCGGCCAGACCCCCAGCGGTAACCCAGCGTTGACCACTACAGTCGTTTCCATGAGCGACTCCGACGCACCCGAGGTCGTTGCCCAGCCGCGCACCGCCGCCGGCGTGCTGTTCTTCGACGAAGCTGACCGCGTGCTCCTGGTGAAGCCCACGTATAAGCCGGGATGGGAGATCCCGGGCGGTTACCTCCACCCCGGTGAGACTCCGAGCGAAGGCGCGGCCTGGGAGGTAAAGGCGGAACTCGGTATCACCCCGCCCATCGGTCACCTCCTCGCAGACTGGGCACTCCACCCGAGGGCGACAAGCTGCTGTTCGTCTTCGACGGGGCATCATCCCGGCGGCCGAGCGAGCTCAGATCAACCCGGACGGAGTGGAGATCGGCGAGTACGCCTTCCACATCGCCGACCAGTTCGACATGCTCCTCGTCCCTGGCCTGGCCCGGCGAGTCCGCGCTGCCATCGACGCCCGTTCTCGCTCGGCGACCGTCTACCTGGAGCACGGGACACCTCACCCCTGACCGCCGCGGCCGGACCGCCGCGCCTCTGTTTGTCCACGTCAGCGATCAAGGACGTTTCGCCGGTGGCCCGGATGGTGACCTCGATGGTTACTTCGGCCAGACCGCAGGTACCGACCGTGATCCAGAAGGGGATGCCGATCAACTCGACGGCGCGGAACTTCACGCCGGGCCGTTCGTTGCGGTCGTCCAGGAGCACGTCGATGCGCTCGTCCGTCAGCTGCCGCTACAGGACGTCGGCAGCCGCGGACACCTCTTCGTCGCTGGCGCTGATCCCGACGACGGCGACTTGCGCTGACGCGGCGGTGTACGGCGTAGACCTGTAGAAGACTGGACCGCGACAGACTCCCCCTTAGAGCCCGCTACGAGAAGAAACGAGCCTCCCGTGCCACCCCGCAAGAAGCAAGCCAAGCCGGAGGACATGAAGTCGATCCTCTGGAGGTCGGCCGACAAGCTGCGCGGCAGCCTGGACGCAGCTGAGTACAAGCACTTCGTCCTGGGCCTGGTCTTCCTGAAGTACGTCTCGGACGCGATGGAGGAGAAGCGGGAGCAGTTGGAGGAAGCGCTGCGTGGCGGCAGGCTGCTCGCCGAGATGGGACTGGAAGGCGGAGTCTCCGAGGAGCTGGTCCTGAAGACGGTGGAGGACCCGCAGCAGTACACCGGGGCGGGGATCTTCTACGTTCCACCGACTGCCAGGTGGGGCGAGGTTCTCAAGCGGGCAAAGGTCAGCACGGACGGGCCCAGCGTCGGTGAGGTCATCGACTCGGCCATGAGGACCATCGAGAAGTTCAATCTGCCGCTGAAGGACACCCTTCCGAAGATCTACAACAGTGGCCGGGTGGACGAGACGACTCTGGCCGAGCTTGTAAAGCTTCTCGACCAATTGACTTTCCAGTCGCAAATCTCCCTGGATGGCACGCGGACTGGAGCGCGAGACCTAATGGGGGAGGTGTACGAGTACTTCCTGGAGCAGTTCGCCCTCGCCGAGGGACGCAAGGGCGGCGAGTACTACACGCCGCCCTCGGTGGTCCAGCTGTTGGTGGCGATGCTAGAGCCGCAGGAGGGCGAGCGAGTACTCGACCCAGCGTGCGGTTCGGGCGGCATGTTCGTGCAGTGCGAGAAGTTTGTGGAGCTGCACGAGGGCAACCGCTTCAACGTCTCAGTCTTCGGCCAGGAACGGAACCAGACCACTTGGCGGCTCGCCAAGATGAATCTCGCTATCCACGGCATCGAGGTGAATCTGGGTGAGGAGCCGGCCGACTCCTTCCACAACGACCAGCACCGTGACGTGAAGGCAGACGTGGTCCTCGCCAACCCGCCGTTCAATATCTCCGACTGGGGCGGTGAGCGGCTCGGCGCGGACAACCGCTGGAAGTATGGGACTCCGCCGGCCGGCAATGCTAACTTCGCGTGGATCCAGCACATGGTCAGCAAGCTCGCGGTGGGCGGACGGGCCGGAATCGTTCTGGCCAACGGGTCGATGAGCAGCAAGTCGGGCGGGGAGGGCGACATCCGGCGGGCCATGGTCGAGGACGACCTGGTCGCCTGCATGGTGGCGCTTCCGGGGCAGCTGTTCCGTTCAACGCAGATCCCGGCGTGCCTGTGGTTCCTCGCCGAGAGCAAAGGCAAGCGGCGCGGCAGCGAGCCGTGGATCTCGCCAGAGCGGGCAGGGCAGATCCTGTTTGTCGACGCACGCGAACTCGGCTTCATGAAGACGCGCACGATGCGGGATCTGAGCCCAGAAGAACTGGAACGGGTCGCCGGAACGTTCCGGGCCTGGCGCGGCGCTGGCAAGGACGACTACGCGGACGTTCCGGGCTTCTGTCGCAGCGTCGCCCTTGAGGAGCTACGCGAACACGATTTCGTACTCACGCCGGGGCGCCACGTAGGAACCGCCGAGGTTGCCGAGGATCCTGACGCCGAGTCGGTCGAAGCCAAAATCGCGCGTCTGACAACGCTGCTGCGGGAACAGTTCGTGGAGTCGGAACAACTGGCGAAGATCGTGGACGGGCAGCTGGAGAGGGTTCGATGAGCATCTGGCCTGAAGTCCTCTTTGGTGAGCTGTCCGCTCCCGAGCGAGGATCATTCTCCATGGGGCCATTTGGCTCGAATATCACGAAGGAGAACTACGTTCCCATTGGAGTTCCCGTGGTGCGAGGAGTGAACCTCTCGAGAGGAACATTCTTCGACGACGGGTTCGTATTCATCACACCAGAGAAGGCTAACGGGCTCTCCTCGGCCAATGTCGCCCCCGGTGACCTGGTGTTCACGCACCGGGGGACAATTGGCCAGATCACCATGATTCCGCGGAGTCCCAAATATTCACGCTACGTCATCGGCTCTAGTCAGGTGAAATGTCGGCTCGATGAATCAAGGGCGGCTCCCGAGTTCTACTACCACTGGTTTACCTCACCCCGGGGGCAACGTGACATTCTTGCGCACACGTCGACGGTTGGCGTGCCTGGAATTTCGACTCCCCTAACCACCATCAAGCATCTCAAAGTGCCGTACCCAAGCTTGCCTGAACAGCAAGCCATCGCCGAAGTCCTCGGCGCCCTGGACGACAAGATCTCAGTCAACGAACGCCAGATCACAACTCTCAACGAGCTGCGGTCAGCCTGGTACGAGAAGGTGGCCGCATGCGCTGCGATCGACGCGGCACCTCAATCGGTGGCTGAACTCGCCAAGAACGGCTTCATGGAGCTAGGAGACGGCTACCGCACCAAGCAGTCCGAGCATGGCGAACCTGGGCTACCCATCCTCAGAGTCGCCGATGTCGCCCAGGGGTTCATTATCCCTAGCTTCTCTCATTACGTAAGCAACGCATACCGATCCGCGATGGGCCCGAAGGTATCCAAGAAGGGCGACGTTGTACTGACGACGAAGGGAACCGTTGGCCGAGTAGCACTCATCGAGGGCGGCGATCCAGAGTTCGTATACAGCCCTCAGGTCTGCTAATTCCGTCTCACTGATGGCAGTCCGATTTCTCCCCTGTATCTACTCCATTGGTTCCAAGGAACGGAGTTCTGGAGTCAGGCAGGTGGCCTCAAGGGGCAGACCGACATGGCCGACTACCTCAGCTTGCGAGATATCCGATCGCTCAGAATTACCGCTCCATCGCCCCCCAATCTTGCCGAGTTCAGTCGCATCTGCAACCCAATGCAAGCCCACGCCGAATCCATGCGCGGCCAGAACCGCACTCTCGCCGAGCTCCGCGACACATTGCTCCCCCAGCTCGTCACCGGAAAGATTCGTGTCAAGGACGCCGAACGCATCGTGGAGGACGCCACATGACCACCGAGGGGGGGACGGATGGCGCCACCGCCCGCGCCATGTCCGAGCAGGAGTGGGAGGCTTACGCGCTCGATCAGCTCGCCGAGCGCGGCTGGCAGCACGTCCCGGGGACCGAGCTTCGACCGCGCGACGGAAAGCGCAAGGGGTGGGACGACCTCGTCCTGTATCCGAGCCTGCGGACAGCCATCACTACCCGCTATCCGTCGCTGCCTTCGGCCGCTGTTGAGGATGCGATCGAGAAGCTGCTGGCCAAGTTCCCGGCGAGCGAGGTGCGGCTGAACTGGGCCTTCTACCAGCGCCTCAAAGCTGGAGTGAAGGTGACCTACACCGCCCCCGGCTCCCAGGAGGAGCAGCACGTCACCGTCCGTCCCATCGACTTCGCGGCGCCTCATGGCAACGATCTGATCGCCGCGAACCAGGTCCGGGTCAAGGGCGTCCGCAATCGCACCTTGATCTTCGACATTGTCCTGTATGTGAATGGGCTTCCAGTCGCCGTCATCGAACTGAAGAAGGCGAGCGGTCCCGACGACTCCCGCGCCGCCTTCGACCAGGTCCAGAACTACCGCCGTGAGCTCAAGCCCGACGGCATCTTCCGCACCATCCTCCTCACGCTCGCCAGCGACGGCATATCCGCTCGCCTTGGCACCCCCTTCACCTCATGGCAGCACATGGCCCCCTGGCACGCTGAGGAGGACGGAACCCTGCTCCGCTCGCACGAGCGGCAGGACGACCGCGCCCTCGATCGCATGATTCACGGCGCGCTCGAACCCGATCGTTTCCTCGACCTGATCGGTAACTTCCTGTCCTACTCGGCCGAAGGAACCGGCGGCGAACCCGACACGGTGAAGCTTGCCAAGGTCCACCAGTTCGTCGCTGTCCGACAGGCGATCGCCGCCACGGCCTCCGCAGCGGCCACAGATGGCAGGGCTGGCGTCGTCTGGCACACCCAAGGCGCCGGCAAGAGCGAGGAGATGCTCTTCTACACCGGGCTCCTCGCTCAGATCCCAGAGCTCCCCAATCCCACTGTCCTGCTCCTCACCGACCGCATCGATCTGGACACCCAGCTCTTCGCCACCTTCGTGAAGAGCAAGAGCCTGGCCATGGTCGGAGGCACCCCGAAGAAAGCCACCACAGCGTCGCAGTTGCGCGAACTCCTCACCCGACGCGAGTCGAGTGGCGGCATCATCTTCAGTACGCTGCAGAAGTTCCGGCTAGGCAAGGCTGAACGGGAAGCAGGCGCCCGGCACCCCTTGATCACCGACCGCCGCGACCTCGTCGTCATCGTTGACGAGGCTCACCGCAGCCACTACGACCTGGAGGACGGCTTCGCCCGCAACCTCCGTGACGCACTTCCCCAGGCCACCTTCATCGCCTTCACCGGCACCCCCATCGACAATCAGATCGGCTCCACCAGCCAGGTCTTCGGCCCGACGATCCACACGTACGACCTCACCCAAGCCGTCGACGACGGCGCCACCGTGCCCGTCTTCTACGAGCCGATCCTGCACAAGGTCGCCCTTCCCGACGGAGTCGACCTGGACGAGCTCAACGCCAGGGCCGAGGGCCTTGTGGAGGGCCTGAGCGAGGACGAGAAAGCACGGGCTCAGACGTACTTCGCCCGATTCGAAGACCTGATCGGCGCCCCCGAACGCGTCGGGGCAATGGCAGACACGATCCTCAGCCATTGGGACACCCGCCGCCGGGAAATGTCCAAGCTGACCGGCCGGACCGGCAAGGCAATGATCGTCTGCTCCTCGCGCCGCAACGCCGCCCGGCTGTTCCGAGCCCTCGCCAAGCGCCGGCCGGAGTGGACCGGCACCCCAACTCCGGAATCTGAGCTCTACCCGGACAACTCCGGCAAGATCCGCGTGGTCTTCACCGGCAACCCAGGCCGGGACCCGGACGACATCGCGGACTTTGTCCGTACGCCCGACCAGTTGAAGAAGATCCAGAAGCGTGTAGGCGACGCCGATGACGAGCTGGAGCTGATCATCGTCCAGTCGCTGTGGCTGACCGGCTTCGACGCCCCACCACTGCACACCATGTATCTTGACCGCCGGATGCGCGGCGCCGCCCTCATGCAGGCAATCGCCCGCGTCAACCGCACCTGGGACGAGAAGCCGTCCGGACTGGTGGTGGACTTCCTGGGTGTGGCCAAGGAACTCAAGTACGCGCTGGCCGAGTACTCCGAGGAGGACCAGGAGCGCGAGACGATCGGCGCGGACCTCTCGCAGGCCGTGCAGTCGGTCCACGAGATGCACCGCAAGGTGTCCGAGGTTCTGAGCGCTTGCCCCTGGCAGCGCACTATGGCGGCAACCGGCTTCCGCGACGCGCTGGCGGACGTCCTCGAACTCCTGGAGACGGCGGAACCCGGCCTCGAACCCGGTCAACCCAGCCGCGACCAGCGCTTTGGGCACTTCTCGCGGCTGCTCTCCCAAGCATTCTCGCTCTGCTCCACCCACCCCGACGTCCAGGACCTCCTACCGGACATCCACTTCTTCGCGGCCGTCCGCACCTCACGCCGCAAGCACGCCACCGAGCATCGTCAAGAGCTCGGCCTGGCCACCGAGGCCGACGTCCGCAGGATGATCGAGCAGCTCAACGCGGAAACGGTGGCTGCCGACGGCGTCGTCGATATCTACGACGCCGCTGGTCTCACCAAACCCGACCTCTCCCACCTCGACGAGGGCTTCGTACAGCAGCTCAAGGAGAGCCGCCACCCCAACCTGGCGCTCAAGGCGCTCCGCGAGGCGATCGCCAAGGAGATCCAGGCGGCGCACCCCAGCAACATCGTCAGGCAGAAGGAGTTCACCGAGAAGATGAAGTCGGTGATGAACCGCTACCACAACGGCCTCATCACCTCGGCCGAGGTCGCTGACCTCCTCGTCGACCTCGCCCGGACACTGTCTGCCTCCCGCGAGCGTGCCGCCGAGCTCCACCTCACGGAGCACGAGATGGCCTTCTATGACGCCATCGCTGCCAACCCATCCGCCCTGGAGATGGGGCAGGATGTCCTGTCCAAGATCGCACGCAAGCTGTACGAGCAGGTGGCTCTAGACGTCACCATCGACTGGCGGATCAAGAGCCAGGCCCAGGACCGGATCCGTGCCAAGGTCAAGCTCCTGCTCAACTACTTCGGCTACCCACCGGACGAGGAGCTGGACGCGGTCGAACGTGTCCTGAAGCAGACCGAGGTCATCGCGGACGATCTGGCCTGACGGTTGGCTACCTCCGGGGGGGGGGGGGGGGGGGGGGGGGGGGGGGGGGGGCCGCCCGCCCCCCCCCCCCCCGCCCCCCCGCCGCCCCCCCCCCCCCCCCCCCCCCCCCCCCCCCCCCCCCCCCCGCCCCGGCTCA
>NZ_JBIWML010000061.1:0-29704 GCF_044766665.1 Kitasatospora sp. NPDC101801
GCGCGCCGGGGGGGGGGGTCGCGGCACGCCCCCAGTCGCTGGCGGCCCCCCCCCCCCCCGCCGCCTTCTCCCTGCAGGCACCGGCCGCCGCGCTCGCCGCCGAGAAGCGGGTCGAGGCCCATCGGTCGGCCACCGGGTGCGACCGGAGGACCCGGACCACCACCCCTGCCGCAGGCCCCGCGACCGAGCAGGCACGGTCCGTCCGAATGAATCGCTCCGGACTGGGCCAAGATGATCGTTGACCTGCTGAACGGCACGGTGGGCGGGACGGGCGGAGGAGAACAGGGTGGACGGGCAGCGGGCGGGGTCGGAGGTCCCGGATGCGGTGGGGGGCATCGTCGAGCGGATCCTGTACGTCGGCAGCGGCGGGTTCACCGCGGTGCGGCTCGGCCTGGAGGACGGGCGGAGCCTGACTGCCAAGGGCGAGGCGCTGCTGGGTGTGCAGCCCGGCGAGACGCTCCAGCTGACCGGCCATCATGCCGAGCACCGCACCTGGGGAGCGGAGTTCCGTACGCTCACCTGCCGCTACGTCGAGCCCGCCAGTGTCCGGGCGATCCGTTCCTACCTGGCGTCCGGGCTGGTGCGCGGCATCGGCCCGAAGCTCGCCGACGCGATCGTGGACGAGTTCGGACTGGACACCTTGCAGGTCATCGACACCACGCCCGAGCGGCTGCTGGAGGTGCATCTGATCGGCAGGGGCCGACTCCGGGAGATCATCGCCGCGTGGCAGGTCCACCAGGAGATCCGCCAACTCATGATCCTGCTGCAGAGCGCGGGGATCTCCGCCACCCACGCCCCGCGGATCGTCCGGCACTTCCGCGTCGACCGGCAGGAAGCCCACACCGTCACCGATGTCCTGGACATCGTCCAGAGCACCCCGTACCGCCTGGCCGAGGTCTTCGGGATCGGCTTCGCCACCGCCGACCGGCTCGCCCTGTGGCTGGGTCTGCCCGAACGCAGTCCCCAGCGCCTGCAGGCCGCGCTGCTGCACACTCTGGAACAGGCGGGCGGGCACTGCTTCCTGTGGGAGCGTCAGCTCTACCGGCGGACCGTGCGCAACCTCGGCGAGGACGAAAACCTGGCCGAGCTGCTGCCGGCCGAGTTGGCCTCCCTGGCCGCCACCGCGGCCGTCGTCGTGCAGGACCTGCCCGACCGCAACGGGCAGCTGCGGCCTGCGGCCTTCACCCCGGCTCTGCACGCGGCGGAAACCTCCGTCGCGGCGCGGATCGCCCGCCTCCGCGCCGCCGACACCCGCCTGTCCACGCTCCGTCCCTGGGGTGGCGGACCGCTTCCGGTGCTCGACAGCGCCGTCGAGCTCGCCCCGGCCCAGGAAGCCGCCGTACGGATGGCCCTCACCGAGCCGGTGTCCGTGCTGACCGGCGGACCGGGCTGCGGAAAGTCCTTCACCGTCCGGACGGTTGTCGACCTCGTGGAGGCCGCCGGCGGCCGCGTCGGCCTGGCCGCCCCGACCGGCCGCGCCGCCAAGCGCCTGGCCGAGCTGACGGGGCGCCAGGCGACCACCGTGCACCGGCTGATCTTCGGGCGGCGCGAGGACCCGACGGTACCGGTGTCGCTGTTCGACGCCTACGACCCGCTCGACGCGGACCTCATCGTGGTCGACGAGGCCTCCATGCTCGACCTGCGCCTGTTCTCCCAGCTGCTGGCCAAGCTCACGCCCGGAGCGCACCTGCTGCTGGTGGGCGATGTGGACCAGCTGCCGAGCGTGGGCGCCGGCCAGGTCCTGGCCGATCTCCTCGCCGTACCGGAGATCCCGCGCACCGAACTCCGGGTGATCTTCCGGCAGAGCCGGGGCAGCGCGATCGTCACCAACGCCCGGTCGATCAAGGACGGTCGGGCTGTCGCCAACGGCAACGACTTCTGGTTCATCGACGTCCGCCGCGACGACGCCGAACGCACCCTGCCCGCGCCGGAGGAGGTGCAGGCCACCGTCGTCGACATCGTCACCCGCCGGCTGCCGCAGCGCTACGGCATCGACCCGGCTTCCGTCCAGGTCCTGGCCCCGGGAACGAAGGGCGCGCTCGGCACACACGACCTGAACCTGGCGCTGCAGGCCGCCCTCAACCCGCACCGCGACGGCCAGGCGCAGCACTGGGGCGACGGCCGCGCCTTCCGGCCCGACGACCGGGTCGTCGCGGTGCGCACCGACCCCCGCCGCGGCGTCGTCAACGGCACCACCGGACGGATCACGGAGATCGACGACAGGCAGCGCCTGGTCAGGATGGTCACCGACGACGACCGGAGCGAGGTGGCCTACGCCTTCGACGAGCTCGACGAACTGCTCCACGCCTACGCGATGACGGTGCACCGGGCCCAGGGCAGCGAGTATCCGATGGTGGTGGTACCGCTGACCCGCACCGGCTCCTCCTACCTGCTGCTACGCCGCAACCTCCTGTACACCGCCGTCACCCGCGCCCGGCGGATGCTCGTCCTGGTCGGCGACCCCGCTGCTCTCGATCAGGCCATCAAGCAGCCCGCCGACGCGCGGAACACCTCGCTGTCGCTGCGGCTGCACGAGACCCTGACCGGCAGAGTGGTCCTTGCCCCGCCTTACCTGGCAACGGACGGCCAGGCCATGCTGCTGTGACCGCGGTCGCCTGAGTGCTCGACGTCGACCGCAGGGGAAGGGCGCCCACCGGGGCACCGCCATCGCCTTGCCGCGTGGCCGCGTCTTTCGGACGAATCGGCCACCTCGTACCGGCACCAGCCGTCCACCGGGTACGACTCCGCCCCACCCTCTTCTCTCCTCCGGCCGAACGTGCCTGCTGGAGGGCAACGGCAGCGACTTTTCCGCCGTCATATGCGGACGATCACGGACGGCTCCTATATTCGGCCCCGAACGACCCCTGCGGCCGGCCCGGGGCGCGTCCCGGGCCGCCCGCCCACCCACGTCACCTTGACACCGAGGGCGGACCCACAGTGAACAGTCGAACCAGGAACCGGATCGTCGGAACCCTCCTGACCGCGGCCGCGGCCTCCGCGTCCCTGACGGTGGCCGCCCCGGCGGCCCAGGCGCGAAGCACCTCGCCCAGCGCCGTACTGATCGTCAACTGCAGCACGGGCACCTTCGGCAGCGACGGGAACCAGCAGTACTTCAACATCGCCTGCTCGGCGACCGGCACCAGCAGCTGGTGGGTCAACGTCAGCTGCTCCGACGGCACCACCCGGTCGGCCGGCCCGTACACCACCTTCCGGAACGTGCGCCTCTACTGCCCCCCGAACACCGCTGCCCTGCGGGGTTGGGTCACCGGCTCCTGACCCTCCGGACTACCCGATCCACCGATCCGCCGGAACGCTCGGCCGGGACTCCCGCCGGGCGTTCCGGCACGCCCGGGCGCACACCGCAGACCCACCCGTCCCGGATGAGTTCACGGATCCGGGGTAGCCGCAGCGGTATGACGCTTCACGACGCGGCGTCAGCCATCGATCGAAGTGAGAGCCGTGACCCATGTCGCATCTGCCGGGGCTGCCCGGCGCGGCAGGAGTGCCTGCGCCGCCCTCCGGCGTGCGGGCAGCCTCTCCGGGAGGACGCCCGGTACGGGCGAGGGTCGAAGGGCGGAGGCACTGGCACAGGTGGCCCTGCGCAGCCGGTTCGGTCACGGCCGCGCCCGACGGGGCGGCCGGTGGCCCACGATACGATGCGTCGCAACGGGTGAGGGGAGGGTGCGGGTGGCTGCCAGGGGATCGCGGGCCGTGGCGAACCTGGAGCCGGTCGAGGTCGGGGACCACGTCTGCTGGGTGGTCGGGCCGGGTGACGACTTCGTCGGGACCGCGCGGGCTTTCGCGGCCGACGGCGCGCTGTTCGGCGACAAGGTGCTGGTGATCGGCTCCCCCGAGGCCCGCTGGACCTCCGACGGCGTATCGCACGGCGCCCTCATCGACCCCCGTGCGGCACCCGGCCGGTGGGACGCCGAGTCGATGCTGGGCCTGCTGCACCGCGAGGCCGACGCCGCCTACCGGCAGGGCTTCCGCGCGCTGCGGGTGCTCGCCCGGATGGACCGGGTGTGGCCCGACGGTGCCAGCCCGCAGGAGATCGCCCGCCACGAGCTGTGGCTGGACTCCCTGGTGGCCGAAGGATCGGCCCTGGTGGTGTGCGCGTATCACCGCGACGGCTTCCATCCG
Source organism: Kitasatospora sp. NPDC101801 (assembly GCF_044766665.1). Classification (NCBI taxonomy): domain Bacteria; kingdom Bacillati; phylum Actinomycetota; class Actinomycetes; order Kitasatosporales; family Streptomycetaceae; genus Kitasatospora; species Kitasatospora sp. NPDC101801. Next base: position 4,141 of record NZ_JBIWML010000061.1, read on the forward strand.
GCGGCCCTGGAGCAGGCGGCCGGAGTGCATCCGCAGCAGTTGGGCCCGGCCTTGGGAGGCCCGGGCTTCCGCCTGTTCAGCGTGGGAACGGACCGCTGGGGCGTGAGCGGGGTGGTGGACTCCGAGAGCGCCGACGCGTTCGGAACCGCCCTCGGCGAGCTCCTCGCCCGCACGGCCACGCTACGGCTGCACTGCGGCGGTACGGAGTTCATGGACGCCGCCGGGATGCAGGCCCTGGTCCGGGCCGCCGGTGAGCTGCCCGGCCGCCGGGTGCTGCTGGAGAACGCCAACGAGACGGTCCGGCGGTGCTGGGCACTGCTCGGTTACGACCACCCGCAGATCCCCGTGGAGCTGACCACATGAGCAAGGACGGCACCACGGCCACGGCCGGGACGGCGGGCACCGCCTTCCGGCACGAGCTCTACCCCTACGACGGGAACGAGCAGTTCGTGGCGGGTGCGATGGCCTTCATCGACGATGCCCGGGCCGGCGACGAGCTGGTGCTGGTGGCCGTCGCCGAACCCAAGGAACGGATCCTGCGCCGCGAGCTGGCGGGCACCGGGTCGGAGTCCGCGGTGACCTTCCTCGACACCGCCGCGCTCGGCCGCAATCCCGGACGCCTGATTCCCGCCTGGCAGGGCTGGATCGCCGAGCACACCGCCGCCGGCTACCCGGTCCGGGGGATCAGCGAAGCCCCCTGGAACGACCGCTCGCCCGCCGAGAGCAGTGAACTGCGGTACCACGAATGGCTGTTGAACCTGGCCTTCGCCCAGTCACCGGCCTGGTGGCTGCTCTGCCCGTACGACACCACGACCCTGGAGCCCGGCATCCTGGAGGCCGCCGGCCGCTGCCACCCCCTGGTGCTGCACGAGGGGGCGCACGGTCCGAACGGCTCCTACCTCGACGAGCCCTTCGCCTTCACCGACCTCTCCCCCTCCCCCTGCGACCCCGCTCAGGAGCTGCCCTACCGGCGCGGCAACCTGGCGGCCGTCCGGGCCAAGGTGACCGACTGCGCGGACGCGAACGGCCTGGACGGTGCGCGGCTGCGCGAGCTGCTGATCGCGGTCAGCGAGGTCGCCTCCAACAGCATCAGGCACGGCGGCGGCCACGGAGTCCTCCGGACCTGGGTCGACGGCGCCGACCTGGTCTGCGAGTTCCGCGACCGCGGCCACCTCGCCGACCCGCTGGCCGGCCGGGCCAGGCCGACCGTCGACCAGATCGGCGGCCGCGGCCTCTGGCTGGTCCATCAGCTCTGCGACCTGGTGGAGATCCGCTCCACCCCCGAGGCCGGCACCACGATCCGCCTGCACGTCGCCCTGCCCCGCTGAGGACGGACCGGGCGACCTGGTCACCCGTCCGACGACGCGCTGCCTCCGGCCTGCTCCTGCGGAGGCAGCGCGTCGTCCACTCCGGCGACGAAGCTGAGGACCTGGTCCAGGCCCGTGGTGCGCGCGGTGCTCAGCAGCGACTCGGTGGCACCGGCGAAGGCCGCCGTGGCCCCCGCTGCGACGGCGGTCCGGTAGACGTGCAGGAGCTCCGCGACACCGACCGAGTCGCAGAAGGTCAGGCCGGAGAGGTCGAGGACGAGGACGCCGCCCGGCGCCAGGGGCAGGCGGTCGGTGCTCCGGCGCATGCGGGCGGCGGTGTGGAGGTCGAGCTCCCCGGTGACCCGGACGACCGTGGCCCCCGCAGGGTGGGCCTGGACGGTGAGGGTCAGTAGGTAGTGCGGCATGCGGTCTCCTGACGGCATCCGGCTGCGACAGTCCCGGACGGGGCAGATCAGTGGAGGTGAGCGGCGAGCAGCGCGACGTCGTCGCGGCGGTTCGTGGCCAGGGTGTCGACGAGGTGGGCGCAGAGCTCGGTGACCTCCCGGGAGCTGGCGTCGAACGTCGAACGCAGGTTACCGAGGCTGGTGTCGAGGGACACCCCGGGCACCTCGATGAGTCCGTCGGTGACCAGCAGCAGGGTCGAGCCGGCCGGGAACTCGTGGACCGTGGCCGGGGGGTGGTCGGTGCCGAGGCCGAGCAGGACTCCGTGGTCGGTCAGGAAGCGGCTGCCCCCGTGCGGTGGTCTGAGCAGGGGCGGCAGGTGGCCGGCGTTCGCCACCATGATCCGCTCCCGGTCCGGCTGCAGCAGCACCAGGCAGAGGGTGGCCGTGACGGTGGGCCGGAGCCGGATCAGCAGGGTGTCGAGCAGCCCGAGCAGGGTGGGGAGGTCGTGCCCCTCGATGGCGTAGGCGCGCAGCGCGTGCCGGAGTTCGCCCATCACGAGGGCGGCCTTGAGGGAGTGGCCGGCGACGTCCCCGATGGCGAGCAGCAGGCCGTCGGGGGTGTCCAGCGCCTCGTAGAAGTCGCCGCCGATCTCGGCGTGGGCGACGGCGGGCTCGTACCGGACGGCGAGGTCGAGGCCGGGGACGTCGGGCAACTGGTCGGGCAGGAAGCTCCGTTGGAGGGTCAGGGCGAGTGCGTGGTCCTCGGTGGAGCTGCGCAGCGCTTCCAGGGCGAGGGCGGCGGTCTGGGCCAGCTGGGTCAGCAGCTCGCGGTCCTCGGCGCTGTCCAGGGCCGCTCGGTCGAGGGCGAGGACCAGGGCCGGCCGGCCCGGTTTGGTGCGGGCGGCGACCAGGGCCGGCGGGCCGGCCAGGTGCGAGCCGTCGACGCCCCCGCCGGTGAGGTCGAGCCACTCGGCCCGGCTGACCGTCGTGGTCCGGGTGCCGGTGGCGTCGCCGAGCACGTGGTCCGCGACGGCGGCGAGGACGTCCTCGTGGACCCGGCTGGTCGCCGACCGGCCGTCAGGGGTGGCCTCCGACGCGTGGGCGCACCGGCCGGCCGGGTCGAGGGCGACGGCGGTGGCCGGTGCGCCGGTCATCGCCGCCGCGCCGACGGCGGCGGCCGTGGTGAACGCCTCGCCGCCGTCGGCACCGTAGAGCGCGAGGGTGGTCCGGTTGAGGGTGGCGACCCGCCGGGCGAGGTGCTCGGCGTGGCGGCGGGCCCGGGCGTAGCGCAGCACGGCCGTGGCCGTGGCGAGCAGTTCGGACGGGTCTATGGGTTCGGTGAGGTAGGCGTCGGCACCGCCGTTGAGCCCCTGGGTGCGGTCGGCGAGCTCGATGGCCGTGGCGGAGACGTGGATGACGGGGAGGGAGGCGGTCCGCTCGTCGGCCTTGATCCGGCGGCAGACCTCGAAGCCGCTCATGTCGGGCAGCCGGATGTCGACGACCGCGAGTTCGGGCAGTCCGGCGTCCGGGGCCGCGGCCAGGATGGCCACGGCCTGGGCGCCGTCCTCGGCCTCGATCACGGAGAATCCCTCGCGGCGCAGCCAGCCGCCGAGGATGTACCGGTTGACGGCGTTGTCGTCGACGACCAGCACCGATCCGGCGTGCTGGTGGAGGTCGTGCTCGGTGGGACTGGTCACTGCTCCTCCTCGGATGGGGCCGGTGGTGCGACGGGACGCGGGGCCCCGGGGACGCACGGATCGGCGGCCGGCAGCAGGGCGGCGGCGAGCGCGGGAAGGGTGAGGCCGCGCTTGTCGAGGACGGCACGGGCGTGGGCGAGGGCGGTGCGGTCGACGCCGGCGGGGTCGGCCGCGGTGATGACCAGGACCGGGACGTCCCGGAGTCCGGGGTCCTCCGCGAGCCGGTCCAGGACCTGGCGGCCGCCGACGTCGGGCATGTGCAGATCGAGGAGGATCGCGTCCGGCCGGGCCCGGCCGATCAGCTCCAGGGCCTCGCTCCCGTCGCGGGCCTCGGTGACGTGGACGGCGATCTGGTCCAGCATCGGGCGCATCACCGCGCGGAACGCCGCGTCGTCGTCGGCGAACAGCAGGGTGCCGATCCGGGTGTCCCGGGAGCGAGCGGCCTGCGCCGTGGGAGGCGGAGCGCCGGCGGCGGTTCGGTCCTGTTCGCCTCCGGCCGGCCCGGGGCCCGCCGGCAAGGTGACGGTGACGGTGGTGCCTTCGCCCTCGGCGCTGGTGAGCTCCAGTGAACCGCCGAGCAGCTCGGCCAGCCGGCGGGCGTACGGCAGGCCCAGGCCGGTCCCGGACCGGCCGCGCTGGTGGGCCCCGGCGACCTGGTGGAACTCCTCGAACACGCGCAGCCGTTGATCGGCGGGGATGCCCACGCCGGTGTCGCGGACGGTGAGGACGAGCTCGGGGCCCCGGGGGGCCGTGACGGTGCTGACGTCGAGTCGGACGTGCCCGTGCTGGGTGAACTTGATGGCGTTCGACAGCAGGTTGCGCAGGATCCGGGTGAGCATCACCTCGTCGGTCACCAGCGGGTGCGCGCCGACCAGTTCGGGCAGGACCAGCTCGACGCCGGCCGGCCGTTCGAGGCTGGCCAGGGTGTCGTGCAGCTGGGAGAGCAGCACCCCGAGATCGACCGCCCGCCAGACGGGGTGGAGCCTGCCGGACTCGGCCTTCGCCACGTCCAGCAGCTCGTCCACCAGACCGAGGAGCGTGGTGCCGGAGGCCGCGATCAGCTCCGCCTGCCGCTGCTGTTCGGTGGTCAGGGTTCCGTCCGTGGGCTGGAGCAGCAGGCGGGCCAGACCGATGACGGAGTTGGCCGGGGTGCGCAGCTCGTGGCTGACGTTCGCCCAGAAGCGGGTCTTCGCCTCGCTCGCCTCGCGCAGCTGTCCGGTGGTGCTCTCCAGCTCCTCGGTCTTCGTCTCCAGCTCGGCGTAGAGGGCGACGACGCCGCGGTTGGTCTCCTCCAGCTCGCCGGAGAGTTCGGCGTAGAGGGCCAGCACCCCGCGGTTGGTCTCCTCCAACTCCTGGTTGAGACGGTGGAGTTCCTCACGCTGCGTGCGGGACTCCTCCAGCGCGGCGATCAGGTCCTGGGTACGGGCCCGGAGATCGTCGGTGCGGCTGGTGCGGGTGTAGGGGTCGGCCAGGGCCCGGGCCCGGTCGAGGTCCTGCGCGGTGGGGCCCGGGTCGGGCAGCTTCTGTTCGAGGCGGACCTGCGCGTGCAGGTCGCCCGTGCGGGTGCGCGCGGGGTCGTGGACGACCCGGGTCAGCAGCCGGGTGGCGGCGTCCATGGCGTCCGTGCCGGGCTGGCGCCCGCCGCTCCAGCGGAGGCTGACCACCAGGGCCGTATTCGGCTCACCGGTGGCCGCGAACTCGACCGTGAGGCCGGGCTCCCCGAGCAGGTCGCGGCCGAGCTCGCTGATCGCGGTGACGAGCCGCACCCGGTCCTGGCGCTCGATCCCGAGTGCTTCGGCCACCGCTCCCCCGGTACGGCGGAGCGCGAAGACGTCCTGCTCCGCACGGATGGCGCAGGTCACCAGGTGGGTCGGCCCGGGGTCGGACGGGGTCCGGGTCATCGTGACGTCCGTGCGACGACGATGCCGACGTCGTCCCGGCGGTGCCCGGCCTCGCGCAGGAGCTGACCGGCCGCGACCAGTGGCTCGTGGTGCCACAGGCCCGGGAAGTCGGCCGGGTTCCAGCGCTCGCTGAGTCCGTCCGAGTGCATGACCAGGGCCCCGCCGGGCGGGAGGGGCAGCTCGGTGGCGCGCGGGTTGCCGAGGTGGTGGCCCACGATCCCCGGAGTGGAGAGGAGGGCGCGCCGTACATCGTGGTCGACGACGTAGGCGCTGACGTTCCCCACCCCGCAGAGCCGCACCCGGCGCTCGGCCGGGGAGAGGTGCGCCACCGCGACGGCGGCGCCGCGGGTGCCGCGCAGCGCTCGGTGGAGGTCCTGGAGGACGGCCAGCGGATCGCTGTGCCGGGTCGCCGCGAAGGCCTCCGTCGCGGCCTTGGAGGCCAGGGCCGCGAGCGGCCCGTGGCCGAGGCCGTCGCACAGCATCACGAGCGTGTCCTCGGCGCCCGCCGCTTCGGCCGGTGGCGGCGTGGTCTCGTCCGCGCGGCGCGGCGCGGCGGCCGTCGGGCGGATGCCGGTCGCGGCCGTGGTGTCGGCCCCGGGGCGGGCTGCCGCCGTGAGCGCTGCCCAGTCGAGGACCGCGGGCTCGGCACGACGCGCGGACGATCCGGTGACGGTCCCGGGACCGGCCGGCGGCGCGGGGACCCGGACCGCCCAGATGTCCCCGCACACGTCCTCGCCGCTGATCGGCCGGGTCAGACCGGTGACCAGGGGGCCCGGGCCCGGCGCGGGGCGCCGCCCCGCGCCCCAGAAGCGCGCGCTCATGGCCGTCCCCCGGCCCGGCAGCGAGTAGATGTCGAAGTCGTCGGCGAGGCGGGCGATGGCTCCCATCCCGATGCCGAGCGTGCCGGCGGAGGACGCCCCGTCGGTCATCGCGCGCGACAGGTCGGCGATGCCCGGCCCGGCGTCGACGGCGAGGAACTCCACGGCGGCGGCGGCCTCGCTGCGCACCACGCGCAGCAGCAGGGCGCCGTCGACGGCGTGCCGACGCAGGTTGGTGGCCGCCTCGGTGACCCCGAGGGCGACCTCGGCGGTGCGCCGCTCGTCCAGGCCGATGCTGCGGGCCAGCGCGGTGGCGGCGGCCCGGGCCGACGCCGGAAGACTGTCGGCCTGGCGGAACCAGGCGATGTCCTCCGCCGTCAGCCGGGCCCGGCCGCTCACCGTGCCCACTTGACGATGGTGATCGTCGTGCCGCGTCCGACCATGGTGTCGAGCTCGAACTCGTCGACGAGTCGGCGGGTCCCGCTCAGCCCGAGGCCGAGGCCGCCGCCGGAGGTCCAGCCGTCGGTGAACGCCAGGTCGACGTCCGGGATGCCTGGCCCGCTGTCCTCGAACACCGCGCTCACGCCGGCCCGCGCCAGGAGCTGCACGCGCTGGACCCGCATGCTGCCGCCCCCGCCGTACACCAGGGTGTTGCGGGCGAGTTCGCTGGCTGCGGTGACCAGTTTGGTCTGGTCGACCAGGGAGAGCTTGCACTGCTGGGCGAAGGTGCGGACGAGCTGCCGCGCCCGGACCACGTCGTCGGTGGTTCGGATCGCCACCATCTGCGGCTCCCCCTGTGCCTCCATGCCCTGCGCGATCACCGGACGGCCGGACCGACGGCCGCCCCGCCGGTGAGGAGGGCGAGGCCCTTCTCGAGGTTGATGGCGGTGCGCACGCCTCCCAGGGAGAGTCCGAGTTCCACCAGGGTGATCGCGACGGCCGGCCGCATGCCGACGACGACGGTCTCCGCGTCGAGCATCCGGGAGATGGCCGCGGTGGTGGCCAGCATCCGGCCGACGAAGGAGTCGACGATCTCCACGGCGGTGATGTCGATGACCACGCCGCGCGCACCGACCGCGACGATCCGCTCGGCCAGGTCCTCCTGCAGATCGAGGACGGTCTGGTCCTCGAGGTCCATCTGGATCGACACCAGCAGGACGTCGCCGATCTTGAGAATGGGCACCCGCTCCGTCACCGCGCGCCTCCGTGCAGCTCGGCGCCGGCGGCGCCCAGGCGCCGGAGCGCGTGCTTGAGCGCATCGGCCAGGGTGGCCTTGGTGACGATGTCGCCGAACTGGATGCCGAGGGCGACGATGGTCTGCGCGATCTGCGGGCGGATGCCGGAGATGGTGCACTCGGCGCCCATCAGCCGCGCCGCCACCACGGTCTTCAGCAGGTGCTGCGCGACCTCGGTGTCCACCGCCGGGACCCCGGTGATGTCGATGATGGCCTGGTCAGAGCCGCTGTCGACCAGCGCCTGGAGGAGCTTCTCCATCACCACCTGGGTGCGGGCCGAGTCGAGGGTGCCCACCAGCGGGACCGCGACGACGCCGTCCCACAGCTTGACCACCGGGGTGGCCAGCTCCATGAGCTGCTCGGCCTGCGCGCTGATCAGCTCCTCACGGGTCCGGGCGTACATCTCGACGGTGAACAGACCGAGGTCGTCGGTCAGCCGACTGAGCTGCAGGTACGCCTCGATGTCCCCGGCCACCGAGTCGGTGGTCGGGGAGAGGATGTCCTTGAGCGCGAAGACGCTGGTGGCCGTCTCGGTGGGGGTGAAGCCCTGCCGCGCGCGGTTGCGCGACAGCTCGGTGAGCAGTGCGCGCAGCTCGGCGAACGCCTCGCCCCGCCAGTCGAGGCCGCCCTGCTGGACGGCGTCCACCAGAGCCGCGTACAGCTCGCGCAGCTCGCTCTCCAGCTCCGCCGCGCTGAGGCGGCCGCGGAGCGTCCGGCCGACCTGCTCGTACCAACCGTCGCCGAGCTTGCCGCCCGATCGCGCGAGCAGGTCGACGAGCTGGTCCGATCCGGTTTCGGTCACGATGCGTTCTCCTTCTTCATACCCGCACCAGCGGGCGTTGTGATTCCTGGGTCGTGAGGTCTTGGCACGGAGGCCCCGCGGCACCGGGCGCTCCGGTCCGCTGCCGCGGGAGGCCCGAACGGCTTCGGGCTCATTTCGTCCTGACGACGATGCCCGGCCACCGGCGGCGGGCGCCCTGCCGTGTGATGTCGCATGCCCGGCCCAGCTCGGGATAACCCGCCCCGCGCTCGACGGCCTCGGCGGCCGCCTCGGCCGCCGCGGTCTCCACGGCCCGGCGCAGGTGCTCGATCACGTGCAACCGCGCCAGCGCGTCGGCGCTGCCCGTCTCGGTCGACATCGGACGGAACGCCCGCCTGGCCAGCCGGTGGGCGAGGTCTCTGACCTGCCCCTCGGAGAGCGCTGCGATCTGTTCCTCCGTCATGAGCAACGAGACGATGTCATCCGGCATGGATGCATCGTAGATGACCGCTTCCCCCGATGACAACATACGTTGTCGGCGACCCGGACGGACGGTCGAGGGGCAGGTTGACCAGGGGCGTTCCCGGCGGCCTCGGCTCGTGCCGGGCGGCATGCGTCCTGCGGGACTGTCCCGGCCCGCACGGGGAAGGCGAGAGCCGTCGTACGCCCCGACCCGCGCGTGACGCGCGGGCGCATCGAGGAGGACCCGCATCCCATGAGGCAAGCCGTGAACGTGAGGCAGGCCCTGACCGACTTCGACGCCCAGCGATTCGCGAAGGTCGCCTCCCACCGCCTCCGGGGGTCGGACCCCTGGCTCTCCCGGCTCACCCGCGCGACCGACCACGGCAAGCTGTGGACGGGCGTCGCGGCGGCACTCGCGGCGACCGGGAACCGCACCGCCCGACGGGCGGCCCTGCGCGGCGTCGGCTCGCTGCTGATCGCCTCCGCCGTCGCCGACCTCGCCGCCAAGGGGCTGACCCGGCAGCCGCACCAGACCCACGACGCGGTGCCGGTCCTGCGCCGTCTGCTCGAACGGCCCGTCACCGGCTCCCGCGTCTCCGGCCGCTCCGCGTCCGCGGCCGCCTTCGCCACCGCCCTGGCCATCGAGTCCCCCGCGCTGGGCGCGGTCGCCGCACCGCTGGCACTCGGCGTGATGGCCTCCCGGGTCCACGCGGGTGAGCACCGCCCCGGCGACGTACTGGCCGGAGCCGCCCTCGGCGCGGGCGTCGCGGCCCTGACGCTGCGCTGGTGGCCGCGCGCCGGTGACGGGCCGGCCCGGACGGCGGCGCCGCAGATGCAGGTTCCCGCCCTGTCCGACGGCGCGGGACTCTTCGTGGTGGTGAACGGCTCCTCGGGCTCGCGCGGTCCCGAGCGGGCGGTGGAGGAGCTGCGGCGGGAGCTGCCGGCGGCCGACATCCGGGTGTGCGGGCCGGAGGACGACCTGGCCGTGCTGATGGACCGGAGCGCCGCCCTGGCCGTCAAGGCCGACGGCGCACTGGGGGTCTGCGGCGGCGACGGCACGGTGAACCTGGCGGCCACGGTCGCGGTCCGGGAGTCGCTTCCGCTCGCGGTGTTCCCCGGTGGCACGCTCAACCACTTCGCCGTCGACCTGGGCAACGACAGCACGGGCGGCACCGCCGAGGCGGTCAGGACCGGCAGTGCCGTGGCCGTCGACCTCGGCCTGGTCGCCGGTGAGGACTCCGACCGGTTTTTCCTCAACACCTTCAGCATCGGGATCTACCCGGAGCTCGTCCGGGTCCGGGAGAGCCTGGAGGGGCGGATCGGCAAGTGGCCGGCTCTCGCGGTGGCGCTGGTCCGGGTGCTGGCCCGCGCCGAGCCGGTCCGGGTCACCGTGGGCGGCACCCCGCGGAGCCTGTGGATGCTCTTCGCCGGCAACGGCAGCTACGACCCGCCCGGCTTCGCCCCCACCCACCGCAGCGACCTGGACGGCGGCCTCCTCGACGTCCGCGCCGTCGACGGCAGTCACCCCTTCGCCCGCATCCGCCTCCTGCTGGCCTTCCTCACCGGCACCCTCGGCACCTCGCCCGTCTACCGGGAGGCCCGGCTGAGCTCGCTCGACCTCTCCGGCCTGAGCGGCACCCGGCACCTCGCCGTCGACGGGGAGGCCCTGCCCGCCCCGGACCGGCTCCGGCTGACCAAGGCCCGGCAGGGCCTGACGGTCTACCGGACCCCCGGCCCGGACACCGCCTGACGGTGCGCCGGAGCGGGCGGACGTCCTCAGGTACGGGGCGGCTGGGTGGCGGTGTCGAGGTAGAACGAGTCGATGCTCTGCACCGCCCGCTCGAAGTCGTCGAGGTTCACCGGCTTGGTCACGTACGCGTTGGCGTGGCTGCCGTACGCACCCGAGACGTCGTCGGGCGCCGAGGAGGTGGTGAGCACCACCACCGGGATGGTGCGCAGGTCCTCGTCGTTCTTGAGCACCTTGAGCAGCTCCCGGCCGTTCATCCGGGGCATGTTCAGGTCCAGCACGATGAGGTCGGGCCGCGTCGCGCCGGCCGTGCGCAAGTGCTCCAGCGCGGCCACCCCGTCGGTGACCTGGACGAGGTTGCGGGCGCCCCTCCCGGTGAGGGCCTCCTCGATGAGCATCGCGTCGGCGAGGTCGTCCTCCACGAGCAGGACGTCGAGCGGTCGGGCGGGGGAGGTCACGGTGGTCTGCTCCACGGGTTGGTCGTCGGAGTGATCGAACAGGCCGGGCCAGCGGTTGCGGGCACCTTGCCGGGTCATGCCGCAGGCGGCACCGATCTGCGGGTAGCCCGCCCCCGTGCGGGCCGCCGCCACGGCTGCCTCCCGTTGGAGGCGTTCGGTGGCCTTCAGAAGGTGGTCGAGCATGTGGAGCAGGCCCAGCGCCCGCGCCCTGTCGTCGTCCTCCGGCTCCTGCGGGGCGTCGGCCACGAGCCGCGCCACCAGGAGCCTCGCCACACCGGCGACGGCTGAATCCGCTGCCGCGGCGGTCTGCTCCTGGTTCGTCCGCAGAGCGAAGTTCTTGCCTGGCATGTCCTCACCCTAGGCCCAAATCCGACCCTGCGACAACAACCATTGTCCGGAGACCTCTACAGTAAGCGCTGCGCCGCATTCCCCTGCGGCCGTCGACCCGGAGGAGAGCAGCACGATGACCGGCGAGCAGCAGCCAGCACCACTGCGCGGACCCGCCGGGTGGACGACCCGGCGGTGGCTGCGGGTCGGGGTCGCGCTGTCGCTGACACTGCTGGCCGTCCTGGGCTGCGCCGGAGCCTGGATCCTGGAGCGGACCCAGACGATCAGCGTCGAGCTGGTGGACGTGCGCTCACCCGCCCTGAGCACCTCGTTCCGCCTGGAGTCGGCGCTGCTCAACCAGGAGACCGGCATCCGCGGGTACGCCCTCACCGGCAACTCCGAGTTCCTGCGGCCCTACCAGCAGGGCCTCGCCGACCAGAACGCCCTCACCGGCCAGCTGGCCGGCCTGGTGCGGGACGACAGGACCCGTGCCGACCTCGACACCGTGCGGACAGCCATCGTGCGCTGGCAGCAGGCCATCGCGGAGCCGATCGCCGCTGCTCCGCCCGGGGCGCCTTCGCCGCTCGCCTCGGAGCTGTCCGGCACCGGCAAGACGAGCTTCGACGAGGTGCGGGCCTCCCTGACGGCCCAGCAGGACAGGCTGCGCGCCGCCCGCGTCCAGGCCCGCGACGACCTGCTGTCGACCATGGCGCTGCGCAACTGGATCTTCGCTGCCATCGCGATCGTGATCGCCGCCCTGGCCGTGCTGGTCTTCGAGGGCCTGCGCCGGGGCATCAACAAGCCGCTGGAGCAGCTCGGTGTGGACGCCCGGCGGATCACCAGTGGTGACTTCGAGCACCCCATCACCTCGACCGGCCCCGCCGACCTGCGGCGGCTCAGCGCCGGGATCGACTCCATGCGCCTGCGGCTGGTCCGCGAGCTCGCGTTCACCGAGCGGGCCCGCGAGATGCTGGACGCGCAGGCAGCGGACCTGCGGCGGTCCAACGCCGAGCTGGAGCAGTTCGCCTACGTCGCCTCGCACGACCTTCAGGAGCCGCTGCGCAAGGTCTCCAGCTTCACCCAGCTGCTCCAGCGCCGGTACGGCGGTCAGCTCGACGCCCGGGCCGACCAGTACATCGACTTCGCCGTCGACGGCGCCAACCGCATGCAGACCCTGATCAACGACCTGCTCGAGTTCTCCCGGGTCGGCCGGGTGCACCACAACCACCAGCAGGTCGACCTGGAGAAGACCTTCGAGCGGACCGTGGAGACCCTCAGCGTCCCCGTCGAGGAGTCGGACGCCGAGATCACCCACGACCCGCTGCCCACCCTGGCGGCCGACCCCACCCAGATGGGGATGCTCTGGCAGAACCTGATCGGCAACGCCGTGAAGTTCCGCCGGCCCGGCACTCCCCCGCGCATCCACGTCTCGGCGCGGCACGAGGACGGGCTCTGGCACTTCGCCGTCACCGACAACGGCATCGGCATCGCCCCCGAGTTCGCCGACAAGGTCTTCGTCATCTTCCAGCGGCTGCACACCAAGGACGCCTACAGCGGCAGCGGGATCGGCCTGGCGATGTGCAAGAAGATCGTCGAGTTCCACGGCGGCACGATCGCCATCGACCCGGACCACCACGACGGCACCCGGATCACCTTCAGCCTGGCCGACGAGGCGTCCGAGCCCGCCGCCGACGCCGCCCTCCCCGTTCTGCCGGCCGCCCCGGCCGCCCCGTCGGACCCGGAGACGATCGTATGAGCACCTTCGCGGCGACCCTCCCCCGCCCGGCGCAGGAGGGCGCGCCCTACCGCATCCTGCTGGTCGAGGACGACGAGGGTGACGCGCTGCTGGTCGAGGAGCTCCTGTACGACACCGGCCTGCCCTTCGAGCTCGTCGTCCGGCCCACCCTCGCCGGAGCCCGGGCCCACCTGGCGGCGGCGGCTGCCGACTGCGTCCTGCTCGACCTGCACCTGCCCGACATCGACGGGACCGCGGCCGTCCCCGCCGTCCGCGCCCTGGCCCCGCACACCGCCGTCATCGTCCTCACCGGGCTCTCCGAGGCCCAGGCCGCCACCGACGCCCTGGCCGCCGGCGCCCAGGACTACCTCGTCAAGGGCAAGGTGGAGGCGGAGCTGCTGCGCCGGACCCTGCGGTACGCCGTCTACCGCAGCCAGACCGAGCGGGCCGGCGCCGAGGCCCAGCGCATCCGCCTGCGGGCGGAGGAGAACGCCCGCCTGGAGCGCGGCCTGCTGCCCCCGCCGCTCCTCGGCACCTCCGAGGTCACCGTCACCAGCCGGTACCTGCCGGGCGCCGCGATGGCCCTGCTCGGCGGCGACTTCCTCGACGTGGTCCAGGGCGACGACGGCCTGCTGCACGCCGTCATCGGCGACGTCTGCGGCCACGGCTCGGACGCCGCGGCCCTGGGCGTCCTGCTCCGCATCGCGTGGCGTTCGCTGGTCCTCGGCGGACACCGGGGCCCGGACCTGCTGAACCTGATGGAGCGCGTCCTGGTCGCCGAGCGCGGCAGCGACTCGCAGTTCGCCACCTGCACCCTGCTCACCGTCGACCAGACCAGGGGCACCGCCTCGCTTCACCTGGCGGGCCACCACGAGCCCCTGCTGACCACCCCGGCAGGAACCTCCGAGGTCACCGCCGCCCACGGCATGGCGCTCGGCATCCTCCCGGGAGCCATGCACTGGCCCGACACCGTCCTGCAGCTCCCCGACAGCGGAGCCCTGACCCTCTACACCGACGGGCTCACCGAAGGCCACGACACCACCGACCGCCTCGGTGTCGAGGGCCTGCTCCGCCTCATCGCGGCCCTGCCCGCCTCCGACCCCGCCGCCCAGGTCGACCTGCTGGTCAAGGAGGCGCAGGCGCTCAACGCCGGCCGCCACAGCGACGACCTCGCCATCCTGAGGCTGGACTGGAGCATCCGTCCCCGCCACCGCACGCGCAGGTCGGGCTCAGACCAGGGCCGTGACCAGCAGGGCGAAGGCGGCGACCAGGACCGCGACGCGGCCGTAGTGGTAGCGGTCCCAGCGGTCGCTCTGCTCCCGCCAGTCCGCGGGCCGGTTCTCGGGGGTCCAGGTCTTGCTCCGGTTGTTGATCGGGACGAGCAGGGCGATCGACAAGACCACGCTCAGGACCAGTAGCCCGGCACCGGTGACGACCAGCCCGGTGCCGGCATCGTGCCACCTGGCAACGGCCCAGACGACCGCGAGCGCGACCGAGCCGATGTACCAGAACGGCATCAGGGCGCCGAGCATCCGGCCCCCGTGGGCCCGGCCGAGCTGGTAGCTGTCCTCGGGCAGCGCCCCGAGTATCCGGTTGATGATGAAGGCGACCGAGAGCTCCACCCCCACCAGCAGACCGACAACGACGACGGTGAACACCTCGAGTGCGTTGATCACGACGACCCCTCTCGGAATCTAGCGGCGCTAGATGACGTGCTTACGCTAGACCTTCTGCCGCTCCGGTGTCTAGCGGTGCTAGGATTCGGGTCATGCCGGTACAGGAACGCAAGGAACGCGAACGGGCCGCCCGCGAGCGCCTCATCATGGCGACGGCCCGCGAGATCGCCGAACAGCAGGGCTGGGACGCGGTCACCACCCGCCGCCTCGCCGAACGCATCGAGTACAGCCAGCCCGTCCTCTACAGCCACTTCCGCGGCAAGCGAGAGATCATCGGCGCCGTCGCCCTCGAAGGCGCCGCCGAGATGGCCGCGGCAGTGCGGGCCGCGACCGCCGCCGCCGACGGCCCCCGTGACCGGGTCGCCGCCCTCGCGCACGCCTACCTCGACTACGCCGAACACAACCCCGCCGTCTACGACGCCATGTTCCAGCTCGACGGCGGCCTCGCCTTCGCCGCCGAGGACACCCCCGCGCCCCTGAAGGACGCCTTCGCCGCCCTGCTGGAAAGCCTCGGCGACGTCGCCGGCGAGGGCACCCACCCGGGCGTGTTCACCGAGACGTTCTGAGCCGCCCTCCACGGCCTGGCCACCCTCACCCGGGCAGGACGCCTGCCGCCCGCCGAGACCCGGCAGCGGGTGGAGCTGGTGGTGGGCCGACTCACCGTCACCTGACCCAGCGTCGGGTGGACGGACCGGAAGGACCGACCCGCACGCCGGTCGTCAGGGCCGGATGCGGGCGGCGGCGATGGGGTGTTCGACGGCGGTGAAGGCGACGGGGGCCTCCGGGCTGCGCCGGTAGCCCACCAGCCGGCCGGCACCGCGGTCCTCGTGCAGGACGATGTGGCCGTAGCCGACGCCGTCGGCGCTCACGTCCCGATCCCGGAGGCGGGTGTCGGGGTAGGTCGCGAGCAGCTCCGGGAAGTTGACCGGATCACCGTGCGGGCGGCTGCTGCAGTCGACCACTTCGAAGACGTGGGGCACGACCGATCCGGGCAGCGGAGGCCCGGGGGTCGGGTGCGTCAGCTCACCGCGGTACCGGCGGATCATCACGATGTGGCCGGTGTACAGGGCACCGACGGGGCGGTTGAAGTCGATCGACACGAGGTCACCGGGGAGCAACTCCCGGACCTCCGGCACCGGTTCGAAGTGTGGAATGCCGGCCGCGAAGGCGGCCCGGTAGGAGTTGGCGTCCGGTGCGTGGCGGGTCGGGCCCCAGTCGGCCACGTGCTCGCGGAAGAACCTCGGGGTGGCCCAACCGTAGGTGGTGCCCACGCCGTAGGAGCGCTCGAAGACCCGGGTGAGCAAGCTGGCGCAGCGCGACAGGACGTAGAAGTCCCTGGCGGTACCCGGCGATCCCCAGAGCACCTGATCGGGCACGGTGTCGAAGCGCCCGGCGTGCCGGTAGCGGTTGCGCTCCCGGGCGAGGTCGGGCGGCAGGGCGCACAGGTGCTCGACCAGCGACTCGGCTTCGGCGAGATGCGGGGGCCGCCGGTCGCCTCGGGCGCTCCCCTGCCCGCCGCCCGGGGCTGCGTGCGGGCGACCGTACGGGGACGCTCGGTCCGCGCGGCGACCCCGGCCCCGCCCTCCGCTTCGGTGAGTCGGCGCGCGCACGCCGCGATGATCGCGGGCGTCACCTGGGGCAGGTGCTTGCTGGCCGGTGCGGCGTTGACCTCGCAGATGGTGAAGGTGCCGTCGGCGCCGAACAGCAGGTCGACACCGACCAGGTCCGCGCCGACCGCTCGGGCGGCCCGGCAGGCCAGCTCCTCCGCCTCCGGGTGGCGGCCCAGGCAGGCCTCGGCGCTCCCACCCTGGGAGAGGTTGGACTTGAAGCCGCCCGCCCGGTTCGTCCTGACCAGCGCGCCGACCGCCCTCCCGTCGACCATGACCACGCGCAGGTCGCGGCCCCGCGAGTCCGCGTGGTACCGCTGACGCATGTACAGGCGGTCACCGCGCAGGCTGCCCTGAGGTCACCGGCCAGCTCGCCGGTGGCGAGGAAGACGCCGGCGCCCCGCGCGCCCTTCAGCGCCTTCACCACGAAGGGTTCCGACAGCGCGGGGCCGACCGTACCCGCGAGCGAGCCACCGGGGTGGAGGAAGGTGTCGGGCACGGGCAGCCCGGCCGCCACCAGCAGTTGGAGCTGACGGTACTTGTTGGCACAATTGATGTACGCCGCAGCCGGGTTGAAGAACTCCGTGCCCATCGCCCGGAGGTGGGAGAACAGCACGGTCTCCCGCTCGAAGTCCACCGCCGCGGAGTACATCCGCAGGTAGGCCACCCGGGTGCCCGTCTCCATTCGGGCATTCTGCTGCACGGAGCGTGGAAATGCGGGTGGCCGGACCGACGTGGCGCCTCGTCATGAAGACGACGAAGCCTCCGTGCGCTGACCAAAGTCAGCGCACGGAGGCTTCGTCGTCTGTCGGTACCGACCGTCAGGTCAGATGCTCAGCACCTGGCCGGGCAGGATCAGGTCGATGTCGCCACCGATGACCGCGGCGTTGTCGGTGTAGAGGGTATTGAGGCTCACGCCGTGGGCGGTGGCGATGGCGTTCAGGGTGTCACCGCTCTTGACCGTGTAGCTGTCACCGGTGCTCTTCTGCGCGGGGGCGGCCGGCGCAGCCGGAGCGGTCTTCTCGACGGGCTTGCGCTCGGTGCTGCGCGAGGCGGCCGAGGTGTCGTTCTTCGGCGCGGCCTTGGTGGTCTGGTCCGCCGACTTGGTGGACTTCGCCGGGGCGGCGGCGGAGGTGTCGACCTGGGCCGCTGCGCCGCCCTTGGTCAGGCCGGCCTGGACGGAGCAGACCGGCCAGGCGCCGGGGCCCTGCGAGGCGAGCACCTTCTCGGCGACGGCGATCTGCTGGCCCTTGCTCGCCTGGTCGGCGGAGCCGGCGTACTGGGTGCCGCCGTACGCGGCCCAGGTGCTCGGGGTGAATTGCAGGCCGCCGGAGAACCCGTTGCCCGTGTTGATGTTCCAGTTGCCGGTGCTCTCGCACTGGGCGACGGCGTCCCAGGTCGAGCTGGACGCGGCGGAGGCCGACGTGGCCGTCACGAGGCCCGCCACCGGGAGAGCGGCCACAGCGCCGCCCATCAGGACCATCCGCAGGCGGTTGCGCTTGGCGGAGGTGGTGGCAGCGGTGGTCTCGTTACGGAAGGTCATACAGATCCTCTCGGAAGCCCCGGGCGGACAGCACGGAGCGGCCCCGCACGGGGGTGTACTCCGAGATGTCGCACGCAGCGGGCGGCTGCTCACGTGTCCGACGCGAACTGCCGCCCCGGTCACCTTCACCGCATGTGCCCGGCCGCCTCGGGGGGCGGGGGCCGCGGGTGGTGAACCCAGGTGGTGCGCTGTGCACTGGTTACGAAGCTACGAGCCATCGAGGGCCCCGGGCAAGCATTTCGGCGAAGTGCCAGTTCAGAGCGGGGTTACCGAAGGTACGACCGGAACCGGACCCCCGATTTCAAGGGCCCGACGGGCCGCCCGGAAGATCGTTCCGGGCCCCGCTGTGCCCCGGGTCACCGCTGACGGGTGGTGACCCGGGGCACATTGTCGACCCAGTGCCAGGAGCCGGGCACGGACAGTCGGATTCGCGCCGGCCGCATCGGGGCCCGCCGTGGCCGCGCTCACAACAGTCTCTGCGGGAGCCCGGGTGGGGAACGGCTGGCGGCCGTCCCCCACCCGGTCGGTCAGCTCGCCGCGCTGCGGCTTCGCACCAGGCCGACCGCGACGTCGGCCAGCACGAAGGCCGCCAGGGTCACGCCGAGCACCGGCAGCGCCCAGCCGAGCGCGACGGTCAGCGGGATGCCCAGGACCAGCGCGGTGACCGGGAGCCGACGCCAGACGCCCCGGGCGGGCGCCTTGCCGAAGCGGGCCGTCCGGTCGGCGCGGGTGGGGCGACGCTGCCACCACATGCGGTAGCCGAGGACGGTGATGACGCTCAGCCCGATGGCGAGGGCGGCCAGCACCAGCTGGTTGGCCAGGCCGAACAACCGGCCCATGTGGCCCTGGACGCCGAGTTTGGTGAGCTTGGACAGCAGCGGGTACTCCGACCACCTGGTCTGCGCGGTGACGGTGCCCGCGCCATAGACGACGTCGACCGCGACCCGGTCGTAGTGGACGGGCCAGGTGTTGTCGTTCTGCGCCACCGTCCAGGCCTTGCCCGGCTTCACGGGCGGGGTCACGGTCGCGGTGCCGCCGAGTCCGGCGCGCCGGGCCGCCGCGAGGGCGGCTTCGAAGGCGGCTGGGTCCGGTTCGGCCGCGGTCGCGGCCGAACCGGAACCGCCGCCGTGTTCGGCGTGCTCGCCACCGGAGCCGGAGCCGTCGGGGGCGGGCGGCTGGACGCCGGGCAGGGTGGTGTCCAGCACGGGGGTGCGGGCCTTGGCCACGTCCAGCAGTCGGCCGAAGCGGTCGCCCGCGTACTGCGACCAGGTCATGCCGGTGGCGGAGAGGAAGAGCAGCCCGAGCGCCAGCCAGACGCCGGTGACGGCGTGCCGGCTGCGGGTGCGGCGCACGCCCTTCGCCGAGCGGTCCGGCAGCAGGACGCCGCGTGTGCTCGCCGCGCGCTGTCCCCGGGCCCGGCCCAGCCAGAGCGCGAGGCCTCCGAGGACGACGACCCAGAGCCAGGTGGCGGCGGTCTCCGAGTAGAGGCGGCCGAAGTCGCCGAGGTGGAGATTGCGGTGCAGGTCGTCCAGCCAGGTGCTGAGCGGGGTGGACCCGAACCAGGTGACCAGGTCGCCCTTGACCTGGGCGGTGTACGGATCGACGTACACGGTGAGCTGCTTCTCCCCGAGCTCGGGCAGCGAGAGCACCACCTGGGTGGTGTCGTCCGGGCCGGCCGGGGTGATCACCGAGGCGAGCTCGCCCTCGGGGTACGCCTGACGGGCGGCGGCTATCTGTTCGGCCAGCGGCCGGACCGCGTCACCGGGTCGGTCGACCGTCAGCCAGTTCTCGTAGACCAGCCGGTCCAGCTGCGGGGTGAAGGTGTAGAGCAGTCCGGTCACGGCCGCGACGAGCAGGAACGGTGCGATCAGGATGCCGGCGTAGAAGTGCAGCCGGGCCAGCAGCGTTCTGACCTCGCGCCAGGAGCGCGCGGGTGCAGAAAGCTCCGCCTCCGTCGAGGAGGCGTCGGGCGGTCGGTTTTCGGTTGTCGAAGACATGGGTGTACGTCCCCTGGGGTCGCGCGCCCGATCGTGCGGGCGCGGGGCAGGCGTCGGATTGGGGTGCTCGGGCCGCACGCGGGGCGTGCGGCCGGGCCCGACGCCACGGGGACGTCAGGCCCGCACCACCGGCGGACCCCGGCGGGAGACGGATCGGGCGAGCAGCACACCGATCGGGTGGCGGCCCGGCTCGGGGAACACCGGCCGTGGCGGAGCGGGCAGCGTAGGGGCGGCGAACAGCGCCGCGAGCAGGGGAAGGCGGGGCCGCAGCCGCAGAGCGGCCAGGCGGCGCAGCAGGCGGCTGCCGTGGATCAGCGCCACCGCACTGGTGACCGTGGCCACCGTGTGCCAGGCGGCCATCGAACCGTCCATCCCGCTCATGCCGTGGCCGCCGGGCATCGCGGGCATGTCCATCCTTGCCATGCCGGGCATGGCGCTCATCCCCGCCATGCCGGTGTCGTGGCCGGCCCCGGAGTGAGGCATCGGGGCCAGGCGGTGGAAGCACTCGTGCAGGGCCAGTTGAAGCACCGTCAGGACCGCGACCGCCGCCTCGAAGCGGCGGGGCAGTCGGCTGCCCGACAGCAGGGCACCGGGCACCGCGAAGCCCGCGAACAGCAGCAGGAGAACATCGAGGCCCGGCAGCGACCCTCCGGCGGCAGCGTGGGCAGCGGCAGCCGGAAACAGGCAGGCAAGAGCACCGAGCAGGCCCCAACCGGCCCGCTCCCCCAGGCCGACCGGTCCGCGCACCGCCTCAACGTACCGGCTCCCGGGCCGGACCCCTCCCGATCGGGTCGGGCCTTCGTCCGCGTACCGACCGGGAGGAGCGTCGCTCGGTACACGTAGCAGCGCGGCAGTTCGGGGGTTCAGCAGCCGCGCGAGGTCCGGCACCCGGCGTTCCATGGCGTGCGTCACAGTGGCACTCACCTCCGTCCGAACCGAGCAGTCCACGACCGCAGGGCCGTGGACCGGAGCCAACACCCCGTCCACGGCCCTGTGCAACCCCTCGGCTCAGCCGTAGGCGTTGAACTCGGCGATCGACCACCAGGAGGTGGACGTACCGGTCTGAACCACCTTCACGTACCGGGCGTTCTGCGCAGCGAAGTCCACCGTCACCAGCGCCCCCGTACCGCTGCCCGAGGCGACCGCCGAACCCCACGACACCCCACCCGTCGACAGGAACACCTGGTACCCACGCGCATAGTCAGCCGCACTTCCCGCCGAATCCATCGTGATCCGCGCCAACGACCGCACCGCACCCGTATCCACCGTCACCGACTGACCCGCCGCCATCGGCACACCCGACGACCACCGCGAACCCGCCACCCCGTCCACCATGTTCAGCGGAACATCACCCCCGGCCGACGAGGACGCCGTCGCCGACCACCCCGTACGAGGAACCGGCGTCAGGCCGCCGCCGGTGCCTCCCCCGACGGTGGTCTGGCCGGTCAGGCGCAGGTCGCGGGACGATGCGCCCACCGAGACCGTGTGCGTACCGGCCGCGGTGGTCCAACTGCCCGCCCAGTACTGGAAGCTGCGGGCGTCCAGGGTCAGCGAGACGGCTTGGTCTGCCCGGGGTCGAGGGCGACCTTCTGGAAGCCGCGCAGGTTCTTCGGCGGCTCGCCGGCGGTGGCCGGCTGGCCGACGTACACCTGGGCGACCTCGGCGCCGGCCCGGGTGCCGGTGTTGGTGACGTCGAAGCCGACGGCGACGTTGCCCGCGCCGTCGGGGGCGGAGACGGTCAGACCGGAGTAGCCGAAGGTGGTGTAGGAGAGGCCGTGGCCGAAGGGGTACAGCGGTTCCTTGTTCTTCGCGTCGTACCAGCGGTAGCCGACGTTCACGCCCTCCGAGTACTGCACGCTGCCGTTCTGGCCCGGCCACTGCGCGGCGCTCGCGGCGGGGACGTCGGCGAGCGACTTGGGGAAGGTGACCGGCAGCTTGCCGGAGAAGTTGACGTCGCCGAAGAGGAGTGCGGCGACGGCGGAGCCCGCCTCCTGCCCCGGGTACCAGTTCGCGACGATGCCCTGCACCGAGCCGACCCAGGGCATGGTCACCGCGGAGCCGCTGTTGACGACCACGACGGTGTGCGGGTTGACGGCGGCGACGTCCGCGACGAGCTGGTTCTGCGCGGCGGACAGGTCGATGTCGCGCAGGTCGGAGCCCTCGGACTGGAAGTCGCTGACGAACACCAGCGCCAGCTCGGAGTCGCGGGCGGCCGACACGGCCTGGTCGTGGGCGCTCTGGCCTGGCACGGCCCAGCCGAGGGTGGCGTTGCTGCCGCCGCCGGCCTGGTAGTAGTCGACCTCGATGGTCACGGGCTGACCGGCCGTCAGGGTGATGCTGCCGGTCCGGGTGGTCGGCCCCTGGTTGTACCAGTTGTTGATGACCTGCTGGCCGTTGACGAGCAGGCGGCTCCCGTCGTCGCTGTTCAGCGAGAACTGGTAGCTGCCGCTGGCGGGCGGGGTCAGCGTGCCGGTCCACTTCGCCGACCAGTTGGTGGCGTTGACGCCGGCGGCGGGCGACTGGCCGCCCCAGACCGCGTCGACGCCCGCGTCCACCCGGCTCGCCACCACGGGACCGGAGAGGTCGGTGCTGTTGCGGTACTCGCCGTACAGGCCGCTGCCGGTCCCGGTGGACGGCCTGAGGGCCGAGGACGGCACCGGCGGCAGGGAGCCGTCGGCGGACGGCACGCCCTGGGCGAAGGTCACCGTCGTCCCGGCCCCGGCCCGGGCCTTGATGCCCTGATAGGGCGTCACCACGTGGGGGGCGTTGACGGCGGCGCTGCCGCCGCCCTGGGTCATCACGCCCGCCCCGGCGTCGTCGCCGATCACCGCGATCGACCTGACCGACGGTGCGACCGGCAGCACCGAGGCGCTGTTCTTCAGCAGGACGCTGCCGTCCTGGGCGACCTTCTGCGCGACGGCCGCGTTCGCGGCGTTGGTGACCACCGCGTCCCGGTTGCCGTTCTGCGCGCGGTCGAAGAGCCCGCGGCGGAACATCGACACGAGCACCCGGCGGGCGTGGTCGTCGACGGTCGCCTGGGACACCTGGCCGGCGTTGACGGCGTTGGTCAGCGCGGTGCCGTAGTAGTCGCTGCCCGGCATCTCCACGTCGAGGCCGTTGTTGGCCGAGGCGACGGTGGAGTGGGTGGCGCCCCAGTCGGCGGTGATGAAGCCCTTGAAGCCGAGGTCACCCTTGAGGATGCCGTTCTGCAGCGGCCCGTTCTCGCAGGCGAAGGCGCCGTTGACGGCCGAGTAGGAGCACATCGCGGAGTCGACGCCCTGCTGGACGGCTGCCTCGAAGGCCGGCAGGTAGATCTCCCGCTCGGCGCGCTCGGAGACCACCGCGTTGTCGGCGAGCGAGTTGCGGTTGGTCTCCTGGTTGTAGACCGCGAAGTGTTTGACCTGCGCCATCGGGCCCTGGCTCTGGATACCCGCGATGTCGGCGGCACCGATCCGCCCTGCCAGGTACGGGTCCTCGCCAAACGACTCGAAGGCCCGGCCCCAGCGCGGGTCCCGGACGATGTTGACCGTCGGGGCGAGCACCACGTTGGTGCCCTTGCCCCACTGCTCGGCGCCGAGCACCTGGCCGTACGCGCGCATCAGCTCCGGGTCCCAGCTGGCCGCGCCGGCCACCGGGGCGGCCAGCTGCGTCACACCGGTCAGGCCGTCACCGGCCCCCACCGGTCCGTCCTGGAAGTGCAGCGCGGGGATGCCGAGGCGGGTGTTGGCCGGGATGCAGCCCGCGTAGCCGCAGGACGGCCCGCCGTGCAGCATGGTCAGCTTCTCGGCCTGGGTCATCGCGGCGAGCAGTTCGTCGGCGCGCTGGTCCGGGCTCTGGGACGCGTTGGTCCAGGGCTGGTCGGCGGCCTGCGCCGCCGGGCTGCCGAAGGCGGCGAGGGCTCCGGCCACCAGCAGGGCGGCGAGGGACCCGGCGAGGGCTGGTCGGTGATCGGGACGGCGCACGACGACTCCAGTCGGCGAGGGGGGACGCGAGCCGACGGCTCGCGGGCAGGGCGAAGGCCGGACCTCGGGTCGCCGCTCGGGCGACGGGTCCGGAAGGCGTCGGGGGCCGACCTGGGTGGGGTGGGGCAGGTGGCCGTAAGACGGACGGGAGAGCGCTCTCCCGGATTCTCCTGAGTCTCCCCGGAACCTGTCAAGGACGCGGGCATGCACCGTCTGCCGATGCTCGGCCGGCACCCGCCTGCCGCAGTCGGAGGACCCACGGCCACAAGGTCGACTACACTCCGCAGCCCACCCCCGGACGTGGCGTCAGCGGGAGCGGTGCATCAGACCGCCCTCGCACACCCCGCATCTCCAGGGCGGGGCACAGCCCCGCACCGGTCCGCAGCTTCGGCGGCGACCGGATCGATCACGACGACAGGACTCATCTGTGGCAACCGACTACGACGCTCCGCGCAAGGGTGTCCTTCCCCTCGTAGCGTGGAGGCCGTGACTGAAGGGGAAGTTGGGAGTCATGGCAGACAAGAGGCGGAAGTTCGACGCGGAGTTCCGTGAGGGGGCTGTGCGGATCGTGGCCGAGACCGGCCGACCGATCGGGCAGGTCGCGAAGGATCTGGGGATCAACGAGACCACCCTGGCCACCTGGGTGTCGCGGGCGAAGAAGGCGGGCGGGGACGGGACGTTGAGGGTGCCCGAACGCGAGGAACTGGCCCGGCTGCGTCGGTTGGACGCGGAGAAGAACAGGCGGATCAGGGAGCTGGAGATGGAGCGTGATGTCCTCAAACGCTGCATGGTGCTTTGGGTGAAGTAGCTGAGGGGGACCCGGCGTTGCTCGTCGGGGTGATCAGCGACCAGAGGACCGAGCACGGCATCCCGCACACCGTCGCCTGCCGCGCGCTCGGTGTGTCCCAGGCGTGGTTCTACAAGTGGCGACGCCGGCCGGCCGAGCCGACCAAGCGCGAGGTCAGACGCGCGAGGCTGGAGGAGCGGATCACCCACTTCTTCCACGCCTCGGGCGACACCTATGGCTCACCCAGGGTCACGCTGGACCTGTGGGCCGGGGGGTGGCAGGTCTCGGTGAGCACGGTCGCCGAGATCATGGCCGACCTGGGCCTGCAGGGCCGCAAACCGCCGCGTCGGCGTCGCTCGTTGACCCGGCGGGGAAAGCGCCGAGCGGCCCCTGACCTGGTGCATCGCCGGTTCGACGCCGTCGCGCCCGACGTGCTGTGGGTCGGCGACATGACCGAGATCGAGACCGACGAGGGCAAGCTCTACCTCGCCACCGTCCTGGACCTGTTCTCGCGCCGCCTGCTCGGCTACGCGATGGGCGCGCACCACGACGCGGCCCTGGTCGGGGCGTCGCTGAAGATGGCGGCCACCACCCGCGGCGGGACGGTGGACGGCGTGATCTTCCACAGCGACCGCGGCAGCGAAGGTGGATTCAACCGGTCGTCGCAACACCTCTGTGAGCTGGAGGTTTGCGGATGGGTGTGGGGAATCGGCAGCGGGCGGTGCGGGAGTATCGCGGGCAGATGCCCTCGCCGGGTCGGCCGAGCGTCGCGTGGCGTGAGGACAGGGTCCGGTTCTGGCAGGCGATCGCTCAGGGGCTGAGCTCCGTGGACGCCGCGGCCATGATCGGGGTCTCGCCGGCCGTGGGGTCGCGGTGGTTCCGCCATGCTGGCGGGGTGAATCCCCGTTTCGCTCCGAGCACTTCGGGCCGCTACCTGTCGTTCGCCGAACGGGAGGAGATCGCCCTGCTACGGGCCCGGGACCTCGGCGTGCGTGCGATCGCACGGCGTTTGGGGCGTTCGCCCTCGACGATCTCGCGGGAGCTTAGCCGCAACGCCTCCACCCGGACCTACCACCTGGAGTACCGGGCCACGCTGGCGCAGTGGCACGCCGAGCGGCGCGCACAGCGGCCGAAGACGGCG
>NZ_JBIWML010000062.1:0-27987 GCF_044766665.1 Kitasatospora sp. NPDC101801
GCTACCTCGCCGGCCTCCAGCTTCGCGGCGCGATGATCTGGATCAAGGACCTCGCCAGAACCACCGCTTGATCACGACCAAATACGCGCCCTAGCTGGCGGGTCTCCACCACCACCCCCGAGACTGCTGCCGCAGTCGCCCAACTCCTCGGCGGCACACTGGCCGACGACAGGTCCCAGGGCGTAGTGACCGATTCGCCCGCGGTTCGCGTCATCCTCGCCGGCGCGGACTCCGTCACGACGGAGCTGCGACTGTGGGGACCGCAGGGACTCGTTCACCACTGTGACGGCGTTCTGTTCCTCTCACCGACCGGGGCCCGGGGCACTCGGTGCGGCTGTCCCAAGTCCTCCGAGGAACGGGCATCGCTGGCGAAGGTACTGCGGGCTCCGCAGCCCGCTACGACCGTGACCTTCCGACTGGCAGAGCGCTACGACCTCGGACGATTCGAGTTCAGTTCGCCCTCTCGGATCCTCGCCGACGAAGCGCACGAGGTCCGCGCCCAGCTCGTCGGCATCACGGGGGAAGCGCTCTGCGAACTGGCCCTTGAACTTGTCACGGTCACGGTGGACAGCGGCGTCGAGCCCTCCTTCCGGAAGCCGACGCTGACGGTTCTCGGCCCATGGAGTTAGTCCCGACAACGCAGGCCAGGCCCCGGACATCCCATGTCCGGGGCCTGTGTCACACGTCGGCAGCCGTCACAGCACGTGCTGCCCATCGCCGTCGTCAGCCGATTCCTGGCGCCTGGCGAACTCGATCCTCACCCGCTGGTGCACCGGCACTCGGCCTCCGCGCTCCTGCGCCTTGGACACCGTGATCCGGTCCACGAACAGCTTGACGAACTTCCTGCGCTCGGCGACGGGGGCGCTATCCCACCACGACCCCGAACCGACGGGGTCGGCCGCTGGGTCTTCGGGCAGCCACTCGGCGATGGGGATCACGGGCGTGGCCTCCTCCTCCAGTACGGCGATCCTCGCCTCAGCAGCCTCCAGGAGGTGCAGGAGCGCGGCCTCCTCCGTGACGAACCTCCGCCGACCGATGTCTCCTCGGAAGCCGCCCGCCTTGCGGTCGTCGTAAAGCTCCTCCAGCGCCCTCACCGCATCGGCACGCTCCGCGACGAGGGTCGCGCGTTCACGCGACCGTTCCGGCGATTCGGTGGCGACGCCGAACCTGCGCGTCGCCTCGGCGAGAACCGCCAGGGCCTCGTGGTCGTACTCGACCTCCCGCAACAGCGCGAAGATGCTGCGTGCCACGTGGTTGTCCAGCGCCGCCTGGCTGACCGTGCACTCTCCGGCGTGCTGGCCGGGCAGCATCTTGCGCCGACGGCACCGGTACGAGCGCTTGACCGCCTTGGCGCTGTCGGCGTGCGAGGTCTTCACAGATCCGCACTCGCAGTACAGGACCTCCATCGCGGACAGCAACGACTCGCCCCGTGAGAGCCCCTTCCCACGACCTCGCCCGTCAAGCCACTCCTGCAGCTCGTACCACTCCACCGGCGGAATGATCGACTCGTAGATCTGGAGAGGAAGCATCGTCTCGGGATCACGGAGGATGCGGTAGCTCTCCACCGTGCTCGTCACGGTGCCGTCCTCCTTCACCTTGTAGACCGGCACAGCGGCGAACCCGGCGATGCGGGGATCTCGAAGGATGCGCATGACGGTCTTCGTGTCCCACGCGCTGTCCTTCGTCTTCTTGCCGTAGGTCGCCCCGCGCGTCGGGACCGGGCGAGGCCCGTTGTTCATGTCGTTGACGATTGATCCCAGCGAGCCCGGATGACGACGCTGCCGGGGATCGAAGGGCTCGTGCATGTGCTTTTTGATCTTCGCCCACCAGCGCCGGATGACTCCCGGCTCCTTCTTGGTGTGCGCAAGCGTCTGGATGACGATCGGCCGGCCATCGGCCGTGAGCCGCGTCTCGGCCACCAGCTCGAAGCCGTAGGGTGCCTTGCCTCCGAGGTAACCGCCAAGCTCGCGGGCCGTGGCCTTGGCCCCGCTGACGGCCACGCTCTTGTTCTTGCTCTCGTTGTGCGACTGGTCGAGGCGCATGAACATGTGGATCAGGTCCACAAGGTTGCCCTTGCGGAACTCTCCCTCGGTGACGCTGACGATGGTCACACCAAGGTTGAGCAGTTCCACCACGATGGGGATCGCGTCGAGTGGGTCGAGTCGGGACAGCCGGCTGATGTAGTAGACGATCAACAGGTTGATCCGGCCCGCACGGCAGTCCTGCAACAACCGCTCGAAGTCCGGCCGCTCGACGCCAGTGAAGGCCGAGATGCCGAGATCCTCGTAGTACGTGATCGACGTGGCTCCGCGATTGCGCGCCTCCTCGAACCCCTTCTCACGCTGAGTCGTGGTGGACGCCTCGCTCGCGTTCTCCCGGGCGTCGGACTGACGGCCGTAGACGGCGGCGTGGAGTGCCATGCCGGATATCACTGCTGGTGCGGACATGTGTCTGAATAGTACTGGGCCCCTAACTGACATAACCCAAGGGCACCCCCTGGCACCCGCACCGCGGCTTCGAGACGGTGACCTACCTGATCGACGGCGAGTTCATCCACAAGGACTCGCACGGCGGCGGCGGCCACCTCGGCGGCGGTGACACCCAGTGGATGACGGCCGGCTCCGGCATCCTGCACATCGAGACCCCGCCCGAGTCGCTGGTGCTGACCGGTGGCCTGTTCCACGGCATCCAGCTCTGGGTCAACCTCCCGGCCGCCGACAAGATGACCGCGCCGCGCTACCAGGACATCCACGGCGGGCACGTCAAGCTGCTCACCTCGCCCGACGGCGGCGCGATCCTCCGGCTGATCGCCGGCGAGCTGGACGGCACCGAGGGCCCCGGCGTCACCCACACCCCGATCACCCTGCTGCACGCCACCGTCACCCCCGGCGCCGAGATCACCATCCCCTGGCGCAAGGACTTCAACGCGCTGGCGTACGTGCTCAACGGCGACGGCACGGTCGGCGCGGAGCGGCGGCCGTTCCGCAGCGGGCAGGCGGCGGTCTTCGGCGAGGGCGACACCCTCACGATCTCGGCCGACGCCAAGCAGGACTCCCGGCACCCCAACCTGGACGTGATCATCCTGGGCGGGCAGCCGATCCGTGAGCCGGTGGCGCACTACGGGCCGTTCGTGATGAACAGTCACCGGGAGCTGGAGCAGGCGATGCGGGACTTCCAGTCCGGCGCGTTCGGTCAGCCGACGGACTGACCGGGCACGAGCACGCGTTCATCAGGGGTTCGGGGACCAGGCAAAGGTGCCTGACCACGTACGCAGGAGTGACCTCTGCCGAGGTCGGCGTCGCCGTTCCCCGAGCCCCTGACGGCTGAGGACCGGATGCAACTGATGGCCGGCCTCAGATCCGGGCGTACAAGGCTGAGGCGTCGTCGTGGGCCTTGCCGCGGGGCCAGCGTTCGCAGCTGGTGTCGGTGCGTTCGGTGGTGCGGACCTGGGCGATGAGTTCGGCGGGGCCGCGTTCGGCGAGCAGGTGGAGGGCGTCGGACCAGCTGCCGAGGCCGAAGCGTTCGGTGTAGCGGGCCGCTCCGTCGGTCAGGGCGGCCACCGCGTGCAGGGTGGTCAGGCGGACGAAGCCGGTCTCGGCGTGGGCCGCGGCCCGGGGCGAGGCGGCGGCGATCCACGGTCCGGTGCCGGAGTTGCGGGCCGCCCGGACCGCCAGGGCGTACCGCAGGTGCAGCTCGCGGCGTTCGGCCGAGCCCGGGACGGTGGACCAGATCTGGCGGCGGAGCAGTTCGCCGGCCGGGAAGCGCTGGTTGTCGCCGATCACCCGGGGCGGCCCCTGCTCGGGCTGGAGCACCAGCAGGGAGTCGCCGAGCACCAGGTACTCCAGCGAGCTGCCGTGCAACCGCGCGGCGACCACCATCGCGGCCGGGGTGCTGGGGTGGGCCAGGTCGCAGCGGCCGCCGTGCAGCGCGGCGGTCTCCACGATGGCGTCGGCCAGGCACTCGGCGATCGAGCGGTCGGGCCGGTCGGTCAGCCGGGCCAGCAGGTGCACGCCGAGCCGCCGGACGTACCAGGCGGTGCCGTGCCGGCAGCCCGATTCGAGGCCGTCCGGTGCACTCGAACCGTCCAGCAGTACCAGGGCCTCCGGGGAGGTCGCGGCGAAGTCCTCGCTCGGCTGCCCCGGCTCGTGCGGTTCGCTCGCCAGCTCTACCTGCATCCCGCCAGTGTGGCGGCGGAGCGGACGGGCGGACAGGGTGCGGGCGATGATCCCTCGGTGGGACGAGGGGAGTGGCAGTCGGGTGAATCTGGACATAACGTCAGATTCACTGCTTCCGTCCTCTCCCCCAGGAGCTCGCTGTGATGGTGCTGGAGTTCTTCGTCGTGGTGATCGCGGCCCTCGGCTTCCCGACCGCCCTGCTGCTCTTCCTGATCGGCGGACCGCACTACCGGGACCATCCGCACTGAGCGGTCAAATGGTGGGACCGACCGGTCCCGGCATGACATGGTGAGGCTGGCAACACTGGTCTTCTGGAGGTCAACCCATGAGCAGCGGCACACCCGAATCCGTCGATCCGCAGAGCACGGAGCAGACTCCCGCCGCGCCCGACGACGTGAAGGCGAAGTTCCTGGCAGCCCTGGAGCGCAAGCAGGACGTCCGGACGGACGGCTCGGGCGGCGGCCCCGGTAGCGAGTCGAAGGTCCACGGCACCCACGCGGCCGCGGGCGGCAAGCGCAACTTCCGCCGCAAGAGCGGCGGCTGACGGTTCGCCCCGACGGGCGGCTCCTCCGGTAACCGGGGGAGCCGCCCGTCGTCATTCCGCCCCGAGGAAGCCGAGCACGTTGTCGACCACCGCAGGCTCGCCGAGGATCCGCCGGTGGCCGAGGCCCCGGGTGGTGATCAGCTGGAGCTGCTCCCCGTACGCGTCCTGCAGGCGGCGGGCCTGGGCCAGCGGAGCGGTCGGGTCGTCCTCGTCGTGCACCGCCAGGATCGGCAGGCCCAGGTCGGCCGGCCGGTAGGTGGCGTCCAGGGTGTCGAGGCCCTGTCCGGCGGGCAGCAGCCTGGCGATCCGGCGGCCCAACTCCCGTTCGGCCCAAGGACCGAGACCCAGCTGCCGACGGAACTCCGCAGGCAGGAAGGCGAATTCGCTCACTCCGGCGATCGCCACCAGCCGGTCGGCCTTCACCCCGTCACGGAGCGCCGCGAAGGTGCAGGTCACCCCGAAGGAGTGCGCCACGACTGCCTCGAACGGTCCGTACCTGTCGTGCAGTTGGCCGATCAGGGCGCGGACCTCGATCAGATTGGTGGCCCGGCCGCCGGAGTCCCCGTGGCCGGGGGCGTCGAACGAGACCGGCGTCAGCCCGAGGGCGCGCAGGCCGGGTATCAGCGGGGCGAAACGGGAGGCCCTGGACTGCCAGCCGTGCACCAGCAGCACCGGGCGGGCCCCGTCGCCCCAGCGGTAGGCGGTCACCGTCTTGCCGTCGACGGCGAGCCGTTCGGTGACCGCGAGGGCGTGCAGCTCGCGTTCGGCCGACCGGACCCGGCTGCGCCGCAGCGGGCGGCAGAAGACCTCGAAGGCGGCCCGGCCCGCCAGCCGGGGCGAGGCCAGTGCGGTGGCGTTGAGCGCGGTACGGAGCAGAGCGGTGGACAGGTCCATGGGCACTCCCCGGCAGGGCTGCGGCCTGGGTGCGCAGCCGGTCAGGACGAGATATTAGCACGACCGTTCGTGCAGTTTATGGGACGTTTGCGGGCCCGGACTACCGTGGGCGGTTGACCCTCGACCAGGTCGAGCCCCCAGAGTCCTCGGTGTGGAGAACGTGATGCGCAGCATCGGAGCGATGGCCCGGCAGAGCGGGCTCAGCGTGAGCGCGCTGCGGTTCTACGACGGGGCGGGCGTGTTCGGCCCGGCCTGGGTGGACCCGCAGACCGGGTACCGCTGGTACGCCGAGGAGCAGCTCCGGGAGGCCCGGCTGATCGCCCGGCTGCGCCGGGTCGGCATGCCGCTGCCGGACATCTCCCGGGTGCTGTCGGCCGATCCGGCCGTGGCCCGGGAGACGCTGGACACCCACCTGCGCCGTCTGGAGGACGGCCTGGCCGACGCGCGTCGCGAACTCTCCACGGTCCGCGCACTGCTCGACCAGAGGGAGCACCCGATGAACCCGACCCGACTCACCACCCCCGCCCACGAGTTGGCCGCCGCGCTGGACGCGGTCCGGTTCGCGGTGGGCAGCGATCCCGGGATGCCCGCACTCTGCGGCGTCCTGCTGGAGCTCGGGGCGGACGGCCTGCGCCTGGTCGCCACCGACCGCTACCGGCTGGCCGTCTCGCTCGCCCCGGCGGCCGACCTGGACGGCCCGCCGGTCGGCGTGCTCGCCCCGACGGCCTTCGTGGACGAGGCCCGGGCCCTGCTGGACGGTGGCGAGGACGCCCGGCTGACCGTCGACGGCGACCGGCTGACCCTCGCCGTGACCGGGGTGGAGCGGGTGGTGACCGGCGAGCGGGTCGACCAGGACTTCCCGGACTACCGTCCGATGCTGCGCCTGGAGCCGACCCGGCGGCTCGCGGTGGACGCCGCCGAGCTGCGGGCCGGACTGGTCGCCGGACCCGGCCGAACCGTGACGCGCAGTCAGGACGGCGTGGAACAGCTGGTGTCGGTGCTCACGGTGGGTGCCGACGGTACGCTCGGGGTGGCGGGCGAGGACGGTGCGGCCGAGGACGAGGCGCTCCGGATGGGGGTGAACCGGGACTTCCTGCTGGAGGCGATCACGGCCGGCCGCCGGGACCAGCTGATGCTCGAACTCGGCAGCCCCGTGGCGCCGTTGGCGATCCGCTACCCGGACCGGGAGGGGACGTTCTCGCTGCTGATGCCGACGGTGCTGAGCTGAGGCCGGGCCTCAGGCGCCGGCGGAGGTCAGGGTGTGGGTGATCGCGGTGGCGGCGCGGCCGTAGCGGGTGGGGTCGTCCAGCAGCAGGGCGTGCGCGTTGGAGGTCTCCATCAGCCCGATCAGGGTGAACGCCAGTTGCTCCGGCTCCACGTCCGGCCGCAGCTCGCCGTTGGCGCGGGCGGTCCGGATCAGGTCCACCAGCAGGCCCTCCCAGTCGCGGGCGGCGACGGCCAGCACGTCGCGGACCGGCCCCGGCCGGGTGTTGAACTCGGCCGAGACGGACTGGAAGAAGCAGCCACCAGGGAAGACCTTGCCCTGGGTGTAGGCCAGCCAGTTCTCGCAGAGCAGCCGCAACCGGGGTAGCCCAGGTGCGGCCTGCTCGGCGGGGACGACCACCGCGTCGTAGAAGATCCGGCGGGCGGCGCGGACGGTCGCCAGCTGCAGCTCCTCCTTGGAGCCGAACGCGGCGAACACCCCGCTCTTGCTCAGCCCGAGGTCGGTGGCGAGCCGGCCGATCGACAGGCTGCCGAGGCCCTCGACCGAGGCGAGCTCGACGGCTCGGCCGAGGACCGCCCGCCGGGTCTCGTTGCCCCGCTGGATCCGTCCGTCCGTCACTGCTCCGGTCACTGCGCACCTCCGGCTGCCCAGCATAGGCTTCCGCTGCACCATAGGCAGGCGCTCCAGGTCTACGGTTCCGGGGCTCGGGGCTGCGCTGTAGGCAGGCGCTCAACGGTCGACTACCCAGGGGCTCGGGGGCTGCACTTTTGGCAGGCGCTCAACGGTCGACTACCCAGGGGCTCGGGGGCTGCACTTTTGGCAGGCGCTCAGCGGTCGACCACCCAGGGGCTCGGGGGCTGCACTTTTGGCAGGCGCTCAGCGGTCGACCACCCAGGGGCTCGGGGGCTGCACTTTTAGCAGGCGCTCAGCGGTCGACCACCCAGGGGCTCGGGGAACTGCGAGGAGATCTGGCGTTCGGGTCACTGCGAAAGTGCCTGACCACCTACGCGACGATCACCTTGCAAGGGTCGGCGTCGCAGTTCCCCGAGCCCCTGACCGTAGATGCTCGAGCGCCTGCAAAAAGGTCGGCGTCGCCCGCGCGGCGGAGCCGCAGATCAGCAGAGGGCGGAGCCCGGAGCGCAGGGTCAGAGCCCCTGGAGGTGGAGGGTCCGGGCCCAGGCGAGGAGGTGTTCGTCGGTGCCGGCCGGGGTGATGAGTTGGAGGCCGACGGGGAGGCCGTCCACGGTGCCGGTGGGGAGGGTGAGGGCGGGCCAGCCGGCGTGGCTCCAGGGGAGGGACATCACCGCGTCGCCGGTGTTCTCCAGGCCGAGTGGGGCGGGGCCGGTGGCGGCGGGGGTGACCCAGAGGTCGATGCCCTCGGAGGTGGTGAGGTCGGCGAGGTGGTCGCGGTAGCGGGTGCGGGCCCGCAGGGCGGCGGCGTACGCGGTGGGGTTGATCTCCTGGCCGTGGCGGATCGCCGAGGCGGTCTCGGGCCGGTAGAGATTGGCGAAGCGGGGGAACAACTCACGGTGCACCTGGGCGAGTTCGTAGCGCGTGATGACCCGCATGTCTTCGGCCAGCTCGGCCGGGGTCCACGGCAGGGTGATCTGTCGGACCGTCAGACCAAGCCGTTCGAAGGCGTCCCGGCCGGCCGGTGAGACCGCCGTCAGGTAGTCCACCGGGACGGCCAGGACCGGCCGGAGCCCGGTCACAACCGCCGGGCGCCAGCCGTCGCAGAGCACGGCCGCCGCACGTTCGGCCCCCGCGAGGTCCGGGGCGAAGACGCCGACGGTGTCCAGGCTCGGGGCAGCGGCGATCAGCCCGTCCGTCGGGATCCGGCCGTAGGTGGGGCGGAAGCCGACCACGCCGCAGTACGCCGCCGGACGGATCACCGAGCCGACGGTCTGGGTGCCGATCGCCAGCGGCACCAGGCCGGCCGCGACGGCGGCGGCCGAGCCGCTGCTCGAACCGCCCGGGGTGTGCGCCGGATGGTGCGGGTTGCGGGTCGGGCCGGGGGCGTCCAGCGCGAACTCGGCAGTCACCGTCTTGCCCGCGATCAGCGCGCCCGCCGCCCGCAGCCGCCGTACCAGGGTGGCCTCGGGACCGGCCAGGACGCCCGGTGGCAGCGCGGAACCGGCGTGCGTGGGGAGCCCGTCGACGTGGATCACGTCCTTGATCCCGACCGGCACGCCGTAGAGCGGCGGGTGCTCCTCGCCGCCGTACGCCCGCTCCAGCTCACCGGCCTCGGCGGCCAGCCGGCGGTAGCGGCCCGGCTCCGGGGTGAAGGCGTGCAGCAGCGGGTCGATCCGGTCGATCCGGGCGCACAGCTCCTCGACCAGCTCGGTCGGCTCCATGCCCGCCGGCTACGGCTGCTCGCGGTAGAGGTGTTCGCTCGGCAGGTAGGGCGCCTCGCGCAGGAAGAGTGCCCCGCAGGTGTGGCAGTTGAGGTCCGGCTGCTCGGACCAGCGGGTCGGCTCCCGGGTCTCGCCGCCGGCCACCAGCTCGTGCCCGCACATCGCGGTGACGGTGTCCCCCACCGTGATGTGCCAGCTCTTCACCCCGCCCGACTGCCCGTCGGGACCGTACTCGGCTCGCATCAGGTGATCCATGCCCCCCATGCTCCGGAGCCCACGGACCACCGGCAATTCCTGATCCCCCGTCCGGGAGACCCGGGGCAGCTGACGTCCCACCAGACGGTGCGGTGGGCCTCGATCACCACGCCGCTCACGCGGGAGGAACCTGGCCCGGTGCCAGGGTCGGGCCCGCCCGACCCTGGGCGGCGCCGACCAGAACATCCTGCATCGGCCTCAGAGAGTGGGAGCCGACTGGGCGAGGGCTTCGGCGACGGCGCCCGGCAGCCAGTCGGCGGTGCGGGAGAAGGCGAAGCCCAGGTCCTTCGCGCGGGCGTTGCTCATCGCGTAGTGGCGGTCGTGGGAGAACGGCGACGCCTCCCGGCCCGCCGGGACGGTCCGGTGGACGGGTGCCCGGCCGGCCTGCGCCGCGATCACCGCGACCAGGTCGTGGACGTCCAGCGGGCCGTCGGAGCAGGCGTTGAGCGGACCGGTGAAGTCGGCCGTGGCCGCCCACCGCAACAGCTCCGCCAGCTCCTCGTGATGGATGAAGACGGTGGGGAGCACCTGCGCGTGCACGGCAATCTCTTCCCCTGCGACGATGCGCGCGGCGTAGTGCGCCAGCCGACCGGTGAACTCCTGGGCGCCGCCGCCGAGCACATGGGCGCTGCGGACGGTGGCGAACGCGAAACCGCCGGCCCGGGTGAAGACGGCCTCCGCCTGGCGCTTGCCCTCGGCGTAGTGCGCCTCCAGGTACGCGTCGTCGTGCCAGGGCAGGTCGGTGGCCACCAGCCAGGTCGCCGGGTCCACCAGTTCCTCCGGCACCGGCGTACCTGCCGCCACGGCTGGCAGCGCCGCGGTCCCGGGGTCGTAGACCTCGATCGTGGAGGTCATGACGTAGCGCCGGGTCCGGCCGGCGAAGGCCCGGACGGCGATGGCGGCCTGCACCGGGGTGTAGCAGACCTGGTCCACCACGACGTCGAAGGTGCGGGAGTCCAGCGCGGCGGTCAGGGCGGCTTCGTCGTTCCGGTCGACGACGAGGTGCTCGACACCGGCGGGCGGCGCGGTGGAGCCCCGGTTGATCACGGTGACCTGGTGGCTCTCGGCCCGCAGGCGGTCCACCAGGAGTTTGCCGAAGTACCGGCTTCCGCCGATCACGCAGATCCTTTGCATGCCCTCATCCTGGCGACCTATCGTCGACAGCAGAAGTCCCGATCCACTGACCAGGTGTGAAGGAAGACTGTTGATCGACGTACAGCGGCTCCGCGTCCTGCGGGCGGTGGCGGAGCACGGCAGCTTCAACCGGGCGGCCACCGCCCTGCGCCTCACCCCGTCGGCCGTCTCCCAGCACGTGGCCGCGCTGGAGCGGGCCCTCGGCACCCTGGTCGTCGACCGCAGCACCCGTGGGGTCACCCTCACCCCGGCCGGCCGGATCATGTTCGGCGCCGCCGAATCCGTCGCGGCCGAGCTGGAACACGCACGACAGCAGGTCGCCCAGCTGGACACGGGGCGGGTCCGGCTCACCGTCGCCACCTTCACCAGCGGCGGCCGGGCGCTGTTGCCCGTCGCCTTCTCCCGGTTGATGGCGACGCACCCCCACACCGTGCTCCACGTCAGGGAGGGCGAACCCGAGGACACCCTGCCGCTTGTCCGCCAGGGCGCCGTGGACCTCGCGCTCGCCTACCACTTCGACGGCCCGCTCCCGGTCGGGCCGGGCGGCGGCTCCGGCCTGGAGTGGACACCGCTCCTGGCGGACCCCCTGCACGTGGTCCTGCCGCAGGGACACCGACTCGCGGACCACGAGGCGCTCGACCTCGCCGAACTGGCGGCCGAGCCCTGGGTGCTCGGCTGTCTGAAGACCGAGGCGTACCTGCGCCGCTACGCCGAGCAGGCCGGATTCGACCCGGAGGTGCGCGGGACCACCACCGACTACTTCTTCGCCCGCTCGCTCGTCGCCGCCGGGGTGGGGATCTCCCTGATCCCCTCCATCGCGCTCGCCCCGGAGGTCCCCGGCCTGTGCGCCGTGCCGATCAGGTCACCGGGACCGGTCCGGCACATCGGTGTCGCCACCCTCGGCCGCGGCGACCGGCCGCACGTCGCGCAGCTCGTCCACGCCCTGCGTGCGGAGGCGGGCCGACTGCCGTTGTGACCGGGGAGCGGGGGGCCCTCGCCGCGGAGCGGAGGGGACCTGACGCCGGGTCAGGCTCAGGACGCTGCCCGCAGCAGGGCGTCGTCCTGCCACTTGAGGACCTTGTCGAAGCTGACGATCGCCCCGCGCAGCGGGTGGTTGCGGAACTGGACGTGGTCGGTCAGGGCGTGGATCAGGAACAGGCCGCGGCCGCTCTCGGCGGTCAGGTCGGGCAGGGTGTCCAGATCGATCGGGCGGGCGGTGGTGGGGCGGCCGGCCGGGAGGACGTGGGTGTCGTACGGGGCGGGGTGGTCGCCGGTGCGGGGGCGGTGGGCGGTGAGGGCGGGGGCCGGCAGGGTGGCCCGGCCGCGGCGGGTGCGACAGCGGCCCGGGGGGCGGACGGCGGGGCCGGCCTGGCGGCGCAGCGGGGGGAGGGTGAGCGGCCGGACGACGGCGGTGGCCGGGGGGAGGCCGGGGCCGGTGTCGGTGACCTCGATCCGCAGGCGGTCGCCGGAGATCGACGCGGTGACCTGGAAGCCCTCGTCCGGACGGGTGGAGGTGGCGTGCTCGACGGCGTTGGCGCACGCCTCGGTGAGGGCGATGCCGAGGTCGAAGGCGACCTGCGGATCGACGCCGGCGGAGTCCATCGCGCCGAGCAGGATGCGCCGGGCGAGCGGGACGCTGGCCGGGTCGCGCTTGAGGTGCAGAGTCCACCAGATGTCCACGGGAGGTCCCTCCTGGCTGCGGCTCCACATACAACTAGGTATCTCCGGCCCATGGCGCGATGAACCGTGCGGAAGGCCCGGTACCACCCGTTCAGCGGATGGACTGGTGCAGCAGGGTGTGCCCGAACGGCGCACTGCTCGGCGCGCACGCCGGGCCCGAACGGGCCAACCGCCGGGGGCCGGGGCAGGCCATTTTCCGCCCCTCCCCCCTCGCCCGGTGTAGGCGGTGAGAGGATGTCCCAGCCATGACCGACCACCGCCTCGCCCCGCTCCCGGGTGCTGCCGCAGCGGGCCTCCGTGCCCCGGCCGCCGCCTGGGACCTGCGGCTTGCCCGGGCGGTGCCGTTCGCCCTGGTGTGCACGCTGATCGCGGCCGCCGGGCACGCCCTGGTGGGCGACGGCGAGGTCGGGACGCCCGCGCTGGTCACCGGCTTCGCGGCGGTCTGCGCCCTGGCCGTGCTGCTCGGCGGGCGGGAGCGCTCGATGGCCGCCATCGCCGGTGCGCTGAGTGCCGGTCAGCTCGGACTGCACCTGCTCTTCCACTTCCTCTGCGGCCCGGCGATGCCGGGCATGCACCACGGTGGCGGGCTGACCCTGCCTCAGGTGGCGAGCCGGCTGGTCTGCGACGAGAGCGGCACCGCAACCCTGGTCGACAACCCGGGCGGCGTGGTCAGCGCCGCCGGTCTCGACCCGGCCGCGTACCCCGCGACCGCCGGGCCCGAGGCAGCCGGCTGGCTCGGGCTGACCGGCCCGATGCTGCTCGGCCATCTGGCCGCCGCCGTGCTGGCCGGCTGGTGGCTGCGCCGTGGCGAGGCGGCCCTGTGGCGGCTGCTGCGGCTGACGGCGGAGGTGGCGCAGGAGTTCGCCGCTCCGCTGCGGACCGCCTTCGCGCTGCTCCTCACCCTGCTGCTGGGCCCGGCGACGACCGGCCGGCCCCGGCCGGGCGCGCCCCGGGCCGGTGACTGGCGGCTGCCCGGCGCGGCCGCACTGCGGCACAGCCTGCTGCGCCGCGGTCCGCCCGTGGCGACGTACGCGCGCTGAACCGACGGCCGAGCTGAGACCTCGTCGGGAGCGCGCGTACAGCCCTGGCTGTCCGTCACTCCCCCCTGCGTACGCGCGCCGCCGTTCCGGCCTGCCCGCGTGCCCGTCTCCGTTGGAGCCCACTTCCATGCGTATCTCTCCTGCCCGTCGTCTCGCCGCTGCCGCCACCGTCGCCGCGGCCTCCGTGGTCGCGCTGGCCGCCCCCGCCTTCGCGCACGTCACCGTCCAGCCGGGCTCGGCCCAGCAGGGCGGCTACAGCGCCGTCGCCTTCCGGGTGCCGAACGAGAGCGACTCCGCCTCGACGGTGAAGCTGGAGGTCAACCTTCCGCTGGACCACCCGATGGCCTCGGTCCGCACCCAGCCGATCCCGGGCTGGACCGCCACCCTGGAGAAGTCCAAGCTCGACAAGCCGCTGAAGTCGCACGGCAAGGACATCACCGAGGCGGTCTCCAAGATCACCTGGACCGCCGACGCGGGCACCAAGATCGGCCCCGGCCAGTACCAGGACTTCTCGGTCTCGCTCGGCGCGATGCCCGACGACACCGAGAAGCTCACCTTCAAGGCACTGCAGACCTACGACAACGGTGACGTGGTGCGCTGGATCGACGAGGCCAAGGAGGGCCAGGCCGAGCCCGCCAAGCCCGCCCCGGTGCTGACCCTGACCAAGGCCCCCGCCGCCGGTGCCGGTGACCACCACGGCGCCGGTTCCGCCGACGCCGCCAAGGACCAGGCCGCCGACCACGCCTCGACGAACTCGGACGACTCCACCGCCCGCACCCTCGGTGTGGTCGGCATCGTGGTCGGCGTCATCGGTGCCGGGCTCGGCGTGCTCGGCCTGCGCCGCAAGAACAGCGCCTCCTGATTCCGGGCGGGCCCCGGCCGCCGCGAGCCACGCGGCGGCCGGGGCCCGCCGCAGCACGCTCCACGATCGGACCCCCGCAATGGCACGTACCCCTTCCTCCCGACTGCTCGGCGCCGCCGCCCTCGCGCTGACCGCCGCCCTCGCCCTGACCGCCTGCGGCTCCGGTGCCGGCAGCGCCGACGGCCCGGCCAGGGTCTCGAAGGAGAGCAGCAGCTCGCCCTACCAGGCCACCGTGCTGGGCAAGCACTTCGAGAAGCCCGAGCTGACCCTCACCGACACCTCGGGGCAGCCCTTCGACCTGCGCAAGCAGACCGCCGGGCGGCCCACCCTGCTGTTCTTCGGCTACACCAGCTGCCCGGACGTCTGCCCGACCACGATGGGCGACATCGGCGTGGCGATGTCCAAGCTCCCGGCGGAGGAGCAGAAGAAGATCGACGTGGTCTTCGTCTCCACCGACCCGCAGCGGGACACCCCGCAGGTGCTGCGCACCTGGCTGGACGCGATGGGCAAGAGCTTCATCGGGCTGACCGGCGACCTGAACCAGGTGAAGACGGCCGCCAAGTCGCTCGGTGTCCTGGTCGAGGACCCGATCGTGAACAAGGACGGCAGCGTCACCTCCTCGCACGGCGCCCAGGTGCTGACCTTCCTGCCGCAGGACGACCAGGCGCACCTGCTCTACCTGAGCAGCACCTCGGTGCAGACCTTCGAGCACGACCTGCCGCTGCTGGCCAAGGGGGTGCCGGCGTGAGCCCGTTCGGCCGCCGGGCCCTGCTCGGGGCCGGTCTGGCCGCGGCGCTGACCGTCGGCACGGTGCTGGTCGGCTGCGGCTCCGACAGCCCCGCCGCAGTGACGAAGCTGGCCGTGGTGGACTCCTACATCCCGGCGCCGGCGAGCCCGGGCGGGATGGCGGCCGGCTACCTGACGGTCCGTAACTCCGGGGCGGCCGGCGACGAGCTGGTCGGGGTGAGCAGCCCCGGCGCCAGCTCGGTCACCATGCACCGCTCCACCGAGCGGACGATGGAGGACGTGACGTCCTTCCCGGTGCCCGCCAACGGCGAGCTGCAGCTCTCCCGGGGCGGCAACCACCTCATGATCATGGGCTGGACGAAGGCACCCGTGGTCGGCGACCGCCTCGAACTCGAACTCACCTTCGCCAAGGGCGGGACCATCGCCGTCCAGGTGCCGGTCGAGCCCCTCACCTACCGACCCGGGAGCCAGTAGCTCATGTGGAAGAGGCTTGGTGCCCTGCTGACGGTCGTCGGTACGGCCGTGCTGTTGCTGATCGGCGGCGCCGGTACGGCGGCCGCGCACGCGACGCTGGTCTCCACCGACCCGGCGAACAACGCGGTGGTGGCCACCGCGCCGGCCACCGTGACGCTGACCTTCAGCGAGGGCGTCTCGCTCTCCCCCGACTCGGTCCGGGTGCTCGGCCCCGACGGCACCTCGGTCGACTCCGGCGAGCCCGGTCACGTCGACGGCAAAGCGGCCACCGCCCGGGTCGCGCTCCGCAGCGGCCTCGCCAACGGCACCTACACGGTGGCCTGGCGGGCCGTCTCGGAGGACTCGCACCCGATCGGCGGCGCCTTCACCTTCTCGATCGGCGCCCCCTCCGCGACCACCGTCTCGGCCGCCGCCCTCCAGAACGTCGAGGCGGACGGCGTGGTCGCCTTCGCCTACGGCACCGGCCGGACGATCGCGTACGCCGCCTTCGCGCTGCTGGCCGGGGCGGCGGCGTTCGTGCTGGTCTGCTGGCCCGCCGGGGCGGCGGTCCGGTCGGTGCAGCGACTGCTGATGACCGGCTGGGTGGCGCTGCTGGTCTCCACCGTCGCGGTGCTGCTGCTGCGCGGCCCGTACGAGCGGGGCACCGGGATCGGGCAGGCGCTCGACCTCACCCTGGTCCGCAGCACCCTGGACGAGCGGATCGGGACGGCGCTGTCGGTCCGGCTGCTGCTGCTGGCGGCGGCCGGGGTCTTCCTGTCGCTGCTGGTCGGACAGTTGGGACAGAGCAGGCCGGAGCCCACCCCGCAGACCGGCGAGGACGAAGCCGACGAGCCCGACGAGCTGCGGCAGTTGGAGCGGCGGGCGGCCGAACGGCCGCTCCGGGACGCCCGGTTGGGCCTCGGCGTGGCCGGCCTGGTGCTGGCCGTGGCACTCTCCGCCACCTGGGCCGGGGCGGACCACGCCTCGGTCGGCGAGCAGGTCTGGCTGGCCCTGCCGGCCGCGATGGTGCACCTGCTGGCGATGGCGCTCTGGCTGGGCGGGCTGACCACCCTGCTGCTCGCGCTGCGCAACGGGGCCGGGTTGCGGGCGG
This sequence comes from Kitasatospora sp. NPDC101801, assembly GCF_044766665.1. Classification (NCBI taxonomy): domain Bacteria; kingdom Bacillati; phylum Actinomycetota; class Actinomycetes; order Kitasatosporales; family Streptomycetaceae; genus Kitasatospora; species Kitasatospora sp. NPDC101801. The sequence goes on from NZ_JBIWML010000062.1 coordinate 16,475, forward strand.
TCGAGCTGTTCTCCAAGCTGGCGTTCGGCGCGGTCGGGGTGCTGGTGCTGACCGGTGTCTACCAGGCCTGGCGCGGACTGGGCAGCTGGGGCGCGCTGGTGGACACCGAGTACGGTCGGCTGCTGCTGATCAAGACCGGCGCCGTGGTCGCGATGGTGGGCGTCGCCTGGTTCTCCCGGGGCTGGGTGGCCCGGCTGCGCTCGGCCCCCGACGCGGCTCCGGCCGGGCCGGTGACGACCGAGGAGCCCCCGACCACCGGGTCCGTGCCTGACGGGGCCGACCCGGTGCGGGCCGCGCAGCTGGCCAGGCAGCAGGCGGCCCGGGCGGAGGCGACGGTGCGTCAGGAGCGCGACGGCACGCCCGCCCAGGCGGGGCTGCGCCGGTCGGTCCTGGTCGAGGCCGCCGTCGCGGTGGTGATCCTGGTGGTCACCACGATGCTGACCAACACCCCGCCCGGCAAGGTGGCCGAGGCGGTCGCCGCCGCCCCGGGGAGCGGCGCGACCGCACCGGCGGCGGGCGCCGTCACGGTGCCGGGGAAGACCGTGGAGCTCAAGCTCCCGTACGACACCGGTGGCCGCACCCCGAACGCCAAGGGCACCGCCACCGTCACCCTCAACCCGGCCGGCGTCGGGCTGAACGACGTGCGGCTCGCCCTGACCGACACCGCCGGGCAGCCGGTCGAGGTGCCCGAGGTGGAGGTCGCCTTCACGCTGCCGGACCGGGATCTCGGCCCGCTCCCGGTCACCCTGAAGGCCGAGGGTCCGGGCCGCTGGTCCGGCACCGGCCAACTCCCGCTCGCGGGCAACTGGGTGGTGTCGGTGACCGTCCGGTCCTCCGACATCGACCAGGTGACCGAGGTCAAACCGCTGAAGATCGGCTGACTCCGCATGACCCCCTCCTCCGGAGCTTTCCGCCCCTCCCGCCGGGCCCTGCTGGGCAGCGCGGGGGCGGGCCTGGCCCTCGGGGCGGCCGGTGGCGCGCTGGGGCGGCAGGCCCTGGCCGCCCCCGGCCCCTCAGGCACCGGCGACGCGCTCGGCCGGGCGTCCGTCCCGTTCCACGGCCCCCGGCAGGCGGGCATCCTGCAACCCGCCCAGGCCCGGGTCCAGTTGGCCGCCTTCGACCTGGTCGACGGGGCCGGGCGGGACGGGCTGCGGAAGCTGCTGCAGCAGTGGTCCGCGACGGCCGCGAAGCTGGTCCGGGGCGAGGACGCACCGTCGGCGGAGAACCAGATCGCCCGGGACACCGGGCCCTGCTCGCTGACCGTCACCTTCGGCTTCGGCGCCACGCTGTTCGACAAGGCCGGTCTGACGGACCGTCGCCCGGCCGCACTGACCCCCCTGCCGGACTTCCCCGAGGACGCCATCGACCGGGCCCGCAGCGACGGCGACCTCTGGGTGCAGATCGGCGCCGACGACGCCCTGGTGGTCTTCCACGCCCTGCGGGTGCTCCAGCGGCAGGCCGCCGGGCTGGCCACCCTGCGCTGGCAGATGGCCGGCTTCAGCCGGACCCCGGGCGCCACCGCGCACCCGATGACCGGCCGCAACCTGATGGGCCAGGTCGACGGCACCAACAACCCGAAGCCCGGCCAGGACGGCTTCGAGGAGAAGATCTTCACCAGCGGGGCGGGCGACGGCTGGCCGGCCGACGGCACGTACGCGGTGGTCCGGCGGATCAGGATGCTGCTCGACAACTGGGAGAACCTGCCGACGGACCGTCAGGAGCGGGTGGTCGGCCGCCGCAAGTCGGACGGCGCCCCGCTCTCGGGCGGCACCGAGACCACCCCGGTCGACCTGTCCGCCCGGGCCTCGGACGGCACCCTGGCCGTCCCGGCCGACGCCCACGTCCGGGTGGCGGCACCGGCCTCGAACGGCGGGGCCACCATGCTGCGACGCGGGTTCTCGTACGCGGACGGGGTGACGGCGGACGGGTCGCCGGACGCGGGGCTGCTGTTCGTGGCCTTCCAGGCCGATCCGATGAAGGGGTTCGTGCCGGTGCAACGGAAGCTGGCGCGGGGGGACGGGCTCTCCCGCTTCCTCCGGCACGAGGCCAGCGGGCTCTACGTGGTCCCGCCGGGGGCGCCCGAGGGTGGGTACGTCGGGCAGTTCCTGCTCGAATAGGCAGGTGCTCAGCCGTTGACCAACCGGGGGCTCGGGGCTCTGCGACGGTTCTTGGCTGGCGGGCATCACGGCAAAGTGCCTCACCACCTACGCGACGATCGCCTTGTACGGGCCGGCGTCGCCCACGCGGCGGAGCCGCAGATCAGCAGAGCGCCGAGCCCCTGATGGTGCGCATCCTGCCCACGGGGCGGACGGCGGGGGTGGTGGGTCGGGGGAGTGACTATGGTGGGTTGGTCGGGCAGCACCAGATGCATTTCGTACGGAGGCGGCATGTCGGCCACCCGCTACACCTACCTCGGCCCCGCCGGAACGTTCACGGAGGCGGCGCTGCGTACGCTGCCGGAGGCCGCGACCCGGGAGCTGGTGCCGCTGGCGTCGGTGCCGGCCGTGCTGGACGCGGTGCGGGCGGGCGAGGCGAGCGGCGCGTTCGTGCCGGTCGAGAACTCCGTCGAGGGTGCCGTCACCGCCACCAGTGACGAACTCGCCACCGGCACGGCCCTGATGATCTACCGTGAGGTGCTGCTGCCGATCTCGTTCGCGCTGCTGGTGCGGCCGGGGACGGCGCTGGACGACATCAAGACCGTCACCAGTCACCCGGTGGCCCAGCCGCAGGTGCGCCGCTGGCTCGCGGCGAACCTGCCGGACGCCCGCTGGGAGTCGGCCGCCTCGAACGCGGACGGCGCGCGGCTGGTGCAGGAGGGCCGGTTCGACGGGGCGTTCGCCGGGGAGTTCGCGGCGCCGATCTACAGTCTCGAGGCGCTGGTCACCGACATCCACGACGCGGCCAACGCGACCACCAGGTTCGTCCTGGTGGGGCGGCCGGGCCGGGTGTCCTCGCCGACCGGGGCGGACAAGACCTCGATGGTGGTCTGGCTGCCGGACGACCACCCGGGCGCGCTGCTGGAGCTGCTCCAGGAGTTCGCGGTGCGGGGGATCAACCTGATGCGGATCGAGTCCCGGCCGACCGGCGAGGGTCTCGGGAACTACTGCTTCCTGATCGACTGCGAGGGCCACCTGAGCGAGCGCCGGGTGAGCGAGGCGCTGATGGGGCTGCGGCGGATCTGCCCGCAGGTGCGGTTCCTCGGCTCCTATCCCCGGGCCGACCGGGGACGGCCGACCGCGTTGCGGCCCGGCACCTCGGACCAGGATTTCAGCCTGGCCGCCGACTGGCTCTCCCGTGCTCTGGACGGGCGCGGCGAGGTCTGAGGCCACTCTGGCCGGAGTTGCTCCATTGCGATCATTTCCTGCCGGGAAATGTCAGTTTCCGACGCGCCGATAGCTTCACCCGGCCGGTCGATCGACCGTTCCCTGCCGCCGCCCGCCGAACCCGTCGGCGGGCGGACGGCTTCGTCCACAGTCCCCCGATCCATCCACAGGCCGGGAACGGCCGAGTTATCCACAGTTATCCACAGGCTTGGGGACGAGTCGACAAACCGGCATATCCACTGGCCGGGGCGGTCAGATCATCCGCTTCTCGGCTAGAGCCGACTAATCGGACCAGAGTCATCCTTCCACTGGCAAATCACCCGTCCGAGTGCGCGAATTCCCTCACCTGAGAGGAGGAATCGAGGTTTGAAACCCCAATTCCTTCGCAGATCGCGGGAGCTGCCTGCACATCTCGGTCATCCACAGGCCCGCCTGCGGGCCTGTGGAAATCCGGCTCGGAGCGGGCTCCGCACAGCAGTTATCCACAGGTTGGCGGCAGTTATCCCCAGGCCCCGGGCCACGTCCACACCCCGCTGACCTGCAGAAGGGTGGATGGCCGCGGGCAGGATGCCAGAGAAGCGGGCAGAAAGCGACATATCCGACGCGGAGTCGACACTCCGGCCCCTAGCGCCCCAACGGCCCGAACCGCGACACCGAAACGGGTTCCGGTCCGGCAGCCCTGCCCCGGTAGGCTGGGCCCCGTGATTGACCTTCGCCTGCTCCGTGAGGACCCCGACCGAGTGCGCGCCTCGCAGCGTGCCCGTGGTGAGGACGTCGACCTGGTCGACGCCCTCCTCTCCGCCGACGAACGGCGCCGCTCCTCGGGCAGTCGCTTCGACGACCTGCGCAACGAGCAGAAGACGCTCGGCAAGCAGATCCCCAAGGCCCAGGGTGACGAGAAGAGCGCCCTTCTCAAGCGCACCGGCGAGCTGGCCGCCGAGGTCAAGGTCGCCGAGGCCGAGCAGCGCGAGGCCAACGAGGAGGCCGACCGGCTGATCCGTCAGCTGGCCAACCTCATCGACCCCGCCGCCCCGGTCGGTGGCGAGGAGGACTTCGTCACGCTGGAGGAGATCGGCACCCCGCGCGACTTCGCGGCCGAGGGCTTCGAGCCCAAGGACCACGTCGAGTTGGGCAAGGTGCTCGGCGCGATCGACACCGAGCGCGGCGCCAAGGTGGCCGGCTCGCGCTCCTACTACCTGACCGGCGTCGGCGCGCTGCTGGAGCTCGCCCTGGTCAACATGGCGGTGGCGCAGGCGGTCGAGGCCGGCTTCACCCCGATGATCACCCCGGCCCTGGTCCGCCCGGCAGCCATGGACGGCACCGGCTTCCTCGGCCAGGCGGCGGAGAACGTCTACTTCCTCGAGGAAGAGGACCGCTACCTGGTCGGCACCAGCGAGGTCCCGCTCGCCGCGTACCACATGGACGAGATCATCGACGAGGCCAAGCTGCCGCTGCGGTACGCCGGTTACTCGTCCTGCTTCCGGCGCGAGGCCGGCACCTACGGCAAGGACACCCGGGGCATCATCCGGGTGCACCAGTTCGAGAAGGTGGAGATGTTCGTCTTCGCCACGCCCGAGGACGCCGAGGCCGAGCACCGCCGCCTGCTCCAGTGGGAGAAGGACTTCCTCAACGCGCTCGAACTCCCCTACCGGGTGATCGACGTCGCCTCCGGCGACCTCGGCTCCTCGGCGGTGCGGAAGTTCGACATCGAGGCCTGGATCCCGACCCAGGGCAAGTACCGCGAGGTCACCTCGACCTCGAACTGCACCGAGTTCCAGTCCCGCCGGCTCGCCATCCGGCTGCGCGAGGAGGGCGGCAAGGTCCGTCCGCTGGCCACCCTGAACGGCACGCTGGTCGCCGTCCCGCGCATGATCGTGGCGATCCTGGAGAACCACCAGCTGGCCGACGGTTCGGTCGCCGTACCGGAGGCGCTGCGGCCCTTCCTGGGCGGGCGAGCCGTCCTGGAACCGGTCAAGTGACCGCCCTGCCCTACGGGTTGGTCGCCACCGACCTGGACGGGACACTGCTGAACTCGGCGGAGACCGTCACCCCGCGCACCCGCGCCGCGCTGGCCACCGCCGTCGCGGCCGGGGCGCTGCACATCATCGTCACCGGCCGGTCCGCGGTCTGGGCCCGGCCGGTGTTCGACGAGATCGGCTACACCGGCCTCGCGGTCTGCGGGCAGGGCGCCCAGGTCTACGACGCCGGGGAGCACCGGCTGCTCACCTCGCTCACCCTGGACCGCCGGGCGGCCGCCGAGGCGGTCGCCAAGATCGAGGCCGAGATCGGCACGCTGGCGATCGCGGCCAACCAGGACGGGCTGGACGGCGAGGTGCTCTGCGGCCCTGGCTACCAGCTGGAGATCGGCACCGGGCTGCCGATCCGTCAGGTCGGCGTCGATGAGCTGCTGGTGGCTCCGATCAGCAAGCTCTACGTCCAGCACCCCGGGCACGGCGACGACTCCCTGGCGGAGGTGGCCCATCGGGTCGCCGGCGACCTGGTCGGCGTCACCATGGCCGGGGCCGGCATCGTGGAGCTGCTCCCGCTCGGCCTCACCAAGGCCACCGGCCTCGCGGTGGCGGCGCACCGGCTCGGCGTGAAGGGTTCCCGGACGATCGCGTTCGGGGACATGCCGAACGACGTGCCGATGTTCGGCTGGGCCGCGCACGGGGTGGCGATGGCCAACGCCCACGAGCAGGTGCTCGCGGTGGCGGACGAAGTGACCGTCAGCAACGACGAGGACGGCGTGGCCGTCGTGCTGGAGCGGCTCTTCTCGTAGGCCGGGCTGCGTCTTTCGCAGGCGCTCGGGCAGCTACGGTCCGGGGGGCTCGGTGCTGCGCTGCAGGCAGGTGCTCAGCCGTCTACTACCCAGGGGCTCGGGGAACTGCGAGGAGATCCGGCGCCGGGGTCACTGCGAAAGTGCCTGACCACCTACGCGACGATCACCTTGCAAGGGCCGGCGTCGCAGTTCCCCGAGCCCCTGACCGTAAATGCCGAGCCACCTGCCAACAGCAGGGCCCCAATCAGGCTAGCCTCCGGCGGGGCCGTAGGAGACGTCGTCGCAGGCGGCGGTGTCTGCGGGGCGGGCGGCTTGGGCGATGCTGCTGGGGATGGCGGTCGGGGTGGTGGCCGGGGTGGTGGTGCCGCCGTTGGCGGCGGCGTAGTCCTTGCCGAGGACCAGGTTGATGCCCGCCTTGGTGGAGGACTCCAAGGTGGCACCGGGGAACAGGGCGGCGACGGTCTGGGCGGACGCCTTCTGGCCTGGGCCGTACTGGACCAGGGTGGTGGCGTGGGTCTGGGTGGAGGCGTTGCCGACCGTGCCGACGGTGAAGCTGGACTCCTTGAGGGCGTTCACCGCCCCGGCGGTGAGCCCGGCGGTGGTGGTGCCGTTGTAGACCGAGACCTTGATGCCGGCGCCCTTGACGGCGGCCGGCGGTGCGGCCGGCGCCGAGCCGGCGGGTGCGGCCGGAGCCTGCGAGGCGGGGGCCGCACCGGCGGCGTTGGCGTCCTGGCCGTCCAGCGTCTTGCCGGTCTTGAGCGCCTGCCAGAGCACGGCGGCCTCGGGCGTCAGGGCGACCCGGGCGCCTTCGAAGCGCCACGGGGCGGTGATGAACTGAATGTTGTGCAGGTCGATGTTCTTCATCGACAGCGCGAACGACAGCAACTTGGTGGGCGAGCCGAGGTCCTCGTCCACGATCAGCGACTTGGTGGCCGCGTCGGCCAGCGGGAGCAGGGTGGTGGCGTCCATGCCCTTGCCCTTGACGTCCTTGATCAGGGCGGACAGGAAGGCCTGCTGACGCTTCATCCGGCCGATGTCGGAGCCGTCGCCGACGCCGTGCCGGAGCCGCACGTAGTCGAGCGCCTTCTGGCCGGAGACGGTCTGCTCGCCCTTGGGGAAGATCTGCTTGCCCTTGCGCGGGAGCTTGGGGTTGAGGTCGTTCTCGTAGACGGCGTTCGGGAGACAGACGTTGACGCCGCCGATCGCGCTGGTCATCGAGGCGAAGCCCTGGAAGTTGACCACGATGGTGTGGTCGACCCGCAGGCCGGTGATCTTCTCCACGGTGTTCTGGGTGCAGGCCGGGTTGCCGACGTCGGTCTCACCGACCGAGAACGCGGAGTTGAACTGGATGCTCGTCTCCTCCTTGGTCCACTTCCCGTTCGGCAGCTTGCACTTGGGCCGGGGAGTCATCGCGTCGCGGGGGAAGGAGACACCGACGGCGTGCTTCCGGTCGGCGTAGACGTGCAGCAGGATCGTGGTGTCGGAGCGGGCACCGCCGTCCTCACCGCCGCCCAGGTCGGCGTTGCCGCCGGCCCGTGAGTCGGAGCCGATCAGCAGCACGTTGATCGGGGTGTTGCCGTTCGCGTCGGGGGCGGCGGCGTCGGGGCGGTCGGTGCTCAGGCCGTCCTTGTCGAAGGTGGTGATGTTGCCGTTCAGCTTCAGGTAGAGCGCGCCGCCGGTGAGCACCACCAGAGCGAGCGCCCCGGTCGCCACCCAGGCCACGACCTTCTTCCGGTTGCGCTTCTTCCCGCCCGGCCCGGGCGGCCCGCCCCGGCCCTTGCCCTTGGCGGCGGCCCGGGCGGCCGCCCGCCCACCGGGGCCTGCGGGCGGCGGCACCTCGGCCCTGGCCTGCTGCTGTTGCTGCGCCCGCCGGGCCTCGGCCCGGCCGCCCTGCCGGCCCGGTACGGCGGCCTGACGGGGCGTCGGCTGCGGCTCATGGCCCTGGTACTGCTGAGCGGGCTGCTGCTCCTGGTACGGGTCGCGATAGGGCGCGCCGTAGGAGACGTCGTCACGCCACCATTCGGCGTCGTGGTCCGAAGACCCCGGCCTCTGGCCAGACATACGCACACCTTCCACCAGCAGGCAGGAACAGGTCGGTCAGCACCGCTCCCGTGGGCCCTGTTGTCGGAAAGAACCGCATACAGCCCTTCGGAGCTTCTGCGGAGCATATAAAGGCAACATTGCGGAGTCACGGGCCGGGCTACCCATTGGGCGGACAGCCCCCGGATCAGTCCTCGAAGATCTCCTCGACGAACTCGTCCGCAAACTCCTCCAGCACCAGGCCGCCGACCGCACCGGCCGCCGCGCCGACCACCGGGCCAGCGCCGAAACCGTGCCCGCCACCGTACCCGTGACCGCTGTGCCCGGACGGAGCGTTCGCCAGGGCGTGCCGGATCCAGCCGTCCACCACGGCGGTCAGGTCCTGACCGGTCGAGCTCCGGTCGAGCACGTGACGGTTGATCACATCGCTGCTCCGGCGGTCGAGTTCGAGCACCACCTCGACCCGGTCGGCGGTGGCCAGGAAGGTCAGCTCCAGCGCCTTGAACAGGTGCGCGTACTGCGGCCCGGCCAGGTACTCGATCTCCTGGTAGAACGGCAGGCTCTGCCCGGTGCCCCGGATCCGCCCGGACTCCAGGTCGGCACTGTGGAAACGGAAGCCGAGCGCCGCGAACGCCTCCAGCACGCCGCGCTGGAGCGGCAGCGGCTCGATGCCGAGCGGGTCGACGTCGCCCTTGTCCCGGGCCCCGCTGATCTCCACCTCGGTCCGGACACCGAGCGACATGCCGTGCAGGTGCTGCCCGGCCACCGAGGTCACCGGCGTCTCGTACGGCGCCGGGACGGCGAACGGGATCGAGCGCTGCTCACCGGCGGCCAGGGTCAGCGGCGGGCTGACCGAGTAGCGGGCGAACGAGGCCAGGCCGTCGCTCTCGCCCTCCGAGTGCTCGATCTCCACCCGGGCCACCAGGGTCAGCGTGATGCCGGAGATCTTCGCCTCTTGGGTGCCCCCCACCAGGTTGACCTGCCCCTGGATCAGTCCACCGGGCTGCACTGCCGGCGTGGCCAGCACGGTGTCGACGGTGGGGCCGCCGACCCCGAGCGCACCGAGCAGCTTCTTGAACACCATGGGGCGGTACTCCAACTCCGGAAGAGGGGAACGGCGAACGGCGAACGGAGAAACGCAGGCTACGGCCTCCCGGTTCCCGGGGGCCATGACATCGGGGTGCCGACCCCCCACCCCAGTTGTAGGATGACCGGACAAGCAGTTGTAGGATGACTGTCGTCCACCGCGAGAGGAGCCCCCGATGAGCAGCGACGGACTGCAGGCCGCCGGGCGTCGTTCCCTGGTGGACGAGACGATCGAGCAGTTGCGGGAGCAGCTGAGTGCCGGCAGCTGGCCGGTCGGGGGGAGGATCCCGACCGAGCACGAGCTGGCCGAGCGGCTCGGGGTGGGGCGCAACACCGTCCGGGAGGCGATCCGGGTGCTGGCGCACGCGGGGATGCTGGTCTCCCGGCAGGGTGAGGGCACCTTCGTCCGGAGCACCAGCGACCCGGCCTCGGTGCTGCGCGGTGTGCAGCGCTCGGGCGTCCGGGACGTCCTGGAGGTCCGGGCCGCGCTGGAGACCGAGGCGGCCCGGCTGGCCGCGCTCCGGCACACCCCCGAGGACATCGCCCGGATGCGGGCCGCGCTGGCCCGGGAGGCGGAGATCATCGCCGCCGAGCCCGACCGGACCGGGCGGGAGGCCACCGTCGAGCACGACCTGGAGTTCCACACCGCCGTGGTGGAGGCCGCGCACAACCCCGCGCTGACCGAGGTGTACCGCTACTTCGGTGCCTCGGTACGCGAGTCGATGCGGGCCTCGTTCGGTGACCACGAGATGCCCGAGGTGGTGGTGGCCACCCACCAGGCCCTGGTCGACGCGATCGAGAGCGGCGACCCGGAACTGGCCGAGGCGGCCTGTCGGTCCCTGCTGGCCGAGCCGATCGGCGCGGTCGAGCAACTGCTGGCCGCCATCGCCGCGCGGAAATGACGACCGGTCAGTCCCCGACGTCCTTCTCGTAGTCCACCCCTGCCCGGAGAGAAAAACAGCACCATGTCGGTCACCCAGGTCCAGCCGGTCGTCGCACCGAAGGTCCGTACCCGCACCAATCTCGCGCACCCCGTACTGCTGCTGTTCGGCATCGTGCTGGTCGCCCTCAACATGCGGGCCTCGCTGGCCGCCGTCTCCCCGCTGCTCGGCGAGATCCAGCGCACCTTCGGCCTGTCCGCCACCGCGAGCGGCCTGATCACCACCGTGCCGGTGCTGTTCCAGGGCCTCGGCGCCCCGCTCACCCCCCGGCTGACCCGCCGGTTCGGGGCGGAGAAGGTGGTGCTCGGCGCGGTGCTCACCCTCGGCGCCGGCATCCTGCTCCGGGTGCTGCCCAACTCCTTGGCGCTGTACGCCGGTTGCATGGTGATCGGGGTCGCCATCGCGGTGCTGAACGTCTCGATGCCGGGCCTGGTCAAGCGCGAGTTCCCCGGCCGGGCGGCCGCGATGACCGGCGTCTACTCCACCTCGATGCTGATCGGCGCCACCCTGGCGGCGGCCGTCTCGGTACCGCTCGAGAAGGTGTTCGGCGGCGGCTGGGAGGGTTCGCTCGGCGCCTGGTCGCTGCTCGCGCTGGTGGCGGCGGTGGCCTGGCTGCCGCAGGTGCTGAGATCCCGTCAGGAACGGGCCGCGGTCGCGGCGGCGCCGGCCGGGAAGCCGGTCGAGGGTGTCTGGAAGTCCGGCCTGGCCTGGCAGGTGAGCGCCTTCATGGGCATCTCCTCGCTGATGGTCTACACCCTGATCGCCTGGCTGCCCACCATCCTGGTCGACCACGGGATGGCCCGGGGCGAAGCCGGCCTGGTCTTCGCGTTCAGCAACCTGGTGCAGGTGGCCGGCGCCTTCCTGGTCCCGCTGATCGCCGGCCGGATGACCCGTCAGCGCGGCCTGGCCGTCTCGATGGCCGCCCTGAACGCGGCCGGCGTGGTCGTCCTGCTGCTGGCGCCGGTCTCCGGCGCCTGGGTCTCCGCCACCGTGCTCGGCCTCGCCCAGGGCGGCTCGCTCGGACTGGCGCTGGCCTTCCTGGTGCTGCGGACCGACAGTGCGCTCGGCGCCGCCCAGCTCGGTAGCATGTCGCAGGCGGTCGGCTACCTGGTCGCCGCGGCCGGGCCGGTCGGGGCAGGTGCGCTGCACCAGCTCACCGGGGGCTGGGAGCTGCCGCTGGGGCTGCTCCTGGTGATGGCCGCACTGGCCGCCGCCGCGGGCTGGGGTGCGGGGCGCAACCTCGTCCTCCGCTAGTGCTGCTCCGCGGAAGTTCGTGGAGGGGTGTTGGGCCTGGCGGCGTATTCGTCGGTGAGGATGCTGCAGGTGCACCAGTCGCCCGTGCAC
>NZ_JBIWML010000063.1:0-8843 GCF_044766665.1 Kitasatospora sp. NPDC101801
CCCGCGGAGCGGGTCCCTACGGGCCTTCGGCCCTCGGTTCGCCGGGCGCTCCGCGCCCGGTCACCCCACGCTTCGCGTGGGGTGGGACCCGCTCCGCGTGTCCTGGCCTGACCTTCGGTCAGGCCGGTCCGGCGCGTCGCGCCGGACCGGGGGCCGCTCCGCTTCGCTCCACGGCCCCCGGTGGCTGATGCTGAATCACATGGCTGAGCTGCGTTGATGGCTGGGCTCATGACGGGCTGACTAGGGGAAGGGGGTGGCCCGACGGGGGGCGCGTGCGTGTCGGCTTCACTTCCGGAAGATTGGTCTAGACCACGGAATCGGCCCCACGGGATGCCGGGGTGCGCTACCTTGGTCTGGTGTCGCCAACCAGAGTGTATCAACATCGAGCCGTCGGCAGATCCTGCCGTATGGGGCCTGCGGATCCCGGATCGGGCGGACCCGTCGGAATTCTGAGGGCCCGACTGATAGGCGGCCGGTGACTTTCGGGGAGCGGGCCGGAATTCCAGCAGATGGCCCCGATTTGTCCGGCCGGTGAATGTATCAGTGTGCGGTGCCAGGGAATCCCGCGAGAGGCGTTGTGCGGGTCCGTGAGTTCGGGTGAGGGGAGAAAGTCCGTGGGTGCTGTAAAGCCGGGTCTGCTGGCCGTGAAAGCTTCCGAGGGAATTGTGCTGCGGAGCCACCAAGAGGAGGCGGTGGCGGCGATCGCGCGGGGCCTGACGCCGCGTCCGGGGCAGGTGGCCCCGAGCGGCCTGCGGGTGACGGTGCAGATGGCCACCGGCACCGGGAAGTCGTACGTGGGGGCGGTGGCCGCGCAGCGGCTGGCGCCCCGCGGCGTGGTCCTGGTGGTGGTGCCCACCTTGAACCTGCTCACCCAGATGATCGGGTCCTGGCGGGCGGCCGGCCGGAGCGGGGACATGCGCGCGGTGTGCTCCCTGGTCCAGGACGAACTGCCGTCCGGGGTGACGGCCTCCACCAATGGCCTGGTCATCGGAAGCTGGCTCTCCGACGCGCAGCGGGGCCGGCGGCCGTTGACGCTGTTCGCCACCTACTCCTCCGTGAGCTCGATGGCGGAGGCGTACTACTACTGGGCGAAGACGAAGGGTGAGGTGCTGGCGCCGCTGGACCTGATGGTGTGCGACGAAGCGCACCGCTCGTCCGGGAGCGTCCAGAAGCGGTGGACGGTGGTCCACGACCAGGCGCAGATCCCGGCGGCCAGGCGCTTGTATGCCACGGCTACGCCGAGGATCTGGGAGCCGCCCACGCGGATGCTCAAGCCGCGTGAGGGGGCGCACCAGCCGCTGCCGGAGGAGCTGGCGGTGTCCATGGACGATGTCCGGGTCTACGGCCCGCACGTGTTCTCCCTTGGCTTGGCCGAGGCAGTCGAAAAATCGCTGCTCGCGCCCTTCGAGGTGGTGGTGATTGAGCTGCGGGACCCGCGCTCCGAGCGCGAGCTGGCCAAGGCGCAGCCGGTGCCGTGGGGGGCCGGGGTGGGTGAGGCGGTGGACGGCAGCGAGGACGAGGTGCCGGCCGCGCACCTGGCAGCCATGCAGGCCGGGCTGCTCAAGGTCGCGGCCGAGCGGAACCTGAAGCGCACCATCACGTTCCACAACCGCACGATCGAGGCCCGGTATTTCAGCGAGACCCTGAACCAGACGGTGGAGCGGCTGCACGACCAGAACCCGGCGAAATACCCGGCCGAGGTCTGGGCGCAGTGGCTCTCCGGTGAGCACTCCGTGGATTTCCGCGAGGAGGTCATCGGTGAATTCGGATTGACCGAGGAGGACGACGGTCTTTCCTACCGGGTGATTTCCCAGTGCAAGATCCTTGGCGAGGGTGTCGATATCCCGAATGCGGATTCGATTCTGATTATGGGCCGGGGAAGCATGGTCGATATCGTCCAGGCGGTCGGCCGGGCCCTTCGGATCCAGCCCGGTGAGGGAAAGATGGCGAGCCTTATCGTGCCCGTCTTCCTGAAGCCCGGGGAGAAGCCGGGGGACATTCTGGAGTCGGACAGCTATAACGGGCTCGTCAAGATCCTGACCGCTCTGCGGTCGCACGACGAACGCATGGTCGAGGCGTTGGCGGTGCCGCAGAAGAGCGGCAAGCGGACCACCGGGCGCAGCGCCGAGGCCGCTTACGCGCCTGGTGATGGGCATAGTGGGGGCTCCGGTGTGGGGGACGGTTCGGGGGCGTTCACGCTGCCGGTGCGGTTCGAGTCCAGCCCCGGGGACGATGTCCTGGCGCTGTTCGTCGCGTCCCGGGTGCTGACCAGTGAGACGCAGTTGTGGCGTGAGGCGATCGGCCACGTGCGGAATTGGTACAAGGAGCACGGGCACCTCAATGTGCCGTACTCGGAACTCGTGGGTGAGAACGGCAACTATCCGCTGGGGCGGTGGCTGTCGGACCGCCGGGTGGAGAATGCGGCCGGTGAACTGGCGTCATGGCGGGTGACGCAGCTCGACGGGTTCGACATGGTGTGGTCCGTCTCGGACGCCCGCTTCGAGGCCGGCCTCTCCTGGGCCCGCGTCTGGGCCAAGGACCACGGCGGGTCGCTGGCGGCCCCGGCGCGGGCGTCGGTGGGCGGGTACGCCATCGGCACCTGGCTGGCCGAGCTGCGGGCCGCCGCGCAGGTGCCGGAGGGTGAGAGCGGGGCGCTGGCGCCGGAGCGGCGGGCCGAGCTGGAGGCCGTCGACCCGTGGTGGTGCCCGGCATGGCCGATCGCCTGGCAGCGCGCCTACAGCGTGGCCAGGTCGTGGTGGCTGGAGTCGGGCGGCCAGGTCGAGTGGGCTGAGCTGGCCGAGGCGACGGTGTTCGAGGGCGAGAGCCTGGGGCGGTGGGTGCTGGCGCAGCGTGCCGGCGCTCCCGGCCTGGAGGCGGAGCAGCGGGAGCTGCTGGCCGCGATCGGCATCGAGGCTGACCCCGAGCTGGTGGCCGCCAAGGCCGCGGCGGACGCCAAGCCGAAGGTCTCCCGGACCGACCGGTTCGCGCTCGGCGTGGCAGCGCTGGCCGCCTTCGTCGAGCGGGAAGGGCGAGAGAAGAAGGTGGGGCGCGGGCACAAGGAGGAGCTGGAGGTCGCGGCGGTCGGGGAGGGTGGCGAGGAGAAGGTGGAGAGGATCTTCGTGTCGCTGGGCACCTTTCTCAACAACACCAAGGCCAGGCGCTCGAAGCTGACGCCAGGTCAGCTCGCGCAGCTCGCCGAGCACGGCGTGGAGTGGGCGTGAGCTGGATGGGCTGGAACGTGGAGGGCCTGGCGCCGAGGGCGGCCCGCTCGCCGGGCTGTGAGGCGATGATCACGGGGGCGGATCACTGGTTCCGGGAGGGGCCGGTGCAGCCGCAGGGGCACTGGATCTGCGGGGCTGCGGGGTGCGGCCGGCGGCGGCACGAGCACGTCCAGGCGCGGGGGGACTGGGTGGACGCCGCGCACGGCTTCAAGCCGCAGAAGATCGCGCCGTCGCGGTGCAAGCGGTGCGGGCATCACCGGCTGCACTCCCGGCACGTGACGTGGCGCTGGTGGCAGTACAAGGGCGGGGAGCAGCGCGGCGGCCGGGCCGGTGCGCGGCCGCCCGGGGAGGACGTGAACGGGCCGGCTGTTGGGCTGGTGCCGTCGCAGCGGGTCGGCTGGCGTGAGCTCCCGGGGTACTCGCCGTACACCAGGGTCTGGCGCGGTGGTGGCTGGCTCGGTGTCCGTCCGCTGGAGGAGTGGCCGGCCACGGTGCTGCCGTACGAGCAGAGACGTTCGAGGAGGCCGCCACCCTGCGAGGTGGCGGCCCCATTCGGCGTTCTGCCGGGGCTGGTCGGCGGCGGCTGTTCGAGGGCGAGCAGCTCGGCAGGTGGGTGCTCGCCCAGCGCGCCGGCGCTCCCGGCCTGGAGATGGAGCAGCAGGAGCTGCTGGCCGCGATCGGCATCGAAGCCGAACCGGAGCTGGTGACGGCGAAGGCCACCGCCGACGCGAAGCCGCGCATCTCCAGTGGCGACCGGTTCGTGCTCGGCATCGCGGCGCTGGCTGCATTCGTCAAGCGGGCAGGCCGGGAGAAGAAGGTGGGACGTGGGCGCAAGGAGCCGGTGGAGAGAGTGGAGGCCGGACCCGGCGGGGAGGAGAGGGCGGTGACGTCACTGTTCGCGCTGGGACCTGGTTTGAACAACACCAAGAACCGGAAGTCCGGGCTGACGCCTGGTCAGCTCGCACAGCTCGCCGAACACGGGGTCGAGTGGGCGTAGGTAGAACACTGGGGTTCCCGGGACACTCCCGCGATTCCCGCGCACCAACGAAGTTGGCAGGTCAGGATCGGTTGGGGCCTCCCTCGTAGACGGAGGCCCCAACGAGGAGGGCAGGCAGGGCCGCAACCAGCCGAGCCGATCGCTTCCCACCGGACTCACAAGCTCAGCTGACCGGCACCCGTTCAGGCTTCACTTCAAGACCTGGAACTCACAGAGCACCCGTTGACCGTCGTACCGCTCGACCCCAGCTCGCCCGCCAGCCAGGCCGTGGGCGTGGACTACGACCTGACCCTGGCCTTCCCCGTCAAGTCGGCGTGTTGAGAAGCGAAGCCCTTTGCCGGACCGGCACCGCTACCGGGCTCTGACAACACCGTTCCTGGTATGGGACCAGCGGAACTTCTTCCGGTTGTTGAGACATCTCGCGAACCGGAATCTCGCCCCCTTCTTGCGTCGAGCCGGGTGCGCTGTCACAACTCCTCACGCAGACTGATTTGCGTCGTCGCCGGCGGGGGCAACCTGCCAGGGTGAATCGGAAGCGGGGCTGCGAACAGGGCGGCGCGCCGGACGCCTGTCATGGGGATCTCGGAAGTCGGCAAAGGCTGGAGATGCCTGATTCGCTGGGGGGCGATCGTATGGACGGAGCTGGACCTGTCCGGGACAAAGCCGGAGTACCAGGCGGAGCGCTGATACCGCATCCGCGTGAGGCTGCTGCGGCGCCGCCTGCGGAGTCGGGCGTCGACTTCTGCGGCGACGCCCTGCTCATGGTGACCGGGCCCTTCTACCCAGGGCTGGTCTCGCTTGCGGACGCTCCGGGCTTCGCCGTTCCGGCGGACGGCGGGATCGATCCGGAGGGTCGCCTTACGCTGGTGCACCGGTCTTTGGACCAGTTCCTGCGCGGCTCGCTCACCTTTGGCAATCCGCCGGTCGACCTGCTCACCCACTTCGCCGGGTCGGAGGAGTTCAACGCGCGGCTGACGGCGATCGTGCGGGAGACGACGGCGCTACCGGTGGAACTGCACGTCACCGGCATCCTGTTTCCGGACGGCTACGGGTCGGTGGCCGTGCACATGCGCGTCGTCGAGGGGTGGACCGGGAGGCGCCGGGAAGAGCTCATTGACGGCTTCGGGCCGAAGGGGCGCGACGACCTTACCGTGCGCGTCAGGGGCGAACTGCTGCCGGCCCTGACCGCGATGTCCGACCAGTGCCGACAGGGGCCGCCATGTCCCACAGTTCTGCCCTACTTCAACCTCACCTACGCGGGCGGCACCACCCACCCGGCACCCGGCAGAGCGACCCTCTCCGATGCGCTGCGGCTCCTGATCTACCCCCGCTCCGCCGCACCGATCCCCTCCGAATCAACGTGGCCCCAGGAGTTCTTCTACCCCGGCTACGCCTTCTTCCTGCTGGCCTCCCGAGAGGACCCCAGCGACACACTCGGCCAACTCGAGCACCTTCTCGGCCAGTTGAACGTGCATTACGCCCGGCTCGAACGCTCCGCCGGTGCCGCGGAACGGATCATCCGCGAAATGGCACTGGACGAGGACCCCGAACTGCTCATCGCGCTGGAACGACGGTTGCGCGCCGACTACCAGGCACTGGTGCGGCCCACGTTCAGCTACGACTTCCACGTGCTCAAGCTGCGCGACAGTGTCTTGGAGGCGTGGGAGACCGAAAGGGTGCGCGAGCGCACCAACACCCTGCTTGAGATGGCGCGGCGCGCGGTGGAACGCAAACTGGAGCACGACCAGATGCGTCGGGTGACGAGGGTTAACCTCGCAGTGACGATCGTGGCTATCCTGAGCTTCGTCCAGTGCGTCGACTCGGCCCTCAACCTGTGGTCGAGGTTCTTCGAGTAAGAGGGGTGGGGATTGTGCCGGTTGACGTGCAGATCTGCGTCGCGGACGGGCTGATCTACGACGGTCTCGACTACGCCGACCGGATCGAGCAGCGGCTGACCCGCGCTGGCCTGAGCTGCGGCCGCCTGAACCTGGTGACCGAGGCAGCCGATCTGACCGCGCGACGGTCACAGCCGACCCTGGCGTACGTGTTCACCGGAGGCCAGACCTCGGTGCACTCCCACGCCGCGTGGATGCGCGCGACCATCAAGCTGATGGGGGAACTCATCGCCGACGCAAATGGGCGCGATGGCGACACCGGCCCTGCGGTGGTCGGCGTGTGCCTGGGCTCCCAGCTGATCGCCGAGGCGCTGCGGCCGGGCTCGATCATCGACACCTCGGGCATCGAGGTCGGCCTGACCGAGGTGAACCGGGTCGGCGACCGCCAGGGCCTCCGCGTCGTGCCGTCGTTCCACTACCAGGCGATCAGTCCGCAGATCGAGGAAGTGGACGGCGTACGTATCGAGTACCGCAACGAGCACACCTCCGTCCAGGCGCTGAGCTACGGCGAGCGAGTCTTCGGGTGCCAGTTCCACCCAGAACTGACCCCGGACGACGTGCGCCGACTGATCGACTTCAACGAGGACGTCATCAGCCGTTGGCACGGCGACGCGGCCGCTGCGCATCGCTCGGTCGAGCAGCACCAGGACGAACTGCCCGATGACCTCTTCGAGCGCCTGGTGATCGACCGCATCACGCGCTGACGCCGACGGGTACGTCGCCTCGAACTCGCGCGCACCGAGATCCGTGGCCCGGGCAAAGAAGGTGATCTCTACTCAGGTCCACTTCCGCAGTCCGCGTGTTGTTGAGATCGGTCATCAGCTCCTGATGGGGCCACCCCGAACAGGCAGCGCACGGACCTGGCCCGATGGCTGTGCCAAGCTCGGTCTTCGTTAGCCAGCTGAACCGAGCCCGCTGTCTTACTGCTCCGGCGGTATCGGTGGTGCGGGCAGGTCGAGGACCTGGGTGAGGGCGGCGGTGACGGGAGCCTGGTGGCCTGGCAGGTGCTGAAGGACCCAGGCGGCGGCCAGTGTAAGGAAATCGGCCAGGTCGCGCTCGGCACCGACGAGCAGGCAGCGGAGTTCGGTGACGGACAGTTCGATCACCGGGCTGTCGCCCTGCTCGGCATTGACCGTGAGCCGGACGGTGTCGCCGAAGCGCTCCGCGACCGGTGACACGGGGTCGTGGCCGAAGCCGAGCAGGCCACCGCTGTCGACGAGTCGGTGCCAGTCGCGCCAGTCCTCCAGTCCGTCGCAGCAACCGGGTAGGAACTCGATGCCGGTGGAGTCGTCGGTGACCCGCAGGCCGCCGGCCGCGAAGAGGGTGTCGAAGGTCAGCAGTCCGTGGAGGAAGGAGCCGAGTGGGTCGGCAGGCCGGGGCGGGCGGTCGTTGTGGGGGCCGTCCTCGGGGTCGATGTCGTTGCAGCTGACAATGCGCATCACCGCCGTCCCGACCTCGGCAGGCGAGAGCTCACCGCTGAGGGGCAGGAAGCCGACCGGCTCGGTCTCGGCGACAGGCCAGAGGTCGAAACCGTCAGGGGTATTGATCTCCAGGACGGGCTGCATCACGATCACCCGGCGAAGTGTCCCGCATCGCCCGCCCGTGACGCCTCCCGATTACGCTGAGCATCCTCGCCTCTGCCGAGCCTGAACCGGCGCGGGCTGAGCGCTTTCGGCTGTACCGCCCTGGGCAGATACAGGGCTCTGGCAGGATTTTCGTAGCCGGAGATCGTCTTGGTCCGGCGGTGGGCAGCCGCTACTGCTGTGGCAGGCTTCCAGGACCTGCAGCCGAAAGTGAATGGTGGTCTTGGGCGACGTGGTGTCAGCTGACGATCCGGACTGGGATCCGGACGAGCACGTCCGGTTCGCCCACTATCGAAGGGCGTTTGCCGAGGTAGCCGCTGAGGAAGCAGCCACCCTCGTCACCCGTGTGTTCACCGACCCCGATACGGGGATGGCGAACAGCGCCGTCTGTGAGTACCTCGACAGACGGGCCGCCGAGCTACTCACGGACCCCGGCTATCCCGCCTGGTGCCGGGAGATGACCGGCCCTGTTGCGGTGGACGACTTCTCCGCCCGGCACCTGCGCGAGTGGACTCTGCTCCGGGCGATGACCTTGGACGAGCCGTGGGACGCCGAGACCCTGCTCGCGGCCTCCAACTGGCTTCAGCTCCGTACCGCAGAGAAATCCTTGGCCATGATCGCCCTGTCGGCACTGGCCGAGGGCGGCCGAACCCGGCGCATCCGCAACATCGCCAAGTCCCGTCTGCCGGCCCTGGTTCGCCGACGCTACTGAACGTGTGGTGCCGGCCGAGGCCTTCCACCGGCGAGTCATCGCTCACACCAGTGGCTGAGCGACTCCTACCAGGCCGGGCGCTGGTCCTGGCGCTCCGTCGAGAAGCCAGCTGGCACTGCCGTTTCTGCCTGCCACAGCAGCCCGGGATCGGGCGGGAACTCGTCAGTGGCCGGCGCCGGAGGGTGCAGGCGCCTGTGGCCGGGGAGCGAGACCTCGGTCAGCACGCCGTCTCGCATCATCCACAGTCCGAAGCAGTCGTCCTCCTCGTCATGGATCAGTACCTGCACGCTCGCTGGGTACGGAGTAGGGGTGTGGAGTTGCAGCTTGCGGCTCACGAGGCAGTGCCGTGGGGGGGGGGGGGGGGGGGGGGGGGGGGCCGGGGGGGGGGGGGGGGGGGGGGGGGGGGGGGGGGGGGGGGGGGGGGGGGGGGGTACG
>NZ_JBIWML010000063.1:8849-26649 GCF_044766665.1 Kitasatospora sp. NPDC101801
CACTCCTTCGTATTCTACACCCACCGCACCTGGGGGTGGTCCGGTGTTTGGTTTGGGTGGTTTTTGCTGGCGGCACGTGCGGCCGGGGGGGGCCCCCCCCCCGGGGGGCCCCCCCCCACGGCGTTGTCGGCGTTGTTGCGTCGGTTGTCTCCTGGGTTGGTGCACGGAGTCGGTTCGTCACCGAATGGAGTCGTACGGTTGTAGTGCGTACCGGGCGTAACTAGCGTTCGATTTGTCCGGCCACGACGGCCGGGACTCCTCCTCGTGACCGCGTGCCCTCGGAGATGCCTGTGCACAGTCCGTTCTCACACGCTGCCAGAACCGGTGTGTACGTCGCCGGCCTGTTCCTGCTGGCCACGCCGGCCGTTGCAGTGGCCGCGCCGTCACCTCAGGTGACGCAGCAGTCTCTGACCCCTACGACGACCCTGCCCGATACCCCCGTCGTGGCCCAGCTGGAGGTCAAGTCCTCCAGCTGCTTCACTGTGGCATCGCTGGGCGTGGGCATCCGGGACGCGGCCGGCAACAACCTGGATTTTCCCGGAATTCTGACGAACCAGCAGATCTGCCCCAAGGGCCTGGCGGTGAAGACGGGGGCACGCTCGTTCGCCGCAGGTACCTACCGGATGTTCGGCTTCTACCAGGAGCAGAGCGGTGCGTGGAAGAACCTGCCCGAGCAGACCCTCACCGTCGCAGAGGCCCCGCTCGTGGTCACCCAGGACACGCTGACACCGAAGGCGGCCGAGCCGAACACCCCGGTGGCAGGGCACCTGACGCTGCACGCGTCGAAGTGCTTCACCGCGGCGGCCGTGGGCGTGGGGGTGCGGGACGCGGCCGGCAACAACCTCGACTTTCCCGGCGGGCTGACGAACCAGCAGATCTGCGGGAAGGCCGTGACGGTGAAGACGGGGGCGCGGTCGTTCGCCCCGGGTACGTACCGGATGTTCGGCTTCTACCAGGAGCAGGGCGGAGGGTGGAAGAACCTGCCCGAGCAGACGTTCACGGTCACCGAGACGCCGCTGGTGGTGACGGCGGACCGAGTGGCACCGGAGGATGCCGCCGAGGGCACCCCGGTGGTGGGGCAGCTGACGCTGCACGCGTCGAAGTGCTTCACCGCGGCGGTGGTGGGTGTGGGGGTGCGGGACGCGGCCGGCAACAACCTCGACTTCCCGGCGGCCGCGACCGATCAGCGCGTCTGCACCGAGGACGTGACGGTCAAGACCGGGGCGCGGTCGTTCCCCCCGGGTACGTACCGGATGTTCGGCTTCTACCAGGAGCAGGGCGGCGCGTGGAGGAACCTGCCCGAGCAGACGTTCACGGTCACCCCCTCGTCGACAGCTGAGGTGTCCCCGCCGGTGGCCGGCAAGAAACTGATCTGGCGGGAGGAGTTCGACGGCCCGATCTCCGCGACGAAGTGGAACAAGTCGGCCAGCAGCGCCTACCGCTACGGAAACTACAACCCGGACGACGACAAGCTCGACCGGATCGACCCTGAGAAGGTCACGGTGACGGACGGTACGGCGGTCTTCTCCGCGAGCCAGAGCAACTTCACCCTCCCCAACGGCCGCAAGGCATGGGACACCGGGCTGATCACCACCGAGTACTCGGCGGAGCGGTTCATGGTGAAGACCGGCGACTACGCCGAGACCCGGATCCGGATGCCCAAGGAGTTGGGTGCCTGGCCGGCCCTGTGGACCTGGCACCAGGGCGCCAACGAGATCGACTCCTTCGAGTACCACCCCGACAATCCGTCCCTGCTGGAGCTGACCAACCACGTCAACCCGGCCCAGAAGTACTGGACCGACCACGTCGCGGTGAAGCCCGGGGAGTGGACCACCATCGGCACCTACTACGGTGCCGACTCGGTCGACTGGTACGTCAACGGCGTCAAGGTCTTCGAGGACAAGAAGGGCGTCGGCAAGCACTGGTCGGCCTACCTGATCCTCAACCTGTCGCTCTGTTCGGGCGACTACCACCCCTCGCCGAAGGGCCCGGGGACGGTGAGCTTCGCCTCGGACTTCGTCCGGGTGTACCGCTGATTCGATGACAGCGGTGGGGTGGTGGCCCGGCATCAGCTGCCGGGCCACCGGCACGCGCGCACCGGTGGTATCACTCGGTCAGCACGGCATCGGCGACGGGGACGTCGAAGTACCCGGTGTCGGCGGCCTCCGGCGCCGTGTCCTCACTCACCCTCACCGACCCGCCGTTGAGCACCCCGGTCGCGTCGGCGGCGATCCGGACGGGGACGATCGCGGAGGCGGTGTGCCCGGCAGGCAGGCCCTTGCGGTAGTGACACGTCACGGTGAGCCCTTCGGCCTCGCAGTTCTCCGGGAAGAACGGCCCCTCCGCGGTGGTCCCCTCCGGAAGGGTGACCACCACCGTGAATGCCGTGCTCCGATCGCTTCCGCCGTTCACCACCAACGCCCTGATGGTCGCCACCTCACCGGCCCGTGCCGGGTCGGAGTCCCGCGTGATCACCTTCAACTGACCGGCCACGTCGCGGTCCACCGGCAGTTTCAGGTGGTGCGCGGTGGAGTCGAGCCCGGACGCCACCGCGCCGGGAGCCGTTGTGACGACCGACGCCAGGCCGCAGCAGACCGCGGCCACCGCCGCCAACTTCCGAACCATCGAGACCAACTCCTCATCAGAAACGGCAACAACCCTGCTCATGACCATGTGTGAGCCTAGGTCAGGAGGTCTGGCCCCGCTGCGCGGACGCGGAGCCGCCACACGGGAGGCTCGCCCGATAAGCGCAGCACCGGCCGTCCCCCGAACGCCGGCGGGCACCAGGGCCGGCCCGTCCTGGTGTCAGGCGTCGCCGCCGGCCAGGCAGCGGCGCTGAGTGCGGCGGCGCGCCCACCAGGGTGGCGGCTCCGCTGGCTCGGCGTCGGCACCGTGTCCACCTCCGGGGCCATCGAACCTCTCATCGATTGTGTGGCGCCATTCGCATCAACCACCTATCCGGCTTCCCCCTACGCATGTCCGTGCGGAGCGTCGTCACCTGCGACAGGAGCCGGGGGCCGCTTTCGGCGTCGACCAGGCGAGTTCAGCTGCTGTGGGGCCGGCGCCGGTGGCGGATCAGGAGAGTGCCGCCGACTGCTGTGAGCAGGCCCGCCGTCACGGCGATGGCGCCGAGTGGGGAGGGCGTGCCGGTGGATGCGAGTTCGGGCTTCGTTCCCGCCGCCTCCGTCGTCGCCGGGGTGGGCGGCGCCGGCAGGTTGGGCGTCGGCTGGGTGTCGGGGGTCGGGGGGACGGGCGGGTTCGGGGCGGGCTGGGTGTCGGGGTTCGGCGGCACCGGCGGGTCCGGAACGGGGGGTTTGGGCGGTACGTCGTCCGACTTAGCGAAGGTCGCGGTCATCTCGGTGTCCTGATCGAGGGTCAGCTGGTGCACCGGTGTCGTCGAGACGATGCCGCGCCTGGGCGGTGCGTTCTCACTGTTCCAGCCGGTGAAGGTCCAGCCCGGTGCGGGGGTGGCGGTCAGGGTCACGGTGGAGCCGCACCGGTACGGGGCGGGGCGGTCCGCCGTGGCGGTGCCCCCGTCGGCCGGCTGCGTCCGCAGGGTCAGCGCGCAGTCGATCGGCGCGTAGCGGGCTTCCAGGACGGAGTCGGCGTCGACGGCAACGCTCACCGAGGTGTCGGTGTCGGCCAGGGGGGTGCCGTTGAGGGACCAGCCGATGAGCCGGTGGTTGGGGGCGGTGGTGGCGGTGGCGTGGACCAGGGAGCCCCTCGTGTAGGGGCCGAGGACGTCCAGCGTCGCGCTGCCGCCGGTGTCGGGCGTGGACTTGACGGTCAGACGGCAGTACACGGCTGGGGTCCGCTCTGGCTGCATCGCGGCCACGGTCGGGGCGTTCCTGCGGATCATCCGCACCGCGTCGGCGGGCTGCGCGGCGGAGTCCGGAGCTCCCAGCGGCTCGCCTTCGTAGGCCGCCTGGGCGTCGGAGTAGTGGTTGATCCGCTCGCAGCCGGCGCAGCCGCCGCCGTAGGCCATGATGGTGCGCCACTTCTTGCTGGGTGCGATCCAGCCGTGGGCGTGGGGGTACTTCGGTGTGTAAGGGCCGTTGGCCGCTGCCAGTTCGGTCTCCCAGTCGTGGTCCAGGCCGAGGTTGTGGCCCAGTTCGTGCCCGAGGGTGAGGGTGGGGACGTAGGCAATGTTCATCAGTAGGAACATGCGCTTGGCGCTGGACGCCTTGGGGTCCTGGTCGACGTATCCGACGCCCGAGCCGACGCTCTGGAACACCGCGATGTCGTCCGCCGCGTACTTCGTCCACAGTGCGTTGTCCAGGGCCCACTGCCGGTAGGCGCCGAGGTCGTCCTTCTCCACCGGGGGGAGACCGGGCTCCCCGGCGGCCGGGCCGACATACACCAACCGCACGCGCACCGCCAGCTTGCTGTTGGTGAAGCCCCGGTTCGTCAGGTCGGCGCCGAGCTTCGCCTGGGCCTTGGCCTTGTCCTCGCCACCGGCCTTGGCTGCGGCCTCCTTGGTGTAGAACACGGCCATGTCGATGGTGTTGACGTCCTTGGCACCCTGGCAGTCCGACGGGTCAGCGCGTCGGCCCGGGTCCGCGGCGGAGGGCGCCGCCTGATCGTCCGGGGGCTCCTGCGCGTCGTCCGGGTGGCCGGCCGTCCCCTCGCTCAGCCCGGGATTGATCTCCCTCACCCGGACCGTGCCGGGCGTGGTCGAGGTCAGGGTGTAGACGTGACCGCCCGTGGAGATCTGCGCGGCCACCTGGGCGGAGGACCCGTCCAGGCCCGAGCACAGCGCGTCGAAGTGGAAGTCGGCCGACCCTTCCGGATCCCCCTTGACCTGCGCCGCCCAGTCGACCTCACCCGCCGCTGCGGGTCGCACCTGACCACCGGTCACTTCCACGCTCACGTCCGGGAACAGCCGCAGCGTGATCTCCGGACCCGCCTCGTCTGCCGGGTCGCAGAGCAGCGGGCGCACTTCGCCGAGGTTCCAGGCGATGTCCGCCGATCGCAGCGCCACACCCTGCCCGCCGGGGTCGCCGGCGACCGCTGGCGTCGCAGTGTCGCGTGCGGGACCCGCCCGGCCGGGCGAGGCCGTCGCCGCCCCGGCCACACCGGACAGGACCACCGCCGTCAGGGCCAGCACGCCAGTCACCGAGAGTGACGGACCTCTCCCACCATGTGATCGCATGTCACCAAGGTCTAGCATGCCATCAGGACCCCATCGCTCATTGCTCCCGCCGATTGGGCCACATGGTGCGTGGACTCCTCCGGGCACGCACCGGCCACAGGTCCAGGAAGCCGCGGCCCGACCCCGGCGCGAGCCGAAGCCCGCCCGGCAGGTGAGGAGCCGGACCCCCTGCAGGGGTGCCCATGACGGCGAGGGGTTGAAGGTGGGCCGGTCAGGCCGCTGTTCCCGCCCCGCCTGCCGGGAACGCTGCCTCATTGCGCCGGTGCGGGCCTGGTCCCGCGGCACGTGGGCGGGAACGGCCGGATGGCTCACGCCGAGGGCGGACAGTCCGTGTCCCGCCCGTCGCCGACGCCCTCGACCGAAGCTCGTTCGGTCAGCGGACGTCTCCCGGCCAGCGCCGGACGAAGCGGGCCGTACCGGGCCGCGAAGGCCGCTCACGCCGAACGGGCGATGGGGCAGGTCAGGTGTCGGCGGCGGAAGGCTGTCCGTTCGGGCGGCCTTCGCGGAGCTGTTCGTTGATGCGCAGGGCTTCTTCGAGCTGGTCTTCGAGGATGACGATGCGGCAGGCGGCGTCGGTGGCGGTGCCCTGGTCGACGAGGTCGCGGGCGCGCATCGCGATCCGTAGTTGGTAGCGGGAGAAGCGGCGGTGGCCGCCGTCGGAGCGCAGTGGGGTGATGAGGCCGTGCTCGCCGAGGGTGCGCAGGAAGCCGGCCGTGGTGCCGGTCATCTCGGCGGCGCGGCCCATCGTGTAGGCGGGGTAGTCCTCGTCATCGAAACTCGCGCCCCCACCAGCCTCCGAGCCAGCACCGGGGCCGGACGGGCTGTGGGCGGCGGCGGCGGTGCCGGGGGTGGTGGTGGGGCGGTTAATGGTCGTGGTCACTGCACCTCTTCCTACGTGGGCTTTTCGGGGACGCGCGGAGGGGCCCCGGTGCCGTTACGGCTCCGGGGCCCCGAAGGGGTACTTCACCATCTACCGGCCCTGGGCCGGTCCTTGTGTCCGCAACTCCTCGGGGGAGGAGGATTGCGGGGATCGCGTATGCGTGACCGGAAACCACCGTCCTTCGTACCCTGAGGGGTCTGCGGTGTCCGCCCGGACGAGAACTGCTCATCTCACGGGCCGGGCGATCCTGATGGCGCCAGCGCCCTCCGTCTCATCCTCTACATCACTGAACATCCCGCGAACTGCTGGAACTACAGGTACCGCCAACTGCTGGTACTACGTACTGCCTGGTTAACACGGGTACCGCTGGTACTACGTACTGCCTGTACTTCTGGGTGCCCTGCGTGGTGATCGACGAGAGCGGCCGCCGGCTGCTGTCGCGACGGGGCGCCAACGACGAGCCGGAGCTCCTCCAGCTGCTCGCCGACGTCCTGGACTTGAGCGAGGAGGCGACGTGGGGCATCGACCTCGCCGACGGCGGGGCCGCCCTGGTGATCGCGGTCCTCCTCAGCCACGGTCAGCGCGCCTTCTACATCTCCGGACGGGCCGTCAACCGGGCCTCCGAGGGCTACCGCGGCGAGGGCAAGACCGACGCCAAGGACGCCGCGGTGATCGCCGATCAGACCCGGATCCGCCGGGACCTGCAGCCCCTGCGGACCGGCGACGAGATCGCCACCTACCTCAAGATCCTCACCGCCCACCGGACGGACCTGGTCGCCGACCGCACCCGCACCGTCAACCGCCTCCGCGCCCTCCTGACCGGCATCTTCCCCGCGCTGGACCGAGCCCTGGACCTCACCAACGCCGGGCCGCTGGCGCTACTGACCGGCTATCAGACCCCGGCCGCCCTGCGGCGCTTGGGCGTCAGGCGGCTGGAGAGCTGGCTACGGAACCGCGGCGTTCGCGGCGCCGGCCAGATCGCCGAGGCGGCGCTGGAAGCAGCTGCGAGCCAGCACACCAGCGTCGCGGGCGAGAAGACCGCGGCCAGGATGGTTCACACCCTGGCCGCCCAGGTCATAGCCCTCAACCAGCAGGTCACCGAGATGAACAAGCTGATCGCGGCCCGCTTCCGCGAGCACCGTGATGCCGAGATCCTCGCCAGCCTGCCGGGCCTGGGACCCATCCTCGGAGCCGAGTTCCTGGCCGCCACCGGCGGCGACATGGCAGCCTTCTCCACTCCCGACCGCCTCGCCGGCTTCGGCGGAGTCGCGCCCGCGCCACGCGACTCCGGCAAGATCAGCGGCAACCTCCACCGCCCGCAACGCTACAACCGCAAGCTCCAACGGGTCTTCTACACCTCCGCGCTGATCAGCATCCGCAACTGCGAAGAATCGCGGCGCTTCTACGACCGCAAGCGCGCCGAGGGCAAACGCCACACCCAGGCCGTCCTCGCCCTGGCCCGGCGCCGCGTCAACGTCATCTGGGCCCTCCTGCGCGACCAACGGTGCTACCAGCCGACCCCGCCAGTGGTCCTCGCGGCTTGACATACGGCATTAGGAATCAATGAGACGGGTCACCGGTGTTCTGTGACAGGCGATCTTGATCGTTTGCCAAGTGATCATGACCGATCGCTTCACGCACGCGCCCGGCCTTCGAGCACAGTTACGACCCCTGTCACCCGATCGGACAAGCCTTCCCGTGTACGGACTGATTGGGATGCCGCCGGGCGGGTGAAGACACCCCCGTCGACGATCTTGAGGTTGCTAGCGTCGGCCGACATGACCCAAGCCCCCTCCTCCCTCAACACTGCAATCGACCGCCAACTGCATGCGGAATCGCCTGCCGAATCGTTCCGCCCCGTCCTCCTTGACCCGGCCTTGGCCGACCACGCCGCTGAACTGAAGAAGCTGCTGGACTCGCCCGCACTGCGAGAGGTCCATGACCGCATCGACGAACAGTTGCTCGAACTCGTGCGCTGCCTGAACCCCGGAGAACCGTTTCCCCCCACGGTCCTGGAGCGCGCCGTCGACGAGGCACGCGGCGGCCTCCTGCCCGACGAATACGGGACCTGGGCCTGGTACCCGTGGTCGGGCCGCCTGGTACGGGTCCTGCCAGAGACCGAGTTCCGACTGGTGCGCACCGACCGCAACCGCGACAAGATCACCCGCGACGAGCAGCAGCGCCTGCTGAGCCGCCGCATCGGGGTCGTCGGCCTCTCGGTGGGCTCCAGCGCGGCGCTGACCTGTGCGATGGAGGGCGTCGGGGGCTCGTTCCGGCTGGCCGACTTCGACCGCCTCAGCCTGTCGAACCTCAACCGGCTGCGCGCCGGCGTCCACGAGATCGGCCTGGAGAAGACGGTCATCTGCGCGCGACGCATGTACGAGCTCGACCCCTACCTCGACATCTCCGTCCACCGGCAGGGAGTGACCGAGGAGAGCATCGAGGAGTTCTTCGCCCCCGGCGAGGACGGCGAGCGCGCAGTGGACCTGCTCGTCGAGGAGTGCGACACCCCCTGGGTCAAGACCGCGGCCCGCGAGCACGCACGGCGCCACCGGGTGCCCGTCCTCATGGACGCCAACGACCGCGGCCTACTGGACGTCGAACGCTTCGACCTGGAACCCGACCGCCCGCTCTTCCACGGCCGCGCCGGCGCCGTGACGGCCGACGACGTGCGCGCGATGGACCCGGGCGAGCAGATGCGGTTCCTGCTGCGGGTCGTCGACCAGGACCAACTGAGCCCGGCCATGACCGACGCCCTGCCCCGCATCGGCACCAGCCTCTCCAGCTGGCCGCAGTTGGCCAGCGGCGTCATGCTCGGCGGCGCCCTCGTCACCGACACCGCCCGCCGCATCCTGCTCGGCCGCCCGGTGCCGTCAGGCCGTTCGTACGTCGACCTGGAAGCCCTGATCCCCGCGCCCCAGCAGAAGGAGCCGGCGCTGTGAGCCGGGTACCGGACCTGTGCGGCGAGCACCTGCGCCTTCGCGAACTGCGCGCCGCCGATTACCCGGTCTACGAGCGGATCATGACCAGCCGCATGCTCACCCGCTACCTCGGCACCGACCGCATGGACCCCGCCCAGGCCCACGACGCCTTCGCCGCCGCCCTCGCCCAACGCCTCACCCGCCCGCGCCGCAAGTACACCCTCGCGGTCTGCGCCCCCGACGACGACACCATGCTCGGCACCGCCGGCCTCCTGATCGAGGACTACGGCAGCAACGCCATGCTGACCACCGTCGTCCTGCTCCCCGGATCACCCGCGGGCGGCCACGCGCACGAAACCGGCCGGCTCCTCATGGCCTACGGCTTCGGCCCCCTGGGCCTGCACCGCATCTGGGCCGGACACCGCACCGACCATGGCCACATGCCCCCGGTCATGCGCGCCGCAGGACTGACCCGCGAAGCCACGCTGCACCAACTCTTCCGCACCCAGAGCTGCTGGCACGACGTGACCGCCTACGCCGCGCTCGCCCCCGACTGGAAACGCCAGGCCACACCCGCCGAACTCGCCATCCTCGACACACCCGCCCCCGCAGCCGTGTGACGGACCAAACCGCCCGGCATCCGCTCCCGCACCGACCCGCGAACCGCAACCGGTCAAGATCAAGTGGCAGGAACCCGCAGGCCGTCACGATCACCTGGCAATCGGTCAAGACCGCCTGTCAGAGGACAGTCGGCGTGTTCGGGGCGGGGCGTCCCAGCTCTAATCCGTAGTGAAGGCGGTTCGGATTCCCGGTTGGGCTGAACGGAACCGCCTGGAGTGACGGACACCTGTGCGACCCCCGGGCCATCCAGGCCTTCCGAAAGAGCGGTGCCGTCACGGTCGTGGGTTTCGCAGTGATCGCGTGGGCGCCGGGCTGATGCCTGGTCCCAGCAGGACCTGCGAGGTCTAGAGACAGAGCGGCGCGGTCCGGCGTCTTCGGGTCGCCGCGAAACCCGCCGGTGATCGTGTTTGTGTGGTCGTGGCGCGAGCCCGTTCCAGGGCTGACCTCTTCTTGATCCGCGAGCCGTTGAGCTCTGGCACAGAGCGGGGTCCCTGGGGTGCGCTGGTGTCATGAACGGCTACTGAGATGGCGGACCGATGAG
Source organism: Kitasatospora sp. NPDC101801 (assembly GCF_044766665.1). Classification (NCBI taxonomy): domain Bacteria; kingdom Bacillati; phylum Actinomycetota; class Actinomycetes; order Kitasatosporales; family Streptomycetaceae; genus Kitasatospora; species Kitasatospora sp. NPDC101801. Next base: position 18,965 of record NZ_JBIWML010000063.1, read on the forward strand.
TCCTGGGATTAGGGTGCCGCATGACCCGCACAGGCCCGCGACCTGCGAGAACAGGCAAGGTTGGGAGAGTCGGTTGAAGATCTTCTGCGGTATCGACTGGGCCGAATCGCACCACGACGTCGCCCTGGTCGACGAGGACGGTGAGCTGGTGGCCAAGCGCCGGATCACCGACGACGCGGCCGGCTACCGGCTGCTGCTGGACCTGCTCGCCGAACACGGCGACACCGAGGCGGACCCGATTCCGGTGGCGATCGAGACCAGCCACGGCCTGCTGGTCGCCGTCCTACGAACCGGCAGCCGCAAGGTGTTCGCGATCAACCCGCTGGCCGCCGCCCGCTACCGCGACCGCCACAGCGTGAGCCGCAAGAAGTCCGACCCGGGCGACGCCCTGGTCCTGGCGAACATCCTGCGCACCGACATGCCCATGCACCGGCCGCTGCCCGCCGACTCCACAGGCCACCGGCATGAACCACCGGCACCCGTCAGCAGCACCGCTTGTTGGCACTGGCCAGCGGCACGGGCCACCGGTACCGGCGCGCGGGACCGGACGGGCCGGATGGCGGGCAGGCGCAGCACCGGGGCAGGGCGGCAGGGCGGGCAGGGCCGGGGCCGGGAGCAGCAGGGCGGGCCGGACGGCGGGCAGGCGCAGCAGCCGATCCTCCTGGCCCTGCGGCGCCTCGACGCGGGCGGCCCGGTGGCCGCGTGGGGGTGCGCGGCGACCAGGAGCAGTTGCTCGACACCGGCGCAGTGCGGCCCGGACGGAGCCGGGGCCTGGCGGCCCGGCAGCAGGCACGGGCACCGGGCCGGGAGCCGGGCGCCGGCGGCACCAGGACGGCGGCGGGCGGGGGCGGGGCGGCAGGGGCGCTGACGGGGCACTGGCGGCGGCCTGCGGCCCCCGGGCCGGTGACACCCCCGGCGTACCGGCACCACCGCCACCCCGGACCGGAACCCACCTCCGCCACCCCGAACCGAATGACCCGTCTCACCGAAGTTTGACGAGTCTCACCGAACTTTGACCGCGCGTCGGGATGGTCAGCTGAGGCCCTGGACTGCGTAGAGGGTGCCCACGGCGGTGGCGAGGGTGCCGAGCAGGAGGCGTAGGGCCTTCTCGGGCAGTCGTGGTTGGAGGTGGGCGCCGAGGTAGCCGCCGGCCAAGCCGCCGAGGCCGCAGGGGAGGCCGAGCAGCCAGTCGGGGGCGATGTCCCCGCTCGCGGCCAGGGCCAGCACCCCGTACGTCGCGGCCCCGGCGAGGGAGGTGACGAAGGTGGAGGCCAGCGCTGCGGGGGCAACCGTGGCGACCGGCACGCCGCGGCCGGCCAGGACCGGGCCGAGGATGGAGCCGCCACCGATCCCGTAGATCCCGCCGACGGTCCCGACCACCAGCGCCAGCACGGTGGTGGCCCGGGTGGACAGCGGAGCAGGGACGGCCCGCGTGCGGGCCGGGCTCAGGGTCCGCGCGCACAGCCACACACCGAGCGGCAGCAGCATGGCCGCGACCAGGAGACGGAAGACCTGCGGGCCCGGAACGGCGAAGACCCGCACTCCGGCGCCGATCACCACCCCGGGCACGGTGCCCGCGATCAGCAGCCGGGTGAGCGGGCCGCCCAGGCGTCCGGCCCGCCGGTAGCGCAGCAGGGCCCCCGGGGCGGCCACCACGTTGAACAGCAGGTTCGTCGGCGTCACCGCCGGGCTCGGCACACCCAGCACACTGACCTGCACCGGCAGCAGGAACACAGCCCCCGAGACACCCACCGGCGCGGTCACCACCGAGATCCCCAACCCGGCCGCGAAACCCAGCAACCCCGCCAACCAGTCCACCACCAGCCCCCTCCCACCGATCCCGCGCCGAGTATCCGCCGGACCGCGACCCCGAACCCCGCAGCGTCCACTGTCCCGTCTCATTGAACACGTCATGAAGCGCGGCTGTGAGCTGGGTGCTGACAGGTCTTGTTGAGATTCGTCGCGTGGGTGACGTGCCGGGAGGCGGACCGCTGCTGGGGCCATGTTGACTGTCTCATCAATCACGGTTGAAACCAGGGTGCTGAGCTGGGGTTTGTCAGCCTGCGTGAGACACCGGAGAGGCGATTCTCGCTGGACATGGCAGTTTCCGGGCTCCATCAACAGTCTCGGGCCGAAGCGAGATGGCTGTCACGACGGCAGGCGTGTCACCTCGCGTCGGTGTTCGGTGCTGCTGGGGGATCGCTTCTGGCGACTCCGGTGCAGGCCAGTACTGCGGTGGCGTCGGCGTTGAGGAAGATCATGAATGTCCATGACTTGTCGGCCGGGCGGATCTGGGCGATGCGGAGGGGTTCCTGTGCTGCCTGGAAGAGGAGGTCGACGGTGGTGGCGAGGGCCAGTGTCGGGTGGCCGCGCCTTTGGGTGCGGCGGAGTCGGGCCCGATAGGTGCGTGCGAGTTGCTCGGCGGGGACTACCCCGTCCCAGATGACGAAGGTGCCGTCGGCGAGTAGTGCGGCGCGCGCGGGTTGGCAGGCGGTGGTCTGCGCGTTGATCATCGCAGCGAGGTCGTCGCGGGCTATCTGGTGACCTTGCCCGACCGGGATGCGCTGAGTGCTCTTCAAGTCTTCGGATGCGGCTCGGGCGGTTGCTTCGCGGTTGCTCGCCGTGCGGGCCCTCGCGTCGTTGAGGTGGCTCGGGCGGGTGCTCAGTCGGAGCTGACTACCGGCATAGCCTGCCCCGACGACCGTGATCACTGAGCCGATCGCCGGCCAGTCTGCCGGGTTGACGTAGTCGTCGGCGATATCGACGCGGTCGACCACGCCGATCTCTCCGGATGGAATCTGGACCCGCAGTCCGTAGTGCATGTGGCGGATCACGGTTCCGTCGGTCACGGACCACTTCGTCAGCTGCTCGGCCATGTCACGAGTCTCCCAGCTGCGGGGGAAGGGGTGGGCTGATCATTTCCAGTGGCTGCCGGGTGTCGGCGTGGAATGCTGGGGTAATGAGGCTGATCGGTAGCGACGGGCATGGTGTCGAGCTGGGTGTCGTGGGATATCAGTTTCCCGATGCCGTGGACCCGCGTCAGCGGCAGAGCTGGCTGGTCGTCGAAGGGTCAGCCCACTGTCCGCAGGGGACGTGGTCCTTCCGCTGGCAGGCGTTGACCGCGGACGACGCCGTCGAGTTGGCCCGTTGGCTCGATCGGGCGGCGATCCGACCCTCCGGTTCCGAACAGGACGCCAACAGCCGGTTGGACTTCACCGAGCCCAACCTGGCCTTCGCTTTCACCTGGACCGATGCGGGTCTGGTCGAACTGCGCGTCAGCCTGGACTTGGAGTTCTCGCCTCCCTGGCGACGCCAGGCCCGCTCGGGCGAGCCGTTCGTGGTCGTGTTCCAGCTGACGGCCGAGTCAGTGTCGACGGCGGCGGCCGAGTGGGCGGCCGAGATCAAGCCGTATCCGCCTGTGGGTGACGCCAACCTGCAGTGAGGCCGGGCGGTAGCTCCTGGGCTGCGATGGCCAGCCGCCGGGCGGCTTCGGCCCTCAGCCCGTGATGCCCGCGCCAGTGAGGTGAGGCGAACAGGCTAGTCAGGGCAGCGGTCTCGGGGTAAGTGGCGAGCTCTATGCGGTCATCGTCGGGACGGCGGGGATCTCCGTAGGGGTCCTCCGGCAAGGTGCTCAAACGGTGGGTCCAGCGCTGGCGCAGTGGTGAGGGTCCGCCCTGCCGGAACCACTGGGTTGTGATCTTGCGGGCGTGGAGGTAGTCCACGGCGATGAAGGGGTCCTTGCGGCGGCCGACGAGCCGTCGGTGCCGACGGTCGGCGCACGTGATCTCGGGGAGCGCGGACAGATCGTATTGCTCGCCCCCGAGGAGCCAGAGCCGGTGTCGGTGGCAGACGGCCTGGTGGGGGCTGATGCTGCGGACGACGAGTCCACGGACGAGGTGGTGGGCCATGCAGAGGCGGCAGGCCGGGCGACGGCGTGGTTCGGCCAGCTCCTCAATGGCCAGAGGCGGTCGGCGCTGACCGGGTTCACGCACTTCTGCCAGCGCGGGCAGTGCATGGATCAGGACGGGGATGCTTCTGCCGGTCAGGGCTGCCAGCCGGGGCAGAGCTGCGGGGGTCCAGTGGCCGACGCGGTTGTCGTCGCGCCGGTGGCGGCGGTTGGGGCCGATCAGGAACGAGAGGTGGCCGATGCGCAGGTGGTTGGCGTCGGCGAGGCGGTTGAGGTAGGAGCCGATCGTCTCGCGGTGGACCGGTGGCAGCGCGACGGGAAGGGTCCGCAGGTGGCTGGTCACGCGGTCCTTCGTGCTTCGCGGGTGCGGCGCTGGCGGGCGCGCGGGAGGTTCTGCTGTTCGGCGCTCTCGTCGAGGTCGACAGCCTCCAGGCCAGCACGGGTGATCTTCTCGGTGCCGTCCAGGATGGCGTCCAGGGCGGCCTCGCGGACCAGGTGGGACAGGCTGCCGATCATGCCCGCGGTGCGGTCGTGCAGGTAGGGGGCGAGCCGCAGCAGGGTGCCCGGGCGGTGGGCGTGCAGCCGCAGCGCGTTCTCCAAGGTGGCGACCAGCGCCTGCCAGGCCGCCTGCTCCTGCGGGGTCTTGTGGCGGAAGGAAGTGGTGGGGATGAGGCTGTAGCGGCTGGCGATCTGTCCCCCGCGTCGCCCGGCGAACAGGCCGGTGCCCTCGATGTCCACCCCGGCCAGCACGAACGTGGCGGGGATGCGCTCGGACAGGTACTTGATCTGGTCCGACGCCTCGGCGCCGATCCTGGAATGAATGTCGAGATTATGCAGCTCGTCGATGAGGACAAGGCGGCAGCCCAGGGTGTCGGCGTACAGGTGAAAATGCTCAGCCACGTACGGGTGAATGTGCCCAGTTCCTGACGTGTTGAGGAGCGGTGCCCGGCACTCTGCTGCTGTCCGGTTCGTGGACGGAGGGCAGCTGAGTTGGTCTTGGATCCGCATCGTTGGCTGGAACTTCGGCGCTTCCGCGGGCTGCACGAGTCCGGGGTGATGAGCCTGTCGGAGATCTCGAAGGAGACCGGGCTCAACCGCCGTACCGTCCGCAAGTACCTGGCCGCGCAGGCTCCGATCGCACCGCCGCGCCGGGCGCCGAGCGGGCAGGCCCGCAAGCGGGTCGTGGACGAGGTCGCGCCGCTGATCGACGCGATGCTGCGCTCCGAGATCCTGATCAAGGGCGCGGTGGTTCACGAGCGGTTGGTCGCCGAGTACGGATTCACCGGCAACTACCAGCGAGTGAAGCTCTACCTCCAGGAAGCGCGCCCCCGTGTCGCCGAGGAACTCGGCATCGCGCCTGGTGAACTGGCCGGACTGCACCGCCGGTTCGAGGTCGTCCCCGGTGCCCAGGCCCAGGTCGACTGGGGCGGTGCGACACGAGGTCGCGTATATGAGTGAACTCGCAGATTGGAGGCCGGTTATGCCGGTTGCGTAGTTCTCGGTCAGTGTTCGAGACCGATCTCCGCCCTGACGTGCGTTCGCGGGTCCTGCCCGTTGAAGATGCGAAGCTCAGGGAAGACGCCCAAGGGCCCCCGATCCGTCAGGGGGAGCAACCGGGCAAGGAGAAGGCCGGACGGACGAACGCGAGTGAACCCCCTGTGACGCCTCGTCATCGACAAGCCCGGAAGACGGAATGAACACCGGGTGACAGGACCTGGCCGCTGGAAGAGGCGGCAAGCGACGACCGGAGTCTGCCCCGTCGGTCGTACGAACACCGCTGGTCCCGGGGTTTAGGGGGCGTCCTCCCCGGCCGCGTCTCGTATACGCGGAACGTGGAAACCCCGTCGGGGTCCGGGCCTTCGGGCCCGGTAGTCCGATCGTGAGAGGGGCGTAAGCCCCCGGCGGGACAGGAAGTCCAAGAAGCGGATGCCGGCTGCCGAAAGGCAACGGGACTCGTGACACCATGGCCGCCCCTCCAGGCGGCAGTCACGGGGAACCGGCCGGATGCCGGTCATGCGACCAGGCCCGAAAGGGCGCTGACGTGGACTGGTGAGCCTTTGAACGCCAAGGCCGATGGCCTCTCGAACCGAGGGACATGTTGGACACCATCGCGGTGAACGGACCCGAGGACGCCCCTGACTGGGACGCCATTGACTGGCGGACCCATGAGGAAAACGTAGCGAGGCTGCGGCGGAGGATCTTCAAGGCGACACGGGAAGGGGACTGGGCCTCGGTCCGGTCCCTGCAGAGACTGATGCTGGGGTCCTGGTCGAACACGCTGGTGAGCGTGCGGCAGGTCACTCAGCGCAACGCTGGTCGTCGGACGGCCGGGGTCGACGGGGAGACTGCCCTGTCGTCCGAGGCCCGGGCAGAGGTGGCGGTGCGGGTGCACCGCTCGCGCTCATCCTGGGACCCGATGCCGGTCCGACGTGTGTACATTCCGAAGGCCAATGGAAAACAGCGTCCGCTCGGCATTCCAGTGGTTCTGGACCGGTGCCACCAGGCACGGGTCCGCAACGCCCTGGAGCCCGAGTGGGAAGCCCGGTTCGAGCCCCGTTCCTACGGGTTCAGACCTGGGCGAAGCTGTGCTGACGCGATCGGTTCCTTGTTCTCCACGCTCAGCGGGCCCCGTGCCCGCAGGGTCTGGATCTTGGACGCCGATCTGTCGGCGGCGTTCGACAGGATCGGCCACTCACGGCTTCTCGACGCGCTCGGTTCGTTCCCGGCCAGGGATCTGATCGAGCGTTGGCTGAGGGCCGGTGTGGTCGACAAGGCGGTGTTCACGCCAACTGAGGAGGGAACTCCTCAAGGCGGAGTGATCAGCCCGCTGCTGATGAACGTCGCGCTCCACGGGCTGGAGGAGGCCGCGGGAGTCCGCTACCTCGCCACCGGCACTCATGCCGGGGATGTGGTTGCGGGCAGTCCGATCTTGGTTCGGTACGCCGACGATATGGTCGCTTGCTGTCACTCCAGAGAGCAGGCCGAGCAGGTCAAGGCACAGTTGGCACAGTGGCTGGCACCCCGGGGGCTGGTCTTCAACGAGGACAAGACACGTATCGTCCACCTCGAAGAGGGCTTTAACTTCCTCGGGTTCAACGTCCGCCGCTACCGACACGGCAAGCTGCTGATCAAACCGAGCCCGGAAGCGGTCAGGCGCATTCGGCAGAGGCTCGCGGACGAGGTGCGCGCTCTGCGCGGCTTGAACGCGACGGCGGTCATCGCCAAGCTCAACCCGATCGTGCGGGGCTGGGCCGCCTACTACCGAGGGGTGGTGTCCAGCAGGATCTTCACGGCGCTGGATCACTACGTGTGGTGGCTCACCTATCGGTGGGCCAGACGCATGCACCCCAACAAGTCGAAGAAGTGGATCGCTCGCCGCTACTTCGGCAGGTTCAACAAGTTCAGGAACGACCGGTGGGTGTTCGGCGATCGCACCAATGTGCTCAACGAGCGCGGCGAGATCCCCTTCCTGGTCAAGTTCTCCTGGACGAACATCGTTCGGCACCAGTTGGTCGCTGGCGGGGCGTCACCCGACGATCCCGATCTCACCGACTACTGGGTCAACCGGCGACGGAAGGTCAAGCCTCCGCTGGACAGCTACAACCTGCTCCTGCTCGCCAAGCAGGACGGTCGCTGTCCGGTCTGCGAGGAACACCTCCTCACCGCCGACCAGCCACCGCAGTCTGAACCGCCCCGGGTTCGATAGAGATCTCAGATTATGGTTGTGACCTGCGGTTTTGTGGTGGTGAGGTAGTAGGTTTTCTCGTACTCGACGGGC
>NZ_JBIWML010000064.1:0-26584 GCF_044766665.1 Kitasatospora sp. NPDC101801
TATCGGGGGGACGGGGGAGGTGCGCCCGTTGATCTGACGGCCTGTCAGTCGTCCGACCGGCATGCCGAACCACGCCTTCAAGCTTGACCAGAAACCCCCAACGAGGTAATATTGTCCTCGTTGGAAGGGGATGGCACCCCCGACCAACAGACAGAGACCACGGCAAAAAGAGGAGCAGGAACCATGGCAGGCGAAACGAAGATCACCCTTGTCGGAAACCTCGCGGACAGCCCGAAGCTCACGTACAGCGACAGTGGAGCCGCGCGGACCGTCTTCACCGTCATCTCCAACGAGCGGGTGTGGGACAGCTCCACCCGCAGCTACCGCGACGGCGACTCCATCTCCCTGCCGTGCGTCGCTTGGCGGCAGTACGCGGAGAACATCGCGGCGAGTCTGGCCAAGGGGGCACGGGTCGTCGTGACCGGCGTCCTGAAGCAGCGCACCCACCAGCCTGCCGACGGACCCCGCCAGGTCTACACCGAGCTTCAGATTGACGAGGTCGGCGCCTGCATGCGCTTCGCCACCGTCGAGGTCACCAAGGCCGGAAGCCGCCCGGCCCAGCAGGCAGCGGCTCCCGCCCCGGCCGCACCCGGTGCGTTCGACGCCACCTGGCCGCCGGTCCAGGCCCCGCCCGCCCCGACTGCCCCGCCCACCGTCGGCTCCTGGCCGACACCGGCCATGGCCAGCTGACCGCCCCGAGGCCGGGCGGACCCTCCGTCCGGCCGCCCGGTCCGGCCGACCCCGCCCACGAAGGGACAGCTTGAGCACCGCCACGCCCGACGCAGAACCCACCAGCGGCACCCCCGCCGCACCAGTCCGCCCGGCTCCCGCGAAGACGCCATCCACCGTGGCCGCCATCGTCGCCTACGCCCGCCGCCACGGCTGGACCGCCGACGCCCAGTGGTGCCCGGCCGACGAGACCAACACCGGCGACGGATGGGTGGTGACGACATCGGCCGACACCGCGCGCGGACGCGGCGAGTTCCGGCTGGTCTGGCGCTACCACGGAACCAGCAAGGTCCCGCGTTACGAACGCTTCTACTCCGACGGACGCAGCCCGAGCACGTACAGCCACGGCCCCACCCTGCCGTTCGTGCGCTGGGCCATGCGGAACAGCCCGATCCCCTCGGCGGCAGCAGGCGACGAGCCGCCGGTCTGGCGCTGGCGCGAGCCGGACGCCCTACCACCCACCGTCGAGGACTTGACGGAGGCCATGCTGGCCCCGATCCGGCGCAGCGCCGAACACTCCTGGCTACCGCAGACCGTCTACGCCTCCCGGTGGATCGGGCGCGACTTCCTCGGCCAGGACTGCCTCCTCATCAGCGCGGCGATGCCGCGCGAGGGCTACCAGCCCGAGGATGCCCACCCCGACAGTCCGATGCCGCTGCTGACCATCCTCCCCACCTTCTACTACGGCACCGTCCCCATGGGAGGGTGAGCCACCCACGCCGAACGCCCCTTCGCCGACACCCGTTCCACCCGCCGACCACCGCTGAGGAAAGGCCCCCATGCCCACCGCCCCGCCCCCGAGCGAGCTGACCCGCACCATCAACACCATCCAACGCGGCATGTTCGCCGTCGTCCTGGCCGTCATCGCCGCCACCGTGATCGCCACCCTGCGGGACCAGCTCCTCATCACCTACCCCCTGCTCGCCGTCGTCGTCGGCCTGCTCTGGCTCCAGTCCGTCGTGGTCCTCCGTCTACCCAAGGCCATCAACCAGGCCGCCGAGCAGCACGGCGGCCCGCCGCTCCTGCCCGGCACCGCCCCCCGAAGCTGACGAACCGGGCCGGTCGGACCACCACGCCCGGCCGGCCCCTCCGGAGAATCCTTGATCACCACCTACACCCACACCCGCCTGCTGCTCCGCTACGAGGTCGAGCACGCGGAGACCGGCCTCACCTACTACACCGTCCGCGCACCCCACGTCATCGGCACCATCACGCTCCACCCCGAGGCAGCCCCCGGGGCGGCCGACAACCCCGACGCCTACACCCGGCTCCGGTTCGTCTCCGGCCGCTACGACCCCGACGAGGGCCCCAGCAGCTACACCGACCGACTAGCCGTCCACAACGCATGGATCTACGACGGCATCACGCTCCCCGAGCCTGGCACTGCCGCCGACCGCGACCCATGGGAGCAGCTCCACCGAAGCACCTACGAGTTGGCCACCGAGAAGGCCCGCGCACGAGCCAAGGAGGTCGGAGAGAAGATCGTCAGCGAGTACCGGCTGGACCGTCACCGGCACGCACAGCACACCCGCTACCTCCGGTCGGCGGCCGACCGCCAACTGGCACGGGCCGCGCGCGAGGCTGACGACCTCCGCCCGGCAGTCGATCGGCTCGGCGTGCTGGAGACCCAGATCGACCGGTGGACCCGACTCCGCCACCCGGGGACTAGCACCACCACGACCGTCGAGGTCGGAGGCCACCTGGCCGACTGGATCGACGCCCGGCTGTCCGGCCGCCAGCCGCTCACCCCCGCCGACCGCGAGGTCTACCGCTCTTGGACCGCCGCCCGCCGACTCGGCGACCGCGCGGCGATCTTCCAGCCCCGCCGCATGGTGCTGAACACCGCCGCCGCCCTTGCCAGCTTCGCCCACATCCTCACCGAGGCCAGTCTGGAGTCGCCGAGCACGGCCGCCCGCGCCGACGCCCGCTCCCGCCTGCGCCGCATCGCCGAACTCCACCCCACCGTCGCCCTGTCGGCTCCCCGCCAGGAAGACGAGGAACCGACCCCCTGAACCCGGGGGCACCGCCACCGGCCGCCCCGGTCGCGGTGCCCGCCCAGGTTCGGTCGCGCCGTTGGCGCGGCGGTGTTGTTGGGCGGCGTTGCCGCCGGCCGCCTGCGGCGGCGGGGGCGGAAGCGCCTTCGGCGCTGCGTTCTTTCTGGTCCGGGCGCCCCGCTGCGCGGTTCCCCCGGCCCCCCTCCCGCGGCCCAGTATCCGGAGCCGGCCGCCCGCCTCAAGGGCGCTTCGCGTGGCTGCGCCACCGGCCTGCGGCCGGCCCTTGACCCGGACGACCTCTTTGCCCCGGACCCCAGGCAGCTATCGGGGGGACGGGGGAGGTGCGCCCGTTGATCTGACGGCCTGTCAGCCGTCCGACCGGCGTGCTGAACCATGCCTTCGAGCTTGACCAGAAACCCTCAATGAGGTAATATTGTCCTTGTTGGGAGGGGAGGGCAACCCCGACCGGCACCCACGATGGACCGAACGGAAGGCGTCATCGCATGACGATCACTCTCGACCGCGCACGACTCGAAGAGATCAACGCGGCCAAGCAGGCCGAGTGCGGCCACAGCGGCGGGTCGGGCTGCGCGTGGTGCTGGCTCACCCCGGATGCCATCGCTGAACTCCCCTATGCCGAGCGCCTGGCCGTCGCCGTCGATCTCGACCACCGACTCACCGAGCTCGGCATCCCCCGCGCGCCCCGCACGGTCGTGATCGTCTCCGCCGCCCGCACCTACGCCGTGCAGGTCATGTGCGAGGAACTCGGCACGTGGGAGCTGCGCATCCCCGCTTCCGGTGAGGAGTACGCCCTGTTCCGGGGCGCGATGTGGGCCGACCCCGGCGCCCAGGTCCGCAGTGGCGAGGTTCCGACGTGGGTCAGGGGTCGGGATGACCTCGCCGATATCGCCCGCAGCTTCGCGGGTCTGCTCTGGGTCGCTGGCCTTCGTTGAGCCCGGTCCCGGCCTGGCGATCCGCTGGGCCGGGGCCGCTCCCCGGCGGTGACCTATGCCCAAGGGTTTGACTAAAAACCCTTATTGAGGTAGTATTGTTCTTGTTGGACGGGGAGGGCAACCCCGTCCGGCACCCACGACAGACGAACCCCGCGCGAAGGACTTCACACATGACCATCACCCTGGCCAGGACCTCCACCCGCAACGCGAGCCTTTCCGAGATCGTGGGCATTCTCCGCGAGCAGCACCCCCGCAAGGCGGACGTCGTCGCGCCCGTCCAGAACATCCGTGCCGAGGGTGGCCGACTGGTCATCGAGGGCGCGGACCACGACCTCACCCCGGACGGAGTCACCCGCAAGCGTGCGGAGTTCCGGCTCACCGACGTGTGCGAGTCCGGCGTGGCCGAGAAGCTGGGCATCCCCGTCGGCTACCTGCGGAAGACCCGGATCGAGGCCCCGCACCTGTGGGACGCCAACGTCAACGGGTGGCTCGGCCACGAGAGCCGCGCCGACAAGTCGTTCATGGTCCGCACGCTGACCCCTGCCCAGGGCGAGGACACCGGCACAGCTCGCGCCTTCCTGAGCCCCAGCTACCGGATCATTGACAATCTGGACATCCTGACCGCCGCGCTCCAGGGCGTGCGGGACGCAGGTGTCGTGGTCCGGCTGGACAAGTGCGACCTGACCGACCGGAAGATGTACGTCAAGATCACCGCCCCGCAGGTCAGCGCCTACGCGCCGGAGCTGTTGAAGGACTACAAGAGCCCGTTCAGCGGCGCGCGCGGCGCGGACAACCCGACCGTGTTCGCCGGATTCGAGATCAGCAACTCCGAAACCGGGTGCGGGGCGTTCACCATCGTGCCCCGGCTGGTCGTCCAGGTCTGCGACAACGGGATGGTGATCACCAAGGACGTCATGCGGTCCGTACACATCGGCGGCAAGCAGCAGGACGGGGTGATCCGGTGGAGCGACACCACCCAGGCCCGCACACTCGAACTCATCGCCTCCCAGACCGCCGACGCCGTTTCGACGTTCCTTGACCGTGACTACGTCGTCCGACAGCTGCGGTCCATCCAGGAGACCGCCGCAGCCCGGATCAAGAACCCGGAAGCCACGATCACAACCGTCGCCCAGCGGCTCAAGTTCACCGAGGAGCGCAGGGCCGACATCTTCGCCCACTTCATCCAGGGCGGGGACCTGTCAGCCGGTGGCGTGATGCACGCCGTCACCTCCGTCGCCCAGACCCTCCCCGACGCCGACGACGCCCACGAGGTCGAGGCGCTCGGCATCCGCGCCATGGAGCTGGCCGCCGCTCTGTGACCGGCCCGCCGCCCGGCCCACCCGGGCCGGGCGGTCCGGCACAGACCGCCACCACCAGCCCGCCGCGAGGACCGGAAGCCCTTGAACACCACCGCTGAACGCCTGCTCACCCTCGTTGCCGAGGTCACCACCTTCGAAGAGGAATGGGAGGACAGGTTCCGCACGGACCTGCCGTCCTACGACCCCGACCGCGAAGACTTCCCCGTCGGCCCCGACGACGAAGAGAGCTACTACACGCTCTGCGCCGACCGCGCGGCCGAGGCCCGCGACCAGCTCCGCCGGGTGACCATCAGCATCGAAGCCCTCGCCCGCGACCTGACGGACACCGTCGCCGAGGCGGACCAGCCAGGCTGACCGAACCCCCGGCCCCCCCCCCCGAGGGGGGGCGGCCCCCGGCCGGGAGCGCCGAGCTGCGGGGATCGACCCCGCACCACGGCCCAACCCCTCCCGCAGCCCACCCTCGAAGCACCACCGGCCGCACCGCCCGCCGGCCCCTGCCGCCCGCGCCCGGGCGGCCCCCGGCCGGGAGCGCCGAGCTGCGGGGATCGACCCCGCACCACGGCCCAACCCCGCGCGGCGCCGCCGGCTGCCCACCCTCACCCTTCCCGCACCACCAGGAGAACCACGTGCCGACCCTGCCCCACACCGGGCTCCAGACCCCTGACCAGCCCCGCTACGAGGTCACCAGCTGCCAGGAGCTGGTGCTGCTCCGGGCGACTCCGTTCCTGGCCACCCTCAGCTGCGGAGGCCGCAAGATCGGCAGCGCCCAGAACTACGGCGACGGGTACGACACGGAGTTCGTGCCCCACGGCAGCTTCGACGTGGCCGACTTCGCCCAGTTCGCCGACGCCTGCCGACGAGACGGCCGAACCATCAGCCTCTCCCTGCTGCTGGACCTGCTGATCGAGGAGTTCAACGTCGGCCGCTCCCTGCGAGCACAGGCGCTCCAGGGCCGCACCCTGCTCCGCGAAGTCGCCCCCGACGGCACCGTCACCATCAGCGGCACCATCGCGATGCCTGCCACTGCGGACGACCGCCGCCGCGCGCACGCCGCTCTCGGACTGCCGCTTGCCACCGGTGCCGCGACCCAGTTCTGGAACGGCACCTGCTGGGAACACCTCGCCGGCACCCCCGCGGCCTGACCCGCCCCCGCGCGGCCAGGCCACCCGCCGGACCGCGCCGAGGCCCGGCCAGACCAGCCCACGGCTCACCCCGACGACCGCAGGAGACATCAGCATGCCCAAGTACATCGTTCCCGTAGACGTCATCACCGTGCACGTGGTGCCCGTCCTCGCACCGACCGCCGACGCGGCCAAAGCAGAGGCCGAACGCATCGTCGCCGGTGACCGACGGACCTGGTACGACCACACCGAACCGCTGTGCGTCGGCGACGCGCACACCGAAGCCGAGTGGGACGCCCAGCAGGAAGCCTCCAGCCGTGAGGACCCCGGACGAGTCACCGTCCCGTTCCGTGCCCGGCCGCCGAAGGAGACTACCCCCGTCATCCGGTTCCGCGCACCGCGCACCGACCACCACGCCGACGACACCGCGTGCCCGCCCGAGCACCGGCACACCACCTCCGGCAAGCCCCTGACCCCGGGGTGCCCCGGACGCGCCTACTCCAAGGCCGAGTGCAGTTGTGGCGAGTGGTCGGCCAAGCACGCCGGCAAGGGCTACGTGGACGACGCGCGCCGCCGACACCTGAGCACCGCCCACTGACGGCTCGCTCCAACCCCGACCGATCAACGGGTGCGGCCCGGAGAGCAACCGGGCCGCACCCGCCCACGAAACCCGAGAGAACAAGACCGTGACCCCGACCACCACCGACAGGGACGCGCTCACCGCGGACCTCACCGTCGGCATACTCGGCGTCTGCGCGTTCGCCGTCAGCTTCACCCACGTCGTGCAGACCGCCACCGCGGCCGGCCAGACCGGATGGGTGGCCTACGCCATCGCGGTGTCCGTCGAGCTGATGGCACTCGGCGCCGTCGCCGAGATCCGCCGCCGCAAGCGCGCCCGGCAGTCCGCCCGCTGGCCCCGCGGGGTCCTCGTGCTCGGCGTGGCAATGAGCCTCGCCGCCAACCTCGCCGTCGCCCGCCCCACCCCATGGGGATACGTGATGGCCGCCTGGCCCAGCCTGGCGTTCCTCGCCGCCGCCGGAATCATCGAGTCCCGCCCCTCCAACCGGCCGACCGGCGCCGCACCGTCACCGTCCTCCGACGCAGACACCCACGAGCACCAGGACGACGACGCCGACCCCTCACCGCCGGCCAACCTCGCGGCCGAGCCGGACGACCACTTCCGCGCAGACGCCCCTGCCGACCCGGCCGACGAAGCCGAAGCCGAGGAACCCGACGACCAGCCCGCCACCGAGCCGCCGACGGAACGGCCGAGCAAACTGCGCGTCATCACCGACCTGCTCGCCGCGATGCGCGCCGACCCCGACTGGCGCCCCGACTACGACGAGCTGACCACCAGCACCGGCTACAGCCGGTCCTGGTGCGAGAAGCGGGTGGCCGACGCCCGCACGCTCCACGGCCGTACGGACCCCGGCCCCGCACAGGAGCCCCCCGTCCACACGGGAGACCCGCGGCCCCGCCCCCCGATCCGTACAGCCCGGGACGCCGACGACCGGCCCCTCCCGCTCACCTCCCGACCCGCCCCGAACCCGTACGAGGAACCCGCACATGAGCACCACCCTCCACATACCGCCGCAGCTGCATGACACCGACGCCGTCGTGTGGAACAACAGCGGCGGCAAGGACTCCGCCGCGAGCCTCCACCTGTGGGGCACCACCGCCCCCAAGGACCTGTTGAAGCGCACCGTTGTCCTCCACCTCGACCTCGGTGACGCGGAGTGGGACGGTGTGCCCGCCCTCGCCGCCCAGCAGGCCGCCGCGTACGGACTCCGCTTCGAGGTCCGCCGCCGCGAACGCGGCGGACTCCTCGACCTGGTCCGCGACCGGGGCCGCTGGCCCGGGCCCAGCACCCCCTTCTGCCGCAGCTACCTCAAGCGCGACGTCGCCCGGAAGTTCTACACCGAGCTGACCAACGAACTCGGCATCACCGGCCGGCCCGCCCGCATCGTCACCGCGCTCGGACTGCGCGCTGCCGAAAGCACCGTCCGATCCCGCCGCCCCACCTTCGCCCTGGACCGAGCGGCCACCTCCGGCCGACGCCAGATCACCACCTGGCTGCCCATCCACCAGTTCAGCACCGACACCGTGTGGAAGACCGTACGGGCCAGCGGCATCCCGCCCCACCCCGTCTACCAGCAGCTCGACCGGCTCAGCTGCCGGCTGTGCCCGTTCGCCGGACGCCGCTCCCTCATCACCGCCGCACGGATGGCACCCGACACCGCCCTCGACTACGCCTTGGTCGAAGAAGAGATCGGCCAGCCCTTCCGCCGCGACCTGTCGATGGAACAGATCATCGACGCCGCCGAGCGTGAGGACCCCGGCCCCGTACAGGCCCTGCGCCCGTGCGGAGCCGCGCTCCGCACGCCCCCGCACGGTACGGCGGTGTGTGCCGCATGACCCGTACCGACTCCGCGTCCCTGCCGGTCGTGCTCAGCTTCGGCATGGGGATCGACAGTGCCGCCGTCGCCGCCCGGTGGTTCACCGAGCCGGCCAGCCGGGACTTCCCACTCGACCGGCTGACCGTGCTGACCGCGATGACGGGAGACGAGCCGGACGTCACCCGGCGCTTGGTCGAGCAGCACCTTCTGCCGCTGATGCGCGGCAGCGGCGTGCGCTTCGTCCAGATCAGCCGGACCAGCCAGCGCGGCGGCTACACCGTGCTGGACGACTCCCGCAGCCCGCGCCGCCTGATCACCCGCGGACCGTGGCGGCTGTCCGACGAACTCCGCGCCAGCGGCACCGTCCCGCAGATCGCCGCCAAACGGCGCCTGTGCAGCTTGCACGCGAAGGGCGACGTGCTCGACGGGTGGCTGGGCGACGAGTTCCAGGGGAGCCCCTTCCGGCACGTTCTCGGCTTCGCCAGCGAGGAACTGCGCCGAGCGGAGCGGGACGAGCGCTACACCACCCTCGGCCGCATCCCCGAGTACCCGCTGATCAACGACTGGGGGTGGGACCGCCACCGGTGCGAGCGGTACCTGCTCGACCGCTTCGGCGAGCCGTGGATGCGCTCAGCGTGCGGGTACTGCCCGTTCTCTGCCGGGCGGCGCGGGAGGGCCGAACTGGTCGAGCGCTGGCGCGCGGAGCCGGCCATCGGAGCCCAGGCCCTCGCCTTGGAGTACACCGCGATGGCCCTCAACCCGCGCTCCACGCTGTACGGGACCGTCGCCGCCCAGGACATCGCCCGCACCCAGGGTCTGGTCGACGTCCTCGCCGCGTTCGAGGACCACCTTCGGCGGCAGCGCTGGAGCGTCTACGAGGTTCGGCGGATCATCCATCCCCGCCGGGACGACCCCACCGCCAAGGGGACCGCGTGGCGCAGCGTGCGCACGATGTTCACCGGCAGCCGGACCGACGCCGCCTCCGCGCTCGCCGCCCTCACCGTCGGCGGAGCCGTCACCGACGAGTACGGGATCAGCCGGGCCGACATCATCCCCCGGACCGGCGGGCTCCCCGCGATCGAGATGACCCTGGCCCTGGCACCGGCAGGGGTTGCAGACAAGGAACGGCCGGCGTTCGCGGCGTGGTGGGAACGACTGCACCACCAGGCCGATCTCACGTCCCCGGCCGCGCTCGCGGCGTGAGCGGAATGAAGACGGGGGCCAGCAGCACGGCCGAAGCCGTATCGGCCTCGATGGGCCGACTTGGGCAAGCCGCCGGCCCCCTCCCACGAAGACCGATCCCGAAAGACCGTTACTCCGCGCCGGTAGATTAGTCCATGTCGAGCCGGGGAGGGTCCTCCCCCTTGAACAACCACCCCAAGGAGACTCCCGTGGCCCCCGCCCCGACGCTTGCCGAACGGCTGGACGCCGCCACCGCGGACAGTCTCAGCGTCGCCGACATCAGCAACGCGACCGGGCTGTCCGAGTCCACCGTCCGCCGCCTCGCCAAGGACCCGCAGTGGCCGGCCTCCGAAGAGTCCGGCGACCACCGCGAGCAGCGGTACCCGCGTGAAGCCGTCGCCGCGTGGATGCGCGACAACCAGGCCGCCCACGTCAACCCGGACGAGCTGCCGGGGGACGACGCCGACCGAGTCACCCTCTCCGAGATCGCGAGCCGCACCGGCAGACCGCGCGAGACCGTCAGCCGCATGCCCTCCACCTACCGCACCAGCGCCGACCGGTTCCCCAACGCCGACGCACTGGGCACCTACAACTGGGGCGAGGTCAAAGCCTGGCTCGGCCGACGGTCGAGCCGCACCGGCCCCCGCGGAACGGTCCAGCCGCCCGCCCCCGCTGCCGAGCCCGCCACCCAGCCGGTGCTCGACAAGCTCACCACCACCATGATCGAGCGCCTGACCGGCAAGGGCAAAGAGGCCGTGAAGACCCTGGTGCGCCGACCCGAGATCGCCGAACTGAGCACCGGCAAGGTTGGTCGGCTCCGGGTGTGGTCGGCCGACACCCTGTTGCCGCTGCTGTGGGAGCTCGGCTATCTGCCGGCCTCCGGCCCGCTCGGCTCCGGGCCGACCGCCGTCCTGGTCGAGCTCGGATACCTCCCCGCCACGGGGAAGCCGACCCCCGAGCAGCGCGCCGTGCTGCGCGAGTTCGGCTACGACGAGAAGGGCAGCGCGGAGCACCGAGCCTGGCTCGCCGGACCACCCCGTTCCGCGACCGAGCTGGCCAAGTACTACGGCGTCAGCATCAGCGCGATCAGCAAGCGCATCGCCCGTGCCCAGGAAGCCGGCCAGCCCGTACCGCACCCGGCCGACACCGAGGACGGCAAGCGCTACGACACGAAGGTCTTCGACGCCTTCTGGAACCCCCCGGCCGCCGACTAGCGACCGCCGAACATCACGAAGGCGCTGCCGTCCAGTTCATGGTCGGCAGCGCCTTCGTCTCTCCAAGAGCGTCCTCGGCTAGCGCGGCGCGGCGTCGCCGCTGCTCGCACCGGCGGGCTCCGGGTAGGACTTGAGGAGCATGTGGTGCCGGGCCCCGCCCTCGATCGCCGTGGTCGCTTCCCGGGGGATGGCCACGACCCCCTCCAGGAGCCCCACGGCGCGGCGATAGGCGGTCTGACGCTCGGCGTCGGACGCCCCCTCGCCCAGCGCGGTACGCAACAGGCGCTGAGCCTGCGCGACCGCCGCGCGCTCCCGCTCCGGCAGTCGGCCGGTGCCGACCTTGCGAGCGTGGCGATCAGCGACCTGCCAGGCGATCTCCAGGGCCGTCACCGCTTGCCCGTACTCCGCAGCACTCTCCGCACCGGCGGCGCGTGCGTCGGACGCCGCAGCGAGCGCGTGCACCAGCTCGGCGGTCTCCCTCACCGAGACATCCGTCAGCAGCGGACGCTCCAGCACCGCCAGGATGTCGGAGCAGAACGCGCCGTACTGCTCCAGCACGAGATCGTGCCGATCCTCGATGCGCTGACGTCGAAGCCGCGCGGCCCGGCCGGCCGCCCGGCGCTTCCGCACCGCCAGGGCGACCACGACCGCCCCGGCCACCGCCGCGACCCCGACGGCCACCAAGCCGACGATGCCCCACGGCACCTCGAAGCTGCGGTCCGCCTCCACCGGCTCCGCCTGCCGCGAATCGGCCGCCGAGTCCCAGATGGCCGGAAGCACCTTCACCAGCAGCGCCGGGAACCCGGCGACAAACGCGCTCGCAAGGAGGCCAAGAACCGGCGAGGTGTCGCGCCGCCCCGCCAAGGCGTTCACGGCTGAGCGGACCAGCGTGAGGAGTGCGATCACAGTGCCGAGCATCAGCCCGATCCACTGGACCCACTGATCAAGGTTCTGGCTCATCCGTCGCACGTCCAAGGCACTAGTTCGAATACCGTCGCATCTTCTCACGCCACCCGCGCCCCAAGCAGTGGCGAACGACACGGGCACCTGCCCGTCACCCCTGGACCGGCTCACCGCCCGCCCCGCCGCCGGAGCCGGCCACCGCGCTTCCCGGAGCAGGCTCCACGGCCGCCACCGCTACGGTGCCGCCGCCCCCGTTGCTCGGCTTCCCGGCCCCGGCAACTTCGGCCAGGACCGCCCGCACGTCCGCCAGCGACAGCCCGGTCAGTTCCGCGATCTGATCGCGCGGCTCACCCAGATCGGCGAGCGCCGCCACCGCCTCCCGCGCCCGGCGCTCCGGCTCCAACGCCGCCGCCTCCGCGTCCGCCAGGACCTTCTCCGCCCGAGCCCGCGCGGTCGCCCGCAGTTGCTCCGCCCTCCCCGTCTGCTCGTAGAAGTCGACCAGCGCCGACTCCACCTGCCGCTCGCGCCGGAGACGCTCCGCATCCCGCGCGGCCTTCGCCTGCTGCGCCGCTCGAACCGCACTGGCCCGCGACGCTGAAATTCGTCCGCTCATGCATCGAACATAGCCGGAAAAGCCTAGGTCGCAAACCCCTTTGAATCCCTCTTGATAAACGTTGATAAACGTCGAGAGAATCCGATAGAGAAACCGAGGCGCACGTCACATCTCCGCCCCCATATGCGCTCTGAGCTGGCCATCTGCCAGCATCCCCATGCCATCCAGACACCTCTTGCAGATATTCTGAGCATGGTCCGCTGCGCGGGGCTAAAGTGCTCACATGGCATTTGATGAGGCAGGTGAAACGGCGGCTCGAATAGCTGCTGCGCCTACCCTCATCCGGGTTACGGAAAGCTGGGGGTGGTCGCGTTGATGACCATCCACAAGCTCACCGCCGGCAACGGCTACACCTACCTGACGCGCCAGGTCGCGGGCGGCGACGTACAGCGTCAGCGGGGGCAGTCCGCCGAGGACTACTACACCCAGAAGGGCAACCCGGCGGGCATCTGGCTCGGCCGCGGCGCCCCCCTGCTCGGGCTCGACGGAACCACCGTCACCGAGCAGCAGATGAAGCACCTCTTCGGCCTGGGCCAGCACCCGGACGCCCAGCGCATCATCGACGAGTACCTGGCCGCCAACGTGCGCGCCGGCATGGACGACGATCAGCTCAAGGCCGTCCAGGCAGCTGCGATCAAGGCCGCCACCCTCGGCCGCAAGTACCCCGAGTACGAGCCGCTGGACCCGTTCGCCGAGCGTGTTGAGCGGCGCCTGGCCGTCATCGAGAAGGAGACCCGGCGCACTCCCACCAGCGCCGAGGTCAAGAAGGTCCAGCACGAGGAGTTCCGCCGCCAGCGGGCCGCCGTCGCGGGCTTCGACCTCGTCTTCGCCCCGGTGAAGTCGGCCGCTGTGCTGTGGGCGCTGGACGAGCGTCCGGAGGTCCGCGCCGCCGTCCGTGCGGCCCACGACGCCGCCCGCGACGCCGCGCTGGAGCTGCTGGAGGAGCACGCGGCGTTCACCCGCACCGGCAGCACCGGCCAGGCCCAGATCGAGACCAAGGGCCTGGTTGCCGTCGCGTTCGACCACTACGACTCCCGGGCCGGCGACCCCAACCTGCACACGCATCTGGTCGTCGCCAACAAGATCCAGGGTGTGGACGGGCGGTGGCGCTCGCTGGACGCCCGCGGCCTGCTGGCGATGACCGTAGCCGCCTCCGAGTTCTACAACTCCCGCTTCGAGACCGAGCTGACCGCGCGCCTTGGCGTGCAGTTCGAGGCCCGCGAGGACTCCGCCACCAAGCGCCAGCCGGTGCGCGAGATCGTCGGCGTCCCCGTCGAGACGATCACCCACTTCTCCTCCCGCCGGACCGAGATCGAAGCCCGCTACGAGCAGCTGCTGCGCGAGTACCGGCGCGAGCACGGCCACGATCCGTCCCGCGGCATGACCCACCAGCTCGCCCGCCAGGCGAACCTCGACACCCGCGAGGGCAAGAAGGCCGCCCGCTCCCTTGAGGAGATGCGCGCCGACTGGACCCACACCGTCACCACTGCCCACGGCCAGGACATCGTTCAGCGCGTGATGGCGGCCGTCCCCGCGCCCGAAAGCACCCTGGCCGCCGCCCGGCAGGAGGAGCCGAAGCCGGTCGAGATCCCCACCCTGGCCGCCGCCGTGATCACCGCCGTCGGCGAGGAGCGCGCGGTGTGGACGGTGTGGAACCTGCGCGCCCACGCCGAGCGCCTGGCCCGCTCCGAGCACCCCACCACCAGCACCACCGAGCACCAGCAGCTGGTCGAGGCGATCGTCACCGAGGCCATCTCCCCGGCGCACAGCGTCCGGGTCGACGCCCCCGCCCTGCTCACCGAACCCGACGAGCTTCGCCGCTCCAACGGTGACAGCGTGTTCGTCCAGCACGCCTCCGCCCGCTACACCAGCAACGCCATCCTGGATGCAGAGCGCCGCCTGGTCAGCGCTGCTCTCACCTCCGTCAACGAGGGCCTGAACCCGGCCTTCGTCGGTGCCGCTCTCGACGGCTTCGAGGCCCGCAACCGTGCGCTCGATGAGGGCCAGCGCGCCCTCGTCACGGCGTTCGCCACCGACACCCGGCTGATCACCCTCGGCCTCGGTGCGGGTGGCACCGGCAAGACCACCGCGATGCAGGCGTACGTCCACGTCGCCAACCAGGCCGGACAGCGGGTTGTCCCGCTCGCCACCTCCGCTGCCTCCGCCGCCGTCCTCGCTCGCGACCTCAAGCAGCCCGCCGAGAACCTCCACAAGTTCCTCTGGGAGTACATGGGTGGCAAGTACATGGGTGAGCTGGCCACCGGCCAGAACGTGCCCAAGAGCCGCGCGGGCTTCGTCCTGAACCCGGGCGACGTGGTCCTGGTGGACGAGGCCGGGATGGCGGGCACCCTCAACCTGGACAACCTCACCCGCATCGCCGCCGAGCGGGGCGCGAGCGTGCGTCTGCTCGGCGACTACCGCCAGCTCAGCAGCGTCGAAGCGGGCGGCGCGCTGCGGCTGATCGCCGCCGAAGCCGGCGCCGTCGAACTCACCACCCTCCACCGGTTCAGCGACAAGGCCGAAGCCGCCGCCACCCTCAAGATCCGCACCGGCGACAGCACCGGGCTGGACTTCTACTTCGCCAACCAGCGGGTCGTCAGCGGCTCGCGCACCGCGATGGTCGAAGCCGCCTACGAGGGCTGGAAGACCGACATGCTCGCCGGCCGCACCACGCTGATCAGCGCCCGCACCGGCACGGACGTCACCACCCTGTCCGCCCGAGCCCGCGAGGACCGCGTGGCCGCCGGCCAGGTCGAGGCCGACGGCGTCCTGCTGCGCGACGGCAACCGTGCGGGCAAGGGCGACTGGATCGTCACCCGCGAGAACAACCGCAAGATCACCACCAACCGGGGCCGCGACTTCCTCAAGAACGGCGACGCCTGGGAGATCCTCAAGCGCCACGAGGACGGCTCCCTGAAGGTGCGCCACTTGGAGCACCGCGGACGCCTCACCCTGCCTGCCGAGTACGTGGCCGCCCACGTCCAGCTGCTCTACGCCTCCACCATCACCCGCTCCCAGGGCGGCACCGTCGACACCGCCCACCCCCTGGTCACCGACGACACCACCCGCGAGGAGCTGTACGTCCAGCTCAGCCGCGCCCGCCACAAGACCACCCTCTACACCGCCACCCACGACCTCCTCCCGTTCGACACCGACGAGCAGCTCGACCAGCCCAAGAACGACCCCGACTCCTTCGCCGCCCGCGAGGTACTGGAACGCGTTCTCGGCCGCGAAGGCGCCCAGCTCTCCGCCACCGAGACCATCCGCAACGCCCAAGAGGACGCCGTCTCCCTGGCCACCCTGGCACCCCGCCACCAGCACGCCATCGAGACCCTGACCACCCCCTACTACCACCAGCTCATCCACCGACTCCTCGGCCCCGCCCTCGCCGAGCAGATCACCACCGACGACGCGATGACCGCCGTCACCCGCGCCCTGCGAGGCGCCGAAGCCGCCGGCTGGCAGCCCGAACGCCTGATCGCCGCCGCCACCTGGCGCGGCGACCTCACCACCGCCGACTCCCCGGCACAGGCCCTCGCCTGGCGCCTGAACACCATCACCGAAGACCGCCCCGCCCCCGCCCACCTCCACGCACCCACCGAAGCCGACACCACCCGCTACGCCGCCCTGATCGCGGCGCACACCGGCCTGCCCACCCACCACTTCGACCCCCAGACCGCGACCGCCGAACCGGCCGCCCTGCGCATCGCGCCCGCCGCCGCCCAGGCCCCCGACGCGCACCCGCACGTCTCCGCCGACACCCTCAACCGCTACGCCACCGCTGCCGCCACCGCGCTCAACACCGCCACCGACCAGGTCACCGCCCACCCGCAATGGCCCCACCTCGCCGGCGCCCTCGCCGCCGCCGAACGCACCGGCCACGACACCACCACCCTGCTCACCACCACGGCCGCCCAGACCGCCGGCGCCAGCGACCCGGTCACCGCCCTGACCCGCGCCGCCCGCACCAACCTGGCAACCGACGGCATCCCCGAACACCACCAGCAGGCACCCGAAGCCCTCCGCCACCAAGCCCTCGTCACCACCGTCCTCGGTGACCAGCACGCCACCCGCGCACGCAACGAGAACACCTGGCCCGCCCTCACCGCCGCCCTGCGCCGCGCCGAGACCGCCGGCCACGAACCCGCCACCCTCCTGCGCCAGGTCGCCGAACAGCGTCCGCTCACCGGCGCCGACAGCCTCAGCCAGGTCCTGGCCTGGCGCATCGGCCGCCAGCTCGCCGCCGACGCCCCGACCACCACCGGCCAGCCGGCCGACCGTGCCGAAGCGGAGCTGTGGCGCACCCTCGCATGGACCCTCAAGACGATCGAGAACACCGGCACCACCGCGGAGACCGCCCTCTCCGACGTGACCGGCCGCACCGCGCTGCCCGAACTCCTCCAGCACGCCCAGCAGCAGGCCCTCGCCCACACCCGCGCCGCCTCCGGCCGTGCCGACCTCCCGGCATGGATCAGCGCCGTCCCCGCCTCCACCACGGCCAACCCGCGCCACCACGACTACCTCACCGAGAGCACCGCGCTCATCGCCAGCCGCCTCTCGGCGCTCGCCGACCGCACCGCGGAGCACCGCCCGGAGTGGAGCCGGACCCTCGGCGAAGCACCGACCGACCCCACCCTGCGCGCCCAGTGGCAGCAGCAGCTCGCCGTCGTCGCCGCCTACCGCGACCAGTACCAGGTCACCGATGACAGCGCTGCCCAGCCCGCCGGCCCCTACATCGAGGAGGGCCGCACCGGCCACGACGCCTACTGGCAGGCCACCGAAGCCGCCGTCACCGCCCGGCGCATCGCCACCGCGCCGAACGCCCCGACGGTCACCACCGCGAACCCCGACCAGGTGGCCCGCCGCCAGCTCGCCGCCGACGTCTACCGGGCCCTGCCGGAGGCCGACCAGGCCGAGATCGTGCGCGCCGTCGCCGCCCGGACCGGCGCCATCTGGCTCGCCGGCCTCCCGCGCCTGGACGACGCCGCGCTGGCCCAGCAGCACGTCGCGGAGCAGGTCAGCACGGTGCTCATCGAGCGCCGCCAGCTCACCATCGAGGCCGCTCAGCCGGAGCAGCAGCCGCAGGCCGAGGAAGGTCGCCAGCTGACCCTCGCCCAACGCCGCCGTGCTGGCCGCCAGGCCGAGCGCCAAGCCCACCGCGAACAGCTCCAGCAGCGCGGCGGACAGCCCACACGCGCCGCTCGGACTGCGCCGACCCGCCGGATCGAGCCCGCCGACCAGCGCCAGAACCAGGCACCGGCCCAGCGCCCGGCCGTCCCGCAACCGGCGGTCCAGCCGCTTCCGCGGCAGACCCGTCAGGACCAGCAGGGCCCGCGCATCCGTTGAGGTTCTGTGTCCGGGGCGGCCCTAGCCTGCAAGGCTGAGATCGTTCTCCGCATCTCGTCTGTCGTCGGCGTCTGCTGCAAGTGCCGCAGAGGCAGCAGCGACCAGCCTTTCGAACTCGGGCCGGTCGAGGAGGACATGGAGGCCGTACAGGATGGCCCAAGCGACCTTGAGCTCCGGACTCTCGTCCTCATGCTGCTTGAACAGAGCCAGCCCGATGTATTGGATCTGCACCTCTCGGCGGTTGAACCTTGCCCACTTCTCGATGCCTTCTTCGGCGCAGTTGATCAGCTCCGCGTACCGCTCATCGCCGATCAGGTCCCTCAGCTGTTCGAGTTGCGCGTAGGCCGCCTTGATCTGGACGGGCCACTCGCGGCAGGGCCCGAAGTGCGCTTGCAGCGCGTCGGTGAGATTGAGGCGACGGACCATCTGGTCCAACGGGTCGGTTCCCATGGCACAACTGTCGCGTGTGGATTCTCCGGCTCGTGCGAGGCACACGGGTTGTCGCCCGAAAGTGCCGCCAACTGGGCTCTAGCCGCACTTCGGCTCGCCCACCTGCGCGGCCGGACTAGCCACCCAGCCCCAGCCCCAGCAGTTGCATCACATCCGTTTCAGCGCCCTTTCGCATTCCCGGCACCGTCGGTCCTCCAGCTCCGCTGGGTACCACGGCTCCCCGTACCCGGCCCGGTAGTGCGAGTGCACCAAGGGATCGGTGGAGATTCCGCAGAGCGTTACAGGCAACGGGTCCTCCGGCACGTCAGGGTCGCTCGCGGCGGCGTGGACCGACCGGACGAAGGAGGGGTCCGTTTCGTCAGGGTCAAACCCCTTAACGACCTCCAGCAGCACCAGCACACCCATACCTCGACGGTGCACTCAGTGACTGGACCGCGCACGCTGAGACTTTCCAGCGCGCCCGCCCCACCGAGGACGCCTAGCGTGACGGGTATGACGTGGACAGACTTCGTGACGGACATCGCTCTTGAACGGGACACGCTGCTTCGCGACATGCCACTCATCCCCGCCACGGCCACGGGTGACTCCCGCGGCACCCTCGATGTGGCCGCAGACCAAGCTCACGCCTTCGTGTCGGCCCACGAGGAGGATCGGTAGGCTACGGCCGCGGTACTGGTGGGCTCGCGTATTCAACCGTCGCGAGTTGGCCCACCTCGTTCCGGCATTGCTACTGAACGTGACAGCCTTCTGGGGTCCGACCGGGCGAGGTGCGTCAGAGAGGAAGCGCCCCATCGACTAGGGCTTTCAGGTCTGCTGGTAGATCAGGCGAGTCCCGCCAGTGCTGGGCGATCAACAAGAGCGCAATCCACGAGTCGCACGCCTCGTCGTTCGGCTGCCCGGAATGCACTGCGTCCAGCACCGGTCTGCCGAGAGTGTTCACGACCTCGTACAGGGCATTTGCGACCTTGCCCACGTCGTCCAGGGGTGACCCCTCGGCATGCGGCGGAGCGCCGTCGAGCCGGATGGCGACCGAGGCGGCCGAGTAGGTCCTTCCATGGACGAAGTCCCGCAGGCTGGCAAGTTGCTGGCGGGATGGGAGAGGCGGCTGACCAGAACGTTGAGGCACGGCGTCACCCTATTCGGAACTGGAACCTGACTCACGTCCTTCTCGTCCGCTGGCCCCCGCACCGGCAGCGACGGGGCCCGGTGGCGGTGCGGCTTGCTCGCCCGGTCGGCGATGGCCTCCGCCGAGGGCTTGAACGGCCTCGGTACTGGTGGGCTCGCGCATTCAACTGCCGTGGGTTCCCCGGGGAGCCCAGCCCGGTGGTGACCGGGTGTGGTTGCCTGCGGCGTATCGGCTCCAGGTCCCGCCGGTCTCTCGGAGGAGTCGGCTGGTGGTCTTGTCGTGGTAGCCGAGGGCGTCCGCGACGACGGGGGCGGGCAGTTCGAGGAGTTGCTGTCTGATGGCGGCGCTGCGGGCGGCGGCGACTGGGATGCCGATCTCGCCCAGGAGCGCGGAGAGGTGGTCGGGGCGGGCTGGCTGGCCGGCTCGGCGGCCGGGGAAGAGCCAGCGGGATGCCTGGTTGGTGGCGGTGTTCATGTTGCCGCGGTTCGCGATGTACGCCAGCAGCAGGGCCGCTACCGGTGCGGGGACGGGCGAGGCGGGCTCCCCGAGTCGCAGAAGCATGGCCTCTCCGTCGTGGAGCACGTCGTCGACCGTCAACTGGACGACCCGGGTGAGGGGTTGCGCGTAGAGGAGGACGATGACCCCGGCGACGCGCAGACGCATCGGTGCGTCTGTGCCGGTCAGCAGTCGGCCGAGTGCGGCCAAGCGTTCGTCTTCGCTCAGGGCGGGTCGTCGGGAGACGCCGCGGCCTTGAGGATCTCGTTGGCCCGCTTCAGCTCGGCGTTCTCCCGCTTGAGCGCCTTCATCGCCGCCGATTCCTCGGTCGTCGTGCCCGGCCGGGCGCCGGCGTCGGTCTGGGCCTGGCGGACCCACTTGCGCAGGCTCTCCGGGCCCACGTCGAGCTTGGCGCCGATCGACCGGATGCACTGGTACTCGGTCTCGTACTGATCGCGGGTCTCCAGTACCAGGCGCACCGCCCGCTCCCGGACCTCAGTGGGGTATGGCTTCCTCATAACGGACTCGATCCTTCCAAGAGAACGAGTCTCGGTCAAACCCGCAGCGGTTCAATCACGGATGCCGTCGGTTCGGGGTTGCGTCCCTCCTTCACGCGGGCCAGTCCGGTCAGGTCGTAGTTGAGCTGGGCGAAGATTCCCTCGTCGCGCCAGGCCGCGTAGTAGGCGTAGACGGTGCCGTGGTTCGGGAAGTCATGCGGAAGGTACTTCCAGGGGATTCCCGTGCGGTTGACCTAGAGGACCGCGTTGAAAACGTCGCGCAGTTCGACCTTGGCCGGCTTGCCGGTAGGCCTGCGGTCGAGCCGGGCCTTCCTCCAGACTGTCAGTTTTGGCTCGATCAGGGCCCATCGGGCGTCGGACAGGTCGCTGGGATACAGCTTCCGCTGGCTCACGGCACAGCGTCAGCCTGAACGTGACGGACAATCAGATTCTGCTGCTACTTGGGCGGTTCTATGAATTCTTCAAACCAGACGGACTTCCAGACGTAGCAGCGGATGAGACGGGCAGTTGTCCTCGTCGGCCGCTTGACCCCAGTCCCGACCTACCTGGCAAATACCGCGAAGTAGGACAAGGACAAGAGCCGCATATCAAACAATAGATGCCAAAACGCCCACTCAGGGGGCGTTAAGTCCGTTTCGGGTAGCGGCCGCGTCCGGGTTGGTCGAGGAGTCCCTGGCGGACGAGTCGTCCCAGACGGGAGCGGGTGACGTTGATCGAGGGCTCGTCGGTGGGCAAGCCGAGGAGTTCGTGTAGGTCGCGAACCCGGAAGACCTGCTCGGGGTGCTCGTTGAAGGCGGTGACTATGCGCTGGTAGACGGTGGTGGTTGCCGCTGGGACTGGTTCGTGGTCGGGCAGGGTGAGGCCGTCGATGACCTTGCCGGTGATGGCGATCTCGGCGAGGCGGGCCTCGACCGCGGCCAGGGCGCCGGTGAGCCGGAATTGGCCTGACCCTCGACGCCCCAACCTCACCCTGACAAGCCGACATCAGTAAGCGGCAAACTCAACGGCTCCGGCCGAACAGCCGCCTCAGTCCCCTGGGCGGGCTCGGGGCCGCTGCGGTCTCCGCTTCGGCCTGTTCGGCCTGCTCCACGGCGTGTGCCGCCATGTCGTCGCGGCGACGGTCGATCAGCTCCCGGGCCAGGGCAAGGGACTGCTCGTCGCGCCAGGGACTGGCGAGGACCAGGGTGCAGACCGAGTCGAGGATGGTCACGTCGCGCTGCCGGTAGGCGGCGGCCACCGCGCGCAGGCGGATGCGCAACTGCTGCCCGATGTCCTGGCGGGTCTCCGGCTGCGTCCAGGCCACGGCGAGCAGGGCGAAGCCGGCTGCCTCCACCACCCAGTCCTCGGTCCCGAAGAGCAGATCGAGCAGGGTTCGGCGGCGGGCCGACTCCAGCCAGCGCTGGTCGGTACGGTGGTGGGCGATGCCGAGGCAGGCGAACACCTGGACGGCACGGATCCACAGCTCGGGCTGGTGCGCGAGCAGGGCCCGGCCGAGCTCGTCCTCGCGCGGGACGGGCGGGTGCGCGAGCACGCCGAGCAGGTCCGGCAGTGGCAGGCCGGCCAGGCGGACCGCCCGGTCGTAGGCGGCGGGCAGATGGGCCCAGACCACCTCGGCGGTCTGCCGGACGAGCTCGGCGCTCTCCGGCGCGGGCGCGGCCACGGCGGGGAGCGGATCGAGCCCCTCGTAGCGCCAGACCCGGACGCTGACCGGGCGCACCGTCAGGCGCGGGTCCGGTTCCAGGAGTTGACGGTAGGCCACCGAGCCACCGGTGAAGGCGAGCCGGAGGGCGAGCAGCGTGCTGGGCGGCTCGGGCTCCGACATCTGGATCACGAAGCCCCCGGCCAGCTCGCTGTTCGGCTCGACCAGCAGCCGGTGCAGGAGATCGATCGACGGGTCGACGACCGGATGCACGATGCCCAGCCAGGGCTGCTGACGGCTGAACCGGGCGAGCAGTTCGCCGGCCAGTCCGTGGTCGGGGTGGACGCGGGCGTGGTCGGCCAGTGCGATCAAATGCTCGATGTCACCGTCGATCCGATGGCGCAGGACGTGCAGCAGGGGCGCGGCCATCGGATGGTCGGGCTCGTGGCGCAGCGCGCGCTCCACCCAGGGCAGACCCGCCTCCGGACGGCCGGTGGCCGCGTACAGCTCGGCCACCTCGCCGGCCAGGTGACCGTCGAAGGGCTCCTCGCCGAGGGTTGCCTCCCAGACCGCCAGCGCCTCGTCCGGCCTCCCGTCGGCGCGCAGCGCCCAGCCGAGCATGACGGACTCGACGCGGCCCGGCGTGATCACGTACGCCTGCCGAGCCCGGTCGACGGCCCGGTCGGTGGCGCCGAGCAGGCGGGGAAGCGCCGAGGCGAGCGCCAGCAGGCGGGAGTGGCCCGGATGGCGCTCCAGTACGCCGGAGACGAACCGGTCGAAGGGCAGCAGGGCGTCCCGGACATCGTGGGACAGCGGTTCGGGGAGGGCGGACGTGGCCCGGGAGGTCGCGTGAGCCACGGTGTCCGGGTCGATCAGTTCCGGCAGGTCCTCGCGGAGCAGCCAAGCCGCCTGCGCCCACGGCAGGGCAGGCTCGGCCTCCATCACGGCAGCGAGTGTCGCGAAGGCGGTGTCCCACTCGCCGGCCGCCGCCCGCAGGTGCGCGTGGCAGGCGGCGGCGCCGGGAGACGGCTGACCCCCGGTCGGAAAGTGTGCGAGGGCCGTCGCCGGGCCTGCGGCGCGGGCGCAGAACTCGGCGAGGGCCTCGTGCACCTCCGGCAGCCCGGGGTCGGCCGCCATGGCGGCGGCCAGGTGCGTCGCGGCATGCGGCAGGTCGCCCGCGTCCATCGCCAGCCGGGCGACAGCGACCTCGCCCTCCGCCGCCAGCCGCTGATCGCCGCACTCCTCGTGCAGTCCCATGCCGTTCCCCTCACGAGCCGTGTTCGCATCAGGCCGTGAGCGAGGGTAACCCGATAGCGAGCTGGTGCGTGATTGTGCTGAGTGCGAGGAAGCCTAAGCTTGTTGTTTAACCTCGCAGGTCACTCGACCTGCTGATCTGCGGTTCTTTCCGGGACAGCGAAGGCGGCCGTTCTCCACGCTTCGAGATGTCGAGTCACGAAGCACGAGAGAACGGCCGCTGCCTTGAGTCTTCCCGTTGACGCGCCCGCAGACGACGCGTTGGGCGTCCTGTCCCACTTTCGGGTCGAGTTCTACGACTGTCTGTACAAGCGAGGGGACGCGCTCTTCGAGCTCACCGACGCGCTGCTGTGCACGGACGGCCCCGTCAAGACGCTGGTGGACCTGTCGCTGGCGGCCGAGCACCGGCGCGGGCACGGCGCGATGTACGCCGCACTGGACCGGGGCTGGCTCGAGCCGACCCGACTGCGACGCGCACTGACCACCCTGCCGATCCCACGTCTGGCCGACGGACGCATCGCCCTGGCCGTGGACGTCTCCAACTGGCTCCGCCCCGACGCTCCCACCAGCGATGACCGCCTGTTCTGCCATGTCTACGGGCGCGGCCGCAGCGCCGACCAGATGATCCCCGGCTGGCCCTACTCCTTCGTCGCCGCCCTGGAGTCCGGCCGCACCTCCTGGACCGGCCTGCTGGACGCGGTCCGGCTCGGGCCCGAGGACGATGCCACCGCGGTCACCGCCACCCAACTGCGCGAGGTCACCGGGCGCCTGATCGAAGCCGGGCACTGGACCATTGGCGCCCCGGACATCCTGCTCGTCATGGACGCCGGCTACGACGTCACCCGCCTGGCCCACCTCCTGTCCGACCTGCCCCTGGAACTTATCGGCCGACTGCGCTCGGACTGAACCGCTGCGGGTTTGACCGAGACTCGTTCTCTTGGAAGGATCGAGTCCGTTATGAGGAAGCCATACCCCACTGAGGTCCGGGAGCGGGCGGTGCGCCTGGTACTGGAGACCCGCGATCAGTACGAGACCGAGTACCAGTGCATCCGGTCGATCGGCGCCAAGCTCGACGTGGGCCCGGAGAGCCTGCGCAAGTGGGTCCGCCAGGCCCAGACCGACGCCGGCGCCCGGCCGGGCACGACGACCGAGGAATCGGCGGCGATGAAGGCGCTCAAGCGGGAGAACGCCGAGCTGAAGCGGGCCAACGAGATCCTCAAGGCCGCGGCGTCTTTCTTCGCGGCCGAGCTCGACCGGCCACACACACGCTCGTAGCGTTCATCGACGAGCACCGGGACCGCTTCGGCGGAGTCGAGCCGATCTGCAGGACGCTCACCGCGAACGACTGCAGCATCCACCCCAGCACCTACTACACCCACAAGAGCGGCACCACCTCCGCCCGCGCCCGACGCGACGCGGAACTCGTCCCGCTCATTAAGGAGATCCACGAGAGCAACTACGGCGTCTACGGCTACCGCAAGGTCTGGGCCGAACTCCAGCGGCGCGGACACACCGTCGCCCAGTGCACCGTCTCACGCCTCATGAAGGCGCAGGGACTGTCAGGAGCGGTGCGGGGCAAGAAGGTTGTCACCACAGTGTCGGACAAGAGCGTCGACCGGGCGCCCGACCTGCTGAAGCGCAACTTCGTCGCGAGCGCGCCGAATCGGGTGTGGGTCGCGGACTTCACGCACGTGGCGGCCTGGGCGGGCACCGTCTACGTCGCCTTCGTCGTCGACACCTTCTCCCGGCGGATCGTCGGCTGGTCGGCGGCCACCAACAAGCAGACGCCGCTGATCCTGTCCGCCCTCGAGATGGGCCTGTGGCAGCGGGACCGCGCCGGATTCCCTGTAGTGCCAAGGGAGTTGATCCACCACTCCGATGCCGGCTCGCAGTACACGTCGTTCCGCCTTGCGACCCACCTGGCGGCCGAGCAGATCGCGGCCTCCATCGGCACAGTCGGAGACGCCCTGGACAACGCCCTGATGGAATCGGCCATCGGCCTCTACAAAACCGAGCTCATCAAGCGCCAAGGGCCCTGGCGGACCCTGACCGACGTCGAGATCGCCACCGCCGAGTACGTCGACTGGTTCAACTCCACCCGGCTCCACAGTGAACTCGGCCACACCCCACCCGCCGAGTACGAAGCCGCGTACTACAGCGAACAGCAGCCAAACCTGCAGGTCACAGCCACAACCTAGAGTCTCTACAGAACCCGCAGCGGTTCAGAAGCCCTCCGCCTTCAACAGCGCGGCCACCGTGTCCGAACCGATCCGGTGCCCCTGACGCGTCAGCTCGGCCGCCAGATTCCGGGTGGACTTCACCGTCCACAGCAGCGGAGATTCCGGGTCACCCCGCTGGTCCGGCTCGACCAGCGCCAGCAACGCGGGCACCAACCCCGAATCCACCTCCCGCAAGGACTTCCGGCCGGCGCCCGCTGCCCGGACCCGACCCACAGGCTCCTCCGCATGCTCCAGCTCCCGCTTCCCGCGCGACACCGTGGACTCCGCCACCCCGGCCGCCTGAGCCACCATGCGGATCCCGCCGTGGCCCAGAACGCGGACCACGGCACCCAGCGTCAGGCGCTGCTGCCGCTCATCGAGATGCGGCAGCAACAACCCGAACGCATCCACCAGCTCTGCCTTCGTCCCCTCCGACGCCCTCGCATCCTACGGCCCAACAGCCCGCAGAAACCGAGGAGTTATTGTTCGTCAGCCCCCTGGGCTGTAGGGCACCGTGTCAGCCCTGCGGGAGTGGCGAGGTGGACGGTGGCACCGTTGCCGTCCGCGGGTAGGAGCAGCCAGGTGGAAGCGCTTCCTCTCCCTGTGCCACCCAGTAGGTGTGCGGTGTGGTCGGGCAGGGCAGCGGGGTCGGCCGGGTCATCGCACAGCCCACGGCGGCTTCCCGGTCCAGGCTGCGGTACTCCCACCAGTCGGTGGGGCACCGGGTGGTCGGGGCGGGCTGGGGCCGGTTGAACCTGCACGGGAAGGTCGGGTAGTTGGAGTTGTCGCACCTGTACTCGAGGGGCGGCTGGAGGTAGGCGAACACGGTAAGGCCGCCGAACAGCAGCACGAGCATGGTCAGGCCCGCCCAGACGTCCTGCGGGCCGAATCGTCGACCGGAACCTCGTACGCCCATCCCAACCCCTTCCCGACGGCCGACAGACTCCACGCTCCAGTACGGGGTACCCGTTTCGCCCCCGCCGCATCCCGCTCCGTGCATCGGGTGTGTCCAGTGACTGGCTCTGTTCCGTAGTCGGTGGTGACGCTGCGTCCTTGGCTGCGATCATGGACTGTGCATGATGCCAACTCTCTTGTGAATGTGGTGTTTTCGGG
>NZ_JBIWML010000065.1:0-22934 GCF_044766665.1 Kitasatospora sp. NPDC101801
ACGACACGACACGTCACCACTCCCCGAGACCGCCGACCCCATTCCTGAACAGCGGAAACACAGCCCTCAAGCCCGGAAAGACAACAGCCACTGAGACCACGTGACCAGCAACGGCCTCCCCTTCGGCAAAGGCCACGGCACGGAGAACGACTTCCTCCTCGTACCGGACCCGCACAACCAGCTCGCCTTCCACCCGCACGACGTCATCCGCCTCTGCGACCGCAGAAGCGGCATCGGCGCCGATGGCCTGCTGCGCGTCATCCGGTCCGCAGCCCACCCCGACGCCACCACGATGGCCTCCGAGGCCGAATGGTTCATGGACTACTGGAACCCCGACGGGACCACCGCCCAGATGTGCGGCAACGGCATCCGGGTCTTCGCCCGCTATCTCGTCGACACCGGACGGGCCCTGCCCGGGCGCCTCGCCATCGCCACCCGCGCCGGCATCCGCCACGTCGACATCGACACTAACGACAACATCACCGTCGACATGGGCCGACCCGTCCTACCCGGCCCCGACGGCATCAACGTCACCGCCGCCGGACACAGCTGGCCCGCTCTGCACGTCGACGTCGGCAACCCCCACGCCGTCGCCTTGGTCGACAGTCTCGACCACCCCGGCGACCTGCGCACCTCCCCCCTCGTGGAACCGACCACCGCCTACCCGCACGGTGTCAGCGTCGAGTTCGTCACCGTCCTCGGACCGGGCCACCTGGCCCTGCGCGTCCACGAGCGCGGCGTCGGCGAGACCCGCTCCTGCGGGACCGGCGCGGTGGCCGCCGTGACCGCCGTCCGTCACCTCCGCGGCGCCCATGCCGACCGATACACGGTCGACGTGCCCGGCGGCCGACTCGCCGTCACCGTCCAGAGCGACGGCACCATGCGGCTCAGCGGCCCTGCCGTCCTCGTCGCCCATGGCTTCGCCTACCCCGACCGGAGCACCCGCCCAACCCCGCCCACCTGACCTCCTCATTGTCGGGTGGCCACCCCACGGCGGCCACCCGACAACACGCAGCGGCCATGCCCGTCAGGGCGTTTGCTGCGGGCTGGCTGATGAACCACCGCCGCCTGGCCCGCGACTACGAGGCACTCCCAGCCCGCTCCGAAGCCATGATTCACATCGTGATGATCAACCTCATGACCCGCCGCCTCACCGGCGAAGCCACCCCCACCTGGCGCGGAACTTGACCCTCAAAACCGGGAACGAAACACCCAGTCAGTACTCCTCGTCCGGGCCACTGGAAACGACCGGTCGGAAGCCGAGGCTCTGGCGCACCTTCGGTGGTGACGGAGTGTTATGTAAGTGCCGATATGGGCGGCCGTCGAGAGTTCCACAGGTCGAGTCGACTCAGGGCGTCCGCAGAAAGTGGGGCGCCCCCGGGGCACCGGGTGCCTGCTGGTAGGCCCGCCCAGGCCTGCTTGCCTGGGCATCTCCATCCGAAGGCCCAGGTCAGCGCGCCGTCGAAATCTGACCGTCACTTTTGGCAACCGAAATGACCTCCGTCACCACCGAATGTGCGCCACAGCCAGTCGCTGGACAGACCCTGTCCGGGGCGGTCGGGTCCGCAGGTCAGCGCATTTTGGCGCAGGCCTGCCCACCGGGGAGCGACATGTACAAGATGTAGCCGTTACCGACGGACAGCAGCGAGACTTGGTGTTGTCCGCCTGTGCCGTAGCCGATGTCGGTGATCTTGAGGCACAGTGCGTGCGCCTGCTCGGGGGTGGTGTCCTCGGTGGTGTAGACGGTCATGGAACGGCCCTCGATCAGGGTGCCGTCGGCGAGGGCCGACGCGTTGAGGACGTTGCCGTCAAGGACGTGGGGAATGCAGCGCACGTCGTCGGGGAGGCCCTCCGAGGTGCCACCGTACCCACTGGAGGTGGGCTTCGGTGACGCGCACCCAGGGGCCGGTGTGGCCGAGACACTGCTCGGCACGGAGGCGCTGGCGCTCGTAGGAGCGGGCGTAGCTCGGTCTGCGGTGTCCGGGGAGCACCCGGTCAGCAGCAGCCCTGCGATGGCCGATCCGATAAGTGTCAGGCCCGATATTTTGCGTGTGAGCAAGACGTTCCCTCCCCCAAGATCGTCGTCAGCTTAGAGCATCATGCCCGTGCACAGGAGGCGATGCGCTGACGATCTTGATGGGCGTGGGCTTGGACGATTCTGCTCAGTCGTGGCGTCCTGGCCGACTTCCTCTGCACGGCTCCGTGCGGCTCGCGAGATTGTCGACGGGCATGAGCGCGCCGGGGGTGAAATCGCCACTTTCGCATGCCATGAACTGCTTGGTTGGCCCTCGGTGATCGCTCCGCTAGCGCTCGGCAATGGCGTGGTCCCCGTCCGAGCTCGGGCCGGATGGGCAGCTGCCGACAGCTGCCCCTTGCGGCGGCTCGGCCATGGCTGCCCCGACGCGCTGCGGGCCTGCCCCGAGGTGGGTGCAGGCCCGCAGGTGGGTCAGTGTCAGCTGTTGTAGAGGTTGGTGACCTGTGCGCTGGTGAGGGGGTAGGGGTAGGTGCGGATGTCGCTGGTGGCGCCGGCTGTCAGGTTGCTGACGGGGTGGTTGGTGGCGGCGTCGGCGCCGATGGTGACGGGGCCGGTGGCGTTCCAGGGGGTGGGGTTGGTGTCGGAGCCTGCGTACTGGCCGTTGACGTAGAGCGTCATGGCTTTGGTGTCGGCGTCGAAGGTGGCCACCAGGTTGGTCCAGACGTTCAGTTGGGGCGGGGTGGCGGCGCTGGCATGGTGGTAGATGCCGGTTCCGTAGTCATCCGCGCCAGGGGCGACGAAGGACCAGGCGTTGTAGGCCTTGGAGTACTGGAGGTAGTAGGCGCCGCGGTCGTTGCCGTTTTGGGTGACGAAGGTTTCGTAGTTGTCGGTGTTGGTGAGTTTGACCCAGGCTGAGACTGAGTAGCTCTTGCTGGTGTCGAGTGCGGGCTTCTCGCTCTTGTAGTAGGTGCCGTTGAGGTTGGCGGCGCCGTTGGCGGTGTTCTTGTGGTCGGTGGTCCAGCTGAGTGGGCCGACGCCGGTTGCCTTGTTGATGCCGGCACTGTCGGATGCCTGGGTGCCGGTGGTGCTTGCGCTGCTGAGGGGCCATTGGTCAGCGCCGGTGCGGGTGGTCAGGACGGTGGTGGGGCCGGGAGACCACTGCCAGGTGGGGGCGGTGCTGGTGCCGGTGCGCTTGCCGGTCCAGATCTGGATGTCGCCGGCGCGGGTGATGGCCCACAGGGTGGAGGATCCGCTGCCGGTGAGGTCGCCGTCTGAGCCGATGCGGGGCCAGGTGTCGTAGTCGACGGCGCCGGTCTTGACGCTGGTGGCGATACCCGTGATGACGGGGTAGCTGATACCGCCGCCGAAGGGGTCGCTGACAGTGTCGGTGCCGAGGGTGAAGGTGTAGGCCCAGAGTTCCTGGGTGGTTCGGTTGCGGGCCCAGATGCCGGGGTGTCCTTGTCCGGCCCAGTCGCCTGCGGGGATCAGGTCGACGTTCTTCCACCCGGTGGGGGAGATCTTGATGGGGTTGCCCAGAGTGCGGTCGCCGATGCTGGGGTAGTACCAGAGGGCGCCGTCTCCGGCGGGGTTGGTCTCGATGGTGAGCAGGCCCGTGCGGTTCTGGAACTGCTTGCTGGCGTTGAGGTCGGTGGTTGAAGGGTCCCCGAGGGCGGCGATGCTGGCGGTCGTGGACCAGTCGGTGGCGAAGTAGCCCGCGCAGTCCCTGCTGACGGCGGTCACAGTGCACGCGCTCGGCTTGCCCAGGGATATCGAGCTGTCGAGGAAGCCGGTGACGCCGGCGTTCCCGGGGTTCTGGTAGACGTTCAGGGCAGCTTCGCCGTCCTTGTGGACCAGGACCTCATCGACGCTCTTGCCGCCCTGCAGGCTGCCGCGGTGGGTGATGCGGTCGTCGGTTGCCCACGTGGTGCCGTTGGGTGCGCTGGTGCCTCTGGAGGCGATGCTGCCTGCGGTGCTGGTGGCGTTGGGGTTGCCGGGGACGGTGTAGGCGCGAAGGCTCCCCTGGGCGTCGGCGGCGAGGATGTCGGGAGTGCTGTCGCCGGTGACGTCACCGAACACGGGCGCGGGCCCGTTGGGATTCCAGGGGACGTAGAAGGGGTAATGGCCGGTGGGGGAGAGGTTGCCGGCCTTGTCCTGGGCCTGAACGTAGAGGATGTTGGTGCCCCAGCGGGTGGGGGTGACCGGGATCTGGCTGGTGGGCATGGCGGTGCCGCACTGCCATGCCGCGCCCGTGAGTTGGGGGTCGAAGCTCCAGCGCAGGCAGGCCAGGCCGGAGGCGCCGAGTCCGCTGGGGTTGGGGTCGGCGGTGCCGGTGATCGGGATGGTGCCGGTCTTGCCCACGGCGAGCTTGGTGACCTGGCCGTTGCCGGACGGGGGGAACTGGGTGTTGAGGTCGGTCACCGTTGCCGGGAACCTCACCTGCGGGGGCGTCAGGTCGGCTTTGAAGTGGCAGGTCGCCGTCGAGGGTGACCAGTCGACCAGTTGGTCGCCCGCGAAGATGCTGAAGCCGTAGGCGTGGCCGTCCTGGATCGCACCGGCTTTGACCTTCCACGACGCGGTGGTGCCACTGCCCACCAGGGCTGACCACCCTCCGTCGACGTCGGGTGCCCCAGGGAGGTTGTAGTCCCAGATGTGGGTCCAGGAGTAGAGCTGGGCCTGGACGGGGCTGGTGACGGTGGCGTCCAGGGAGATGGCGCCGGCCTGTTGGGAGCCTGCGCCTTCCCAGGCCCATGCGTTGGAGTCGTTGGTGTCGCAGGCTTGGTAGGCGCTGGTCGTGTTGACGATGCGGGGCGCGGGTGAGGCGCCGGGGTTGGTGGGCTGGTAGGGGATGCGGTCGTACTCGATGTAGAGCGATGGCTGGTAGGTGAAGCGCTTGAAGGCGTTCTGGTTACTCTCGTTGCCGTA
Organism: Kitasatospora sp. NPDC101801; assembly: GCF_044766665.1. Taxonomy (NCBI): domain Bacteria; kingdom Bacillati; phylum Actinomycetota; class Actinomycetes; order Kitasatosporales; family Streptomycetaceae; genus Kitasatospora; species Kitasatospora sp. NPDC101801. The sequence continues at coordinate 4,898 of NZ_JBIWML010000065.1, forward strand.
GAGGCCGAAGGTGAGCTGGCCGTTGTTGACGTACGTCTGGAGCGTACCGGTGACGTCGTACTGGAACGGCACGTTGTTGTAGCAGTTGGTGTGACCGGAACCGCCGACCGTCCGCTGGCCCAGTGAGCCGCCGATCTTGCCGGGCTGGTTGCCCCACCTGGTACCGCTGTCGATGGCACCGGTGTGGAAAAGGTCCAGGGGGTAGGTGTTGGTACAGGACCAGTCCGCGGAGACGTACTCCTCAAGGTTCATCGTCGCGTAGTGGACTACTGCGCCCCTGAGCGGGTTGATGTCGTACTGGTAGAACGTCCGGTATGTGTCGGTGGGGCTGCAGCTGCCGCCGGCTGCGTAGTAGCCGCAGATGCCCACACCTGGGTGGTCCTGGTCGTTGCTGCCGGTGCGCTGCCAGTTGTTGGCGTCGGGGTGCGCGGACTGCACCCAGGTCCAGGCGTTGGCCGAGGGGCCCCAGGGGAGCCAGGCCGGGTCGATGAAGTACGGGGCCGTGCCGTTCGAGAGCAGGTTTTGCGAGGGGGTGAGGCTGACGCCGGCCGCGTCCGTGGTGACGGCCATCGCGGCGGTCTTCGAGTTTGCGCCGGGGCCTTCGGCGGTGCTGACCGTTGCCGCCTTCGGGGTGCCGTCATTGCCGCCGGTGTCGGAAGTGGCTTGGGTCTGGGCGGGCGCCCTCAAGGCCGAGGCGCTGTTCTTCGCGGCTGGTGCAGCGGGGTTGGCAGCGGTGGTGCTGTCCCACATCTGCGGGGCCGGGGCCGTCCAGCGCGGTTTCCCGTCCGAAGCGGCGGCGGTGAGGTTGCCTGCCTGGTCGGTGCTGATGGTGACGCCGTCCACGGTGGTTCCGAACCGGAGGGTCTTCAGCTGGGGGCTGGACGCTGCGGCCTGTGTCTTGACCACGAACACGGTGGTCAGGCCGCCGAGCTTGGTGGCGGTGGCCTTGAGGTCCACGTCCGGCACGACGTTCGCGTACACCAGGCCGTCGCCATCGGCGTCCACCGTCGGCACCGGCAGGGTGAACGGGGCGGACAGGGAGAGCTTCTTTCCGTCGGTGCTGGCCATGGTTGCCAGCGGCCCGTCGCCGCCATTCGACATTCTCAAACCCGATACGGAGGACTTCGGCGAGTACGTACCGTCCGTATTCGCCGCCAGCGTCGCATCGAGCGTTGTCCAGCCCGTTTCGCGGCGAATGCGCTGTTGGTCGGGATGCGAGGTGACCGCCAGATGTCCTCCTGGGGTGGCGGCCGTTTCGGTGAACTCACTCGTCATCGAATCGATCACGACGTTCTTGCCCGTGCTCTTCGCCTTCGCGAACGCCCGGTCGGCCTCCGTCTCGGGCCGCTGCTTGGCACGCTCGGAGTCCAACGCCGCGATCTCGCTCGACGACGGCATGGGAGTCGGATCTGCGGCGAACGCGACAGGGCTGGTCAGGCTGAGGGCGGTGGCGAAGGCCCCGCCGACCGCCCACAGGCGTTGAGCGGCTGGGCCGCGGCGTCTGGTCACAGTGGGAACTCCGATGCTGAGGAACCCTCCGAGCGCGCGTGCACAGAGGTCGACAGCACGCTCGCCCATATCAGTCGATCTCCACAATCCAAATAGCCGCCAATTGGTCCGCTTTACGGTACTGATCCCCGATATGTTGACAGTGTGACATGGATCACTGAGGACAATGGAATCGAACCCCGGCAGCCATAGGCGAGTCATTGATAGGCTCTTGCAGCCATTCTCATGATCGCTTATTTCGAGCTTCGATCCCTGGGGGCATTCTCTGTGACATCAAAATCCATTTTGGACCGCCAGCAATTCATGCTAGGGCGGCAAGGTAGAAATCTTTCCCTCGCCGCCGCTGCCGGTGTTCTCGTATCACTGCTCGCGCCGGTGTCGGTGGCCGCCGCGGCCGGACCGGACTATTCGCGCAAATGGTCGCCGTCGAACACGGCACTGCCGACGACCGCCTCCGTCCGGGGCAAGAACGTGGACAACATCCCGGTCACGGCTCCCAGCCACCCGGTGCCGCCCACCTGGCAGCCGCCGAAGACCACGCGACCGGCCCCCCAGGGCCACGCCGACGTTCACCTTGGAACGGTTGCCGCCGCGCAGGGTCGCAGCGCGGGGCAGAGTCCACAGGCAGGCTCCGAAGCCGGCGCCACCGGCCTCCCCCTGTCCCTTGCTCCGCTCGCCGGATCCTCCGTCGTCGACCAGGTGGTGAAGGTCGACCTGGTGGACCCGAAGGCCGCGACTGCTGCGGGCATACCCGGGCCGGTCATCAGCCTCTCCCGTGACGGCGAGTACGCCGCCGGCCCGGTCCGCCTCTCCCTCGACACCGGCACCCTCGCCGAGAGCTATGGTGCGAACTGGGCCGCACGCGCCCAACTCGTGAGTCTGCCGGCCTGCTCCCTCACCACTCCCGACGTCGCTGGTTGCCTCCAGCAGACTGCCGTGCCGTCTCGCTACGACGCTGCCGCCAAGAAGCTCGTCGCCGACGTGACGCTGCCCGGCGACGACGGCACGGCCACGACCCGTATCCAATCCCTGAACGCCGCTCCGGCCCCAGCACCCGCATCCGCACAGTCAGTTGTGCTCGCCGCGGTGTCCGGCTCCTCCAGCGGCGCCGGCACCTACTCCGCGACCCCGCTGAACATCTCCCAGGCCTGGTCGGCCGGCTCGTCCTCCGGTGCTTTCACGTACTCTTCACCGATCCAGGTGCCGCCGTCCTTCGGCAGCCAGGCGCCTGCTGTCGCTTTGTCCTACGACTCGTCGTCGGTGGATGGGAAGACCTCCGCCGCCAATGCCCAGGCGTCCTGGATCGGTGACGGCTGGGACTACAGTTCCGGTTTCGTCGAGCGAAGCTACCGGCCCTGCTCCAAGGCCGGCATCACCAAGTCCGGCGACCAGTGCTGGGCAGGCGCGAACCTGACGCTTTCGCTTGCCGGCCACTCAGGTGAAGTCGTACCCAACGATGCCTCCTGCCAGACAGGTGCGGCCGCCGCCATGGAGCAGTCTGCGTGCACGTGGCGTATCAAGGGCGACGACGGCAGCAAGGTGCAGTTCCTCACCGGCGCCACCAACGGCACCTGGAACGGCTCCTACATCAAGGTCACCGATACGGCCGGTACTGTCTTCTACTTCGGCCTCTCCCACCTCCCCGACGCCTCGGGCAACCCGTCCACCAAGGGCCCAGATTCGGGATCTGCCTGGACCGTGCCGGTGTACTCACCCAACAGTGGTGACCCGTGCTACGACCCGGCCAAGGGCAAAGCGTCCTGGTGCCAGAGCGCCTGGCGCTGGAACCTCGACTACGTCGTCGACCCGCACGGCAACCTCACCACCTACACCTACACCCCCGAGGCGAACTTCTACGCCCGGGGCGGCGGCCAGAACAGCGGCACCGGAGCCAACAGCTCCTACACCCGCGGCGGCGTCCTCGCCTCCATCGGCTACGGCCAGCTCCTGAGCGACCAGATCACCGCGAACGGTACCTACAACCCCGCCGCGAAGATCGACTTCGTCAGCGACGAGCGCTGCGTTACCTCGGTCGCCGCCTGCAACCCGGCCAACCGCACCCAGGCCAACGCCGGCAACTGGCCCGACGTCCCCATCGACCAGCAGTGCGGACAGAGCGGCACCTGCACCAACTACGGGCCCACGTACTGGACATCGAAGTGGCTGGCCTCGATCACCACCAAGGTCCGCTACAACGGCGCCTACCAGGACGTCGACGCCTACGCGCTCACCCACAGGTTCGTCAACGTCGTCAACACCACCGAATCCACCCAGGTTCCCTGGCTCGCCTCGGTGCAGCGCACCGCCAAGGACACCCAGGCCTCGTCCACCCAAGTGCCCCTACCGCCGGTCTCCTTCACCGAGATGCTGCTGCGCAACCGGGTCGACGGCACCAACCTGGTGCCCTCCCGGCCCGACTACAACCGGCCCCGGATCCAGCTGATCACCACCGAGACCGGCAGCACCATCGGCGTGGACTACTACCCCGCCGACTGCTCCCGCGTCAGCAACACCATGCCGGCCTCGGCAGACGGCAACACCCGGTCCTGTTACAACGTCAAGTGGCACGTCCCGAACGAGCAATCCGGCGCCGACCCGGTCGACGACTGGTTCCTTCGATACCCGGTCAAGACCGTCACCCTGAACCCGAACACCCCGGGCGCCACGGCCATGACCACCGGGTACTCCTACGGCAACGCCGCCTGGCACCGCAACGACTCGCCCTTCACCGACACCAAGGACCGCACCTGGGACAACTTCCGAGGCTACGCCAACGTCACCACCACCACCGGCAGCGGAAGTGACGGCCCCAAGTCGCAGAAGACCGTCACCTACCACCAGGGCATGGACGGCGACATCACCGCCAGCGGCACGGCACGCATCGCGAAGGTCGCCGGCCCGAGGAGTGGTCCGGTCACCGACTCCGACTGGCTCAACGGCCAGGCCCTGGAGACCGACACCTACGACAAGGCCGGCGGCACCATCACCGCCTACGCCGTCAGCACCAGCTCCGGGCCAGTCCCCACCGCAACCCACAGCCGCACCGGCCTGCCTGACCTGATCGCGCGCTACGGTTCGACGAGTTCGGTGTCCACGGCGAAATCGCTCAAGGCCGACGGCTCATGGCGCACAACCACCAAGACCGCGACCACTGACCCGGACCACAACAACCGGCCGCTCTCCGCGCTTTCCAGTGCCGATGCGCTCCCCGACATCTGCCAGCGCACGACCTACGCCGCCGGACCCGACCCCCAGGTATCAGCTCTCGTCTCCGAACAGGTAAGTGTCAGCGGCGCGAACGCCTGCACCGCAGATGCGACCGAACAGAACACCTCGTCATGGACCCGCGCCTACTACGACGGCAAGCCGCTGAACCAGACCGGGACCAAAACAGAGCCCACATCGCGGGAAAGCATCGAGCGGTTCAACGGGACCAGTCCCGTGTTCACCGTGGACTCGGCGTTCTCCTACGACACGTACGGGCGTGTACTCACCATCACCGACCCCAAGGTCACCGACAACGCTCACAGCAGCGGGGCAGTGGTGACCACCAGCTACTCCGCGCCCCAACCGGGTGAGCTGCCCACAGGTGTCACCGTCAACTACCCGGCGCCAGCGGGAGCGAGCGACCAGGCGGCAGGTCGGAGCACAGTCACCGCTCTCAACAGTGCCCGGTCACTGCCCAAGTCGACCACCGACTCCAACAACCGCGTCACAACCCTCTCCTATGACGCCCTGGGCCGAACCACCGGCGTGTGGCTGCCAGGCAGGGCTACCAACCTGTCAGCCAACACCGCCTACGCCTACGCCGTCCCGGGGGTCGTTGCCGACAAGGTGGTCCCGCCGAGCACCACGACAACGACCCTGGTGGGCGTGGGCTCTGGTACCACTTACAGCTCGGTGAGTTCGACCCAGATCATGGACGGCCTCGGCCGGGTCATCCAGACCCAATCCGCTCCGGCGGTCCGGGCCTACAACACCGGCCGGATCCTCGCCGACACCGCCTACGATTCGTTCGGCCGCGTCATCCGCTCCAACGGCAACTGGTACAACGACGCCGCGCCCCCAGGCACGACGCTCTACCAGACGACGACCGCCGAGGCACCCAACCAGACCCACACCGTCTACGACGGCCTCGGACGGCCCACCACCACCGAATTCGTGGCCTACGGGGTGGTCCAGAGCACGACGACGACCACCTACCCCGGCGTGGACCGCACCGACGTCTCCCCGCCGACCGGATCGACGCCCACGTCCACGGTCACCGACGCCCGCGGCCTCACCACCGCGCTGTGGCAGTACAAGACGGCCACCGCCACCGGTAACCCCGGCGACGCCGACGTCACCACCTACACCTACGACCTTGCGGGTAAGCCGGCGACCCGCAAGGACGCGGCCGCCAACACCTGGTCCTACACCTACGACGTACGCGGCCGGCAGACCTCGGCCACCGACCCCGACACCGGAACCAGCACCATCCGCTACGACGGTGCGGGCCGGATCGCCTCGACCACCGATGCCCGCGGCCGCAGCATCACCTCTACCTACGACCTGCTCGGCCGTGCCACCGCCACCTACGACGGTCTGGCGGTCGACTCCGCCAAGCAGCTGACCGCCCGCACCTACGACACCGTGCTCAAGGGACAGCCCTCCTCCTCCACCCGGTACGTGGGCGGGGCAGCCGGGGCGGCCTACACCAGTGCCGTCCTCGCCTACGACACGGCGTACCACCCCACGAAGACGACGCTGACGATCCCGGGTTCGGAGATCGGCTCCAGCACGCCGTTCACATACACCTACCAGGCGGGCTACGAGCCGGTCACCGGCCTGCTGACGCTCGACAACCGCTCGGCCGTGGGGAACATCGCCGCCGAGACGGTGAACTACAACTACGAGACCTGGGGCCTCCTGAAGTCGTTCGGGGCCTTCGGCGGCTCCACATACGACCTGTCGAACGACTACGACGCCTACGGCAGGCCCATCCGCACCACCGTGAACCCGTGGGGCACCCAGATCGTCGTCACCAACTCCTACGACGAGTCCACCGGACGGCCCCTGTCCCAGTTCGTCGACAAGCAGACCGCCGGGACCGGCGCCGTACAGCAGACGACCTACGCCTACGACGCCTCAGGCCGCATCACGGCCCTGCGCAACATCCCCGACAACGACCCTTCCAAGACCGACCTGCAGTGCTTCAGCTACGACCACCTCAGCCGCCTGACCACCGCCTGGTCCGACACCGGCCAGCTCACCATGGCCCCCCAGCCAGCCGTCGGCGGACGAGGCGCCTGCGCCAACACCACCCCCACCAGCGGCGCCGTCGCACCAGCGACCAACACCGTCGGCGGCGGAACACCGTACTGGCAGGACTACACCTACGACCTCACCGGCAACCGCAAGACCCAGACCCAGCACAACCCGACCGGCGGCAGCGCCCAGGACGCCGTCACAACCCAGACGTTCACCGCCCCCGGCACCGTCAACAACGGCAACGGCAACGGCGGACCGCACGCACTCACCACCCAGACCACCACTGTCAACGGCAACACCACCGCCTACGCCACCAACACCTACGACCAAGCGGGGAACACCACCGCCCAGTACACCTACGCGGCCGGCACCACCGACCTGAACTGGAACACCGAAGGCAAACTCGACACCCATCGGCCGACCGTCCAGATCCAGGGCATCGGCGGCAAGTGCCTCGCCCTGCAAGGCGGCAGCAGCGCCAACAACACCCCGGCCGAGATCACGAACTGTGACGCGACCAGCGCCCAGAAATTCGCCACCGGCGGCAACAAGCTCAAGGTCTACGGCTCCTGCCTGACCGCCATGGGCACCACCGCCGGCTCCGCAATCCAGCTGCAGACCTGCAACGGCACCACCGCACAGACCTGGACGACGCGGACCGACGGCAGCATCGCCAACCCGGCCGGCAACCTGTGCCTGGCCGTCCCCGGCAACGTCACCACCAACGGAATCGACGTAATCCTGGCAGCCTGCGGGACACCAGTCCCCACAGGCCAGAAGTGGACCGTCCCGGACCAGTCCACCACCTACGTCTACGACGCCGACGGCAACCAGCTCATCCGCCACAACCCCGGCAAAACCACCATCACCCTCGGAGGCGACGAACTCACCTACGACACCACCACCAGCCCCACAACCACCACCGGCACCCGCTACTACCAAATGCCCGGCGGCCTCACCCTGGTCCGCCAAGGCACCACCGCCACCTGGCAGATCAACGACCACCACGGCACCGGAAACCTCGCCCTCGACGCCACCACTCTCACCGAAACCCGCCGCCCCACCGACCCGTTCGGCAACCCCCGCGGCACCCAACCCACCGGATGGGCCGGCACCCACGGCTACGTCGGCGGAACCAAGGACGACACCACCGGCCTCACCAACCTCGGCGCCCGCCAATACCAACCCACCACCGGCCGCTTCATCACCCCAGACCCCATCCTCAACCCAGCCGACCCCCAACAATGGAACGGCTACGCCTACAGCAACAACAACCCCGTCAACCTCAGCGACCCTAGCGGCCTGCTCCTCAACTGCGGCGGTGACCGAGCCGACTGCCCCACCGACGGACACACCGGCGGCGACGCCCCAGGCGGCAGCACCGACAGCGGCGGAAGCATCGACGACACCGACGGCACCACCACCGTGGTACCAGGAGTCGAAGTCGACAACAACTGGAGCGGAAAGTACGAATTCCTCGACCGCTTCTACAAGGACTGGGCACGCTGGGAGCGCAGCCCCCACGCCTGGGACTTCACGGTCGGACCCGAACACACCAAGGCGGCAACCGCAGCACTACTGACCCTGAAGGTCTTCAACCTGTGCATGGAACTGCACTGCCCCAAAGATATGTTCAGTGTCTTCGGGGCCATATCAGCCGGAAGCTACTTCGCCGGCGACAACGACCTCAGAGCCACGCTCAACAGCCTGGTGCCGCACAAGCTCTCGACCTCATCAAAGCAACGCTCGCTCAGCACCGCGTGCAAAAACAGCTTCCCCCCGGGAACCCTCGTCCTCAAATCCGACGGATCAGCAACACCAATCGAGGAGCTCACGGTCGGCGACGAAGTCCTCGCCACCGACCCCGAGACCCAATCAACCCAAAGCGAAACCGTCACCGCCACCATCCTCACACCCGACGACCAGGATTTCACCGACCTGACGCTGGCAGCAACAGACGAGCACCAGAGCGCAGCGCAATCGTTCTCAACGATCACCTCCACCCAGCACCACCCCTACTGGGAGGTCACCAAGAAGCACTGGACCGATGCCGTTGACCTGAACCCCGGCGACGAAGTGCTCGCAGCTGATGGCACAACCGTCAAAATCATCGACACCCGCAGCTACCGAACAGGCCCGCGAACTGCCTACAACCTGACCGTCGAGCACCTTCACACGTACTATGTACTGGCCGGAAATACTCCAGTGCTGGTTCATAACGTGGGAAATTGTCCCGTAGATGGGGTTCCTCACGGGGCAATCGGGGAGGCGGCAACGCTTGACCGACTCCAGCAGGGTGGATATACGGATATCACCCAGCAGGTGCGATTCAGGAACAGCAATGGCGATGTCTTCATTGCAGACTTCATTGCGCGAGACGCCAATGGCAACTGGGTTGCCGTTGAAACCAAAACGGGCAATGCGCCATTGACGGAGAATCAAAAGGTTGGATATCCTGAGCTTTCCAAGGGTGGGGCAGTTCTCGATACAAGTAAGCTTGAGCAATATGGAATTAAGCAGGGGACCACAATGAGCATGCCAGTCTCGGTTGATCTTTGGCAGTGCGGCGTGTGTAATCCATGATAGGTAGTGTGCCCCGGGGCAGTTCGAGTCCCTGGGGCAGGCTATCCATCGGTGCATGGGCGGCTCTTCCGTGCGACTCCTGACCGATGCGGCATAATGAGAGTCATGACTACCAGCGGGCAGGAGCTTTCGGCAGCACAGCTCGCCGAACGGCTGATCGGACTAGAAGTTCCCAAAGAAGCCATTGCGGCCGCTGGTGAGTGGATGGCCTATCGGTTGGAGTCAGACGGATTCCAATGGCTGAAAAGTCGAAGCAGCCTGGAGCGTCACCTTGATGGGCGTCTTGAGCGCATGCGACTCGAAGGTAGCCACTGGAACAAGGCTGGCAAGCTGATCGAGTTCAGCATCGTAAGCTTGGAGGTCTTCGATGAAGAACTCCAAGCATGGAGACGGTCGAACTTGGAGCGCACGGTCGAGCGTCCAGGGTCTATGGAGGGAATTGTCTGCGCCACTAGCTTCCTCGATATCTCTCGCGAGGCTAAGGCGATCATCACGCTTCCTGCCAGAAGGCTCGCGGCCGTTGATAGGCTGTACGAGCACGCAAAAGAGGTTGCATTGCCGTGGTTCAAATCCTCTGAGAATCCTGAGGAACTGGCCGAAGCTGTGCCGGACGCACTCCTCCGTCCCACCGGCTTTGCACAGGATCTGCTGGAGCTCCTCGTCAGCCGAGGTCTCTCAGAGGAAGCGCGGTCACTGATTCAGAGAGTTCTTGCGCTCGGGGAATCGCATCGCGATTCATTTACTCAAGGCCGCGATCTTGCTATTAATGGCGAGCGTCCACTATGGCATTCTCCGCAGTCTCTGGGGTGGAGTAGTGAGGTGCTGGGGCTGATTTAATCTCAGGCGACCCGTGCAGATGGGAATATGCATAGCAGCACGCGAGAGGCCCACCAGAATCACGATTCTGGTGGGCCTCTCGGGTGCCTGACGGCAGTAGTTGACGGCAACGTCAGCGGACGGGTGCTGCACAAACGGGTGGTTCAGCGCCGTCGGTGGGTCGGACGGCCTACGTGGCCGGAGCGCGGAGGGCGTTGCCGAGGAGGTCTATGGCGTCGCGTTGGAGGCGGAGTCGGACGTGGGCGTACACCGTCGCGGTCACGCCGATGTGGGCATGGCCGAGAAGCTCCTTGATGACGACGAGCTCGACGCCCTGCTCCAGGAGGAGAGTTGCTGCCGAGTGTCGGAGATCATGAAATCGGATGCGCCGCAAGGCGGCCTGGCGGAGCAGGGCGTTGAAGTGCCGGGTGAGGGTGGTGCCCTCGATCGGATTGCCGTCGGGCCGGGTGAAGACGTAGCCGCTGGCCTTCCAGCCCGTCCCCGCCGCCTCGCGCTCCTGGGCTTGCCGGTCGCGGTGTTGTTCGAGGGAGCGCAGGCGCTCGGTGGGCAGGGCGATGCGTCGTTCCGAGCTGTGGGTCTTGGTCGGGAGGGCGGTGAGGCCGGCGGAGTTGGTGCGTTGGAGGGTGCGGCGGATGTTGGCGGTTGCTCCTGTGAGGTCGAGGTCTTCCCAGCGCAGGCCGAGGAGTTCGCCCTTGCGCAGTCCGGTGCGCAGGGCGAGTTCGAACAGCGCACTGAGGCGGTGGCCGTGGGTGGCGGTGAGGAAGGCGCGGGCTTCCTCGCCGGTGAGGGGTTCGAAGCGGCGGGGGCGGGGTGTGCCCATGCGGACGTTGCGGGCGACGTTGCGCGGGATCTCCTCCTCGCGGACGGCGTGCTCCAGGGCGGACTTGAGGACGGAGTGCACGTAGGCGAGCGTCAGTGGTGAGAGCCGCTTGCGGCAGCAGGTCCCGGCCGCGCAGCACTGGGGCTGGTCGCGGGCGGTGTCGAGGCCGCGTGTGCAGCACTGGCAGGTGGTGCGGAGTTGGTCGAGCCAGGTGCGGACGTCCTTGGCGGTGAGCTTGGCGAGCTTCTTCCGCCCCAGGCCGGGGATGACGTACAGGCGCACGCAGGCGGTGTAGCGGGTGTGGGTGTTTTCCCGGAGCCGGTGGACGGCGACGGTCTCCAGCCAGTAGGTCAGGAACGCGGCCACGCTGCCCTGCGCGGAGGGAGCGGCTATGCCGCGGTTGCTGGTGGCGACCTTATCGGTCAGCAGGGCCAGCGCCTCTTTCCGCGTGCTCCCGTAGACGTGGATGCGCTTGCGGGTGTCACCTGCCGCGAGGACGTATCCGGCGGCTTCCCAGCGGCCGTCTTTGCGCTGGTAGACGGTGCCGTCGCCGTTGGCGCGGACCCTGCGCGAGCCGGTGCCGGGAGTGGAGGTGGAGGTGAGGTTGGTGTCGGGGTTGGTCATCAGGCTGCCTGTTCGAGTTGGTGGTGGACGAGGGCGGTGAGGGCGTGGATGGGGATGCGGCGGGCGCGGCCGATGGTGATGGAGGCGAGTTGCCGGGTGCGGATGAGGTCGTAGACGGTGGAGCGGCTGATCTTCAGGCGCGCCATGACCTCGGGCACGGTCAGCAGCTCGGCATCGGAGGTCACCCGGTCACCTCGATCTGGACGGGTGCGGTCAGCGGGTCGGCGGAGTGACCGGCGCGGTCACTCGCGCGTCGCGCCGGTCGGGGGCGGGCCGACTGCTCGGGTCGGGGCTTTGGTGCGGTGGCCAGGAGGTCGGCGAGGTGGGCGAGTTCGGGCAGGAGGCCGTTTCCGGCGTACTGCCAGTGGGAGATCACCAGGGTCGTGCCCGTATCCACGTGCCGCTTTTTGCTCCCCGCGCGGTGACCGCTGCGGTGACCGGCAGGATCGGTGTGACCGGCGGCCAGGTCAGCACGGTCACTGTGCTGGTCAGTGACCGGCTGGCCCTGATCAGACCGCTGCTGGGCGTCGTCTTGGCGGCCTCGCCAGGCGGTGCGTTCGGCTCGGAGGTGGGTGAGGGTGGTGGAGTAGTGGCGGGTGCGGGTGGAGAAGTGTCCTCGGAAGCCGAGCATGTGGGCCCACTGCCGCAGGCGCAGGTGGGCGTGCTGAGGGTGGGCGCCGAGGTGCCAGGCGGTGTGGATCATTTGGCGGGCGTGGTCGGTGAGGTCGTGCTGGGCGAGTTCGGCGAGGAAGCGCAGTCGGCGGTCGAGGGTGCCGGTGGTGGTTTCTGCTCCCTTGGTGGCGTATTTGGCGATGTAGGCGGCGACGTGCCGGTCGGTGACCGGGGCGTTGCCGGTGAAGTCGGTGCTGCGGATGGCGCGGACGTCGATCTGCCGCCCGAACCGGAACACCATGGACTGTGACGACCGCACCCTGTCGACCTCCCCGGCCTCGGAGCGATGCTGGTGCGGGGCGCGGGTGCGCTGGGCGGCGGCGCGGACAGCATGATCGAGGAGGTCGGTGGTGGCCCAGGCAGGCGCGATGCTGCCGGGTCCAGTGGGTCCGTCGATGCGGATGACGGTGTGGAAGTGGATCTGTCCGCGCTTCTGGTATTCGGCGACCTTGGCGTAGGAGAGGGTCGCGTGGTGGCGCAGGGCGCGCTGAGTGAGTCCGGCGGCGTGCGCGATCTCGCGGCGCAGGTGGCCGGTGAAGCGGGCCCACAGGGCGGGGGCGTGGGCGTTCCACAGCACCGCGCCGGTGTAGTCGTACCGCTGCGGGTTCAGCGGCGTCCCGAGCAGCGGATCGCCGTCACCGTGCCGGGTGCCGCACACGCACGAGGTGGCACCGGGTTGGTTGTGGACGGGGCCGAAGCTGGGGGCGGTGAGGGTGGCGAAGACGCGCGGGTGGGTGGAGACGCTGGCCGGAACCGTCTTGCCGCCGCGCAGTCCGGCGGCGATGAGCTGGTAGGTGTCGTAGCGGTAGACCTTCGAGCAGGAGGGGCAGCGGGTGGCGCGGCGGTTGCCGCACCGCAGGAGGAGTTCGCCGGCCGGGAGGTGGCGGGTGTCGAGGTGGTCCAGGATCTGGCCGGTAGCGGCGTCGAGGCGGGTGCGGTGGCCGGTCATGCGGATGGGGCGGGCGCAGCCGCCCAGCGAGCCGATCTGCCGGGCCAGGGGTGAGAGGTGTCCGGCAGCGGCGAGCTTGGCCAGCCGGGCCGTCAGCCGCCCCCGACGTTCAAGCGCGGAGCCACGGTTCGTGGTTGCGTCGGCCGGGCCGGAGTGCATCGGTACGGCGAACGTTTGGCTTGCGGGGGAGGGGAGTTGGAGCTGTGCGGGCATGGGGGCAGACCTGCGGCAGGGAGAGAGAAAAGCAGAGGGGTGACTGAGGGGTGACCTGGGTGGTCAGCGCGCGGGGGAATGGTGCGCGTGGGTGGTGGGCCGGGGCGTCTGGCCTGGTCAGCGGTGGTGTTCACCAGCGGTGCGTGAAGGTAGCATCGCTTCAACGGCGCATTCAAGTGCATCCCTCCTCATCTGCTTAGGTGGCCTGGTGGGGTGTGGGTACTGTGCCTGGGTTTCCCGTTTTGGACGGGCCGGATTTCGGTGATAGTGGCGCGGGGAGGGCAGGTGGCCTGCAGTGACGGTGGAGCGGCGGAGACGCAGACCGGTGGGCGGCACGGTGCTGCTGACGTTCGAGGTCATCGCCGAAGCTCTGCGGGAGCGGATCGACTCCGGCGGGCTGATGCCGGGGGACGCGTTGCCGACGCAGGCGGTGCTGATGGCGGAGTTCGGGGCCTCCAGCCTGTCCGTGCAGAAGGCCATGGCCCTGCTGAAGCAGGACGGCTATGCGATCTCCCGACCAGGCAAGGGCACCTTCGTCGCCCAGGGTGACGGCGACACCGACGAGGACCCCGACAGTCCGGAGGTGCGGAACCCGCCCGTCGGCGGGACGGCGGCCCGCGTCGAGGCGCTGGAGCTGACACTGGCCCAGACGCTCGACCAGTTCACCGCCCTGCGGGCCCGCGTCGAAGCACTGGAAGCAGGCAACGTCGGGCCTGCCCACTGACCTGACGCCCTTGGCGGACCAGGGGTTGGGGTGGGGGGTGTGCGTCCAGATTTTCTCTACGAGGTTCAAGGCGGGCTCCGCCCGTTGGAGCCGGCCCGACGTCGCCGACCGACCCAGACCAGTCCAGCACCCGAGGCCCTCGTGGACGTCGGCGGTCAGCGGTCAGCCACGTCGTGGGCGGGTTCGACCGGTGCCCGATGGGAGCAAGTTGTGGGGTAAGCGGTGCTTACCCCTGCGCCGACCGGGGCCGGAGCAAGTTGTGGGGTAGGGACTCCCTTGCTCCTGACGGAGCAAGTTGTCGCCGACGACCGTCCTACGGCCGGTTCGCAGGCAAGAGGGTCGGCCAGGGGGCCGACCCTACGGGTTCCATGGCCGGGGCCGCCGAGGGCGCTGTCCGAGACCGCCCCCGCTCCGCAGTGCAAGCCGTCCGCCGAACCGCTGACCGCTCCCGTGCCGAGCGACCAGACCTTGCGCAAGCCCGACGAGTACCGAGCCGACCACAAGCAGCAGACCGAACCCGATCCCCGCGCGATCAGGACGCCAGCAGCTCGGCGACTTCGGGAACGTCGCGGAACGCTCGCAGCCGGTCCAGCACGATGCGCGTGCGCTCGGTGGTGCGTTCGCTGCCGCTCTGCCCCAAGGCGAGCATCCGGGCGGCGGTCCCGGCTGCGGCCTCGGGCTCGTTCGCGTCGGCGTAGGCCACGGCCAGCCACGACAGGTACAGCGCCAACTCTCTCGCGTGACTGGCGTCGTACCGCCCAAGGACGTCCGTCAGCAGCGGCACCGCGCGTAGCGGCCGGTGCAGTTCGGTGTAGACGCGGGCCTCCATGACCTGCAGTTCCCCTGCGTCCATCCAGTACAGGTACGACGGCGACTCGATGCCGTCCGAGTCCTGGGTCAGGGCATCGGCCGCTTCCCCGAGCGCGGCCATCGCCGCTCTGTCCTGCCCGGCGCGGGTGTTTGCCCAGGCCACCCGGTCCAAGTAGAGGGCGCGGGCCTTCGCCGGAGCGTCGGGACCGGCCTCCTCGACGGCAGCAGCAGCCAGGTCGACGGCGTCGCGGGCGCGTCCGGTGTTGCTCCACTGGTAGGCCAGTGAGCCCGCGACGTTGCCCGACAGGACGCCGTCCCCGGCGGCGCGGGCGGAGCTGATTCCGAGCCGGTAGATCCGCTCGGCCTCGGCGTGCTCGCCCGCATCGGAGGCGACCCAACCGGCGATCTGCGCCAACTCGCCAATGACCCGTAGAAGTTCGCGGCCCACGGGTTCGGTGTGGCTGCCCTGGCGGTAGAGCGTGACCGCCGCGCGCAGTTCCCGCAGGGCCGGACCGATCAGGTCCTTGCCATAGACCACGTCATCGGCCAGGCGCAGGCCGTGCACCCGCCGGGCCAGGTCGGTGACCTGCCCCGCCCCGATCCGCCGGCCGGTCCTGGCCCTGAGCGGGGCCAGCGGGTCGCCCTCGGGCAGGAAGTCGGCCACCGTCAGCACGCGCGGGGCAGGTTCCGCCGAGGGGACCGCCTTGGCGGCCTCCAGGAGTTCGCGCGGGACCTCCAGCACCAGGGCGAGAAAGGGCAGCCACGCGCGCGGGGACCTGGTGCCGATCTCCCAGCGGGACACGTCGTTGCGCGTCGGCGGAACCCTGGCGGGGGCGGCCTGGGCCAGGGCGTCGGCCAGCCGTTGCTGACTCCACCCGCGTGCCCGGCGTAGCCGCCGCACCAGTTCTCCGACCGTCTCCCGCACCTGGCCAGCTTGGCAGACACCGGGGCAGACACGCTGGCTCCTCCGCAAGGTTCCAGCCAACGAGAACCTGGCCGGAGGGCACCGAGCGGATGCGAAGGAGCGGGAGATGGACGAACAGACGGCACAGAGGCGGGAACGCCCCGGCCCGGTCTGCGAGGAGTGCGGACGACTCCGCGCGCAGGCCCGCGCCGCCTCGCTGTGCGGGGACCGCTCCCGGCTCAGCGACGTGCGCGTCATGCAGGACCGCCACCGCCGGGCCGAGCACGGACAGGCGGCATGAGCGTGCGCAAGACGATGCGGTTCCGCGACTACCACGTCCGCACCGACGCGACCGCCGAGCCGGTCCGGGTGGCTGTCTGCGTCACCGACGAGGAGCACTGCTGGTGGACCAGCGGCGAACGCACCCGCGCCGATGACGTCACCGCCCTGATCGCCAAGCACGCCAACGAGACAGGCCACCACTGCTACCGCCGCACCGCCACCGACTACGCCACCGTCGAACCCGGCGACTTCCACTGACCCGAGGGCAGAAGGCCAAGCCAGACGCTGCCGGACGCCGAGCCGTCAGGGTGACCGGCCAGTTCACCGGGCTGACCAGAACCGGGCTCCTGGCGAAGCAAGTTGTCCCGGTGGATAACCCAACGGGCTATCCAACGGGAAGAAGGTCGACCCGGGGGCGGGTCTTGCGTCGGCGGGCTCTCCGTCGGGCGGTGGCTGGCACTGCCTCCGGCGGGGAGCGAGACTCCCAGGCGACCCGCCGCCCGTCAGCCCACGCCCCGGCCCCGAGCAGCCGACGCACGAGCCCCGTCCACCGCGCCGACCCGCGAGGCAGCGAATGCCGAGTGGTCTAGACCTCTGACGGCAGTAGTGACGGCAACAACCACGTGCAACGGCGTACCTCGGCGCACTTCGACGGATCCTCAAATAGCCCCTGACCAGCAAAAATGCAGCTAGCGAGCCACCCCGTGCCACACGTACTATGTGCTGGCGGGCATCACGCCGGTCCTAGTACACAATTGCAATGGGGCCAGTGCGACTGCCTCAGAAGGTGCTAGTACGAGTCTGCCCGGCAGTGCAGGGGTCCAAATCCCTGGACGCCTGAACGGCGATCAAATGGCAGCACTGAGTGCGGAACATGGAGTTGAATTCGCCCTCGTTTATCGAACTGGAGCTGGGCGTAATGGTGGTGGAGGGTCGTACTGGCTCTACTCTGGTAGGGAACGGGCCGTGAGCGTTCCTGTCGGCCCAGACGTACGGTTTATCTCGCACACTCATCCTGGCGGTACCGCATACGCGAGCCGAGGCGATTTCAATGTGCTGGCGGCCCTTCGTCAGGCCGGATCTCCGCAGGTCTCCAGTCAGGTCGTCTTGCCTGATGGCTCCGCCATTCGGTACGGAGGGCGCTGGGAGAGAAATGGAGTATTTAATCGGTGAATTTGGAAGAACTGCGAGACCTTTGGGAATCCCCTAAAGGCAAGTACGTCTTGATCAGGGTCGACGAAACGGCCGGTGACGGCGGTCTCGTGATCTATGACGTTGCTGGTCGATCCGTATTCCTGGTAGATGATGACGATCTACACGATCAGGTTATCCGATGCATGCGCGAAGTCGGCGTCTCTGTTATGGATGACTTTCCGAACTAGCTGAACTGGAAGATCTCAGAAGCCTCCCCCGGAACTTCCGGGGGAGGCTTCTGAGCCGTTTGACGGCAGTAGTTGACGGCAACGTCAGCGGACGGAGGAGGCGTAAGACAGCGGGTCGTCGCTGACGGTACAGACCCGTACTAATAGATGCCTCAGCTGAAGCATCGCCCGAAGAAGTGACACCGCGAACAGCCGACCCCGTGATGGCTGATTCGAGGCCAGCTGGAGTGATGCCCTTCCAGGCAGCCCGCCGAAGGTATTCATTGGAATCAGGTGATCGGGACGGTTTTGCCACCGCCTGCGGCGAATCGGTCGCCAATGGCGCGGCCCCTCTCGGCTCGACGCCCACCCTGGAGGGCAGAATCATGACCGGCAGGAAGAAGCCAGGGTCATTGCATGATCGCGATCTGTCCGGGTTGATCACGTGAGGCCGAGGGCTGCCAGGGGTCGGTGGTGGTCGCGGCCGGTGTGGCGGAGG
>NZ_JBIWML010000066.1:0-21168 GCF_044766665.1 Kitasatospora sp. NPDC101801
GTCCGCCGCAACCCGGCCGACCAGGGCAAGGGCTTCGTCCCGCAGCCGAAACGGTGGGTGGTGGAGCAGACGAACGGCACTCTGATGCTGCATCGACGCCTGGCTCGCGAGTACGACCACAGGCCCGACACCTCCGCCTCACGCGTCTACTGGGCCTCCACCGCGAACATGACCCGCCGCCTCACCACACCAACCCCGGCCTGGCGCGACACCCTCCAACTGGCCGCGTGAACGTCACCGAACTCCTCGCAGACCTCCAGAGCCGGCAGGACGAGACCGCCGCCCGGGCCGCAGAACTACGCGCCCGAATCGAGGAGCTCGCCGCCGACCTGACCGAGACCGAAGCGCGCCTCACGGACCTGACCACCACCCGAAAGATCATCGCGGAGGTCACGCCGGCAGGAACCGAAGCCGAACCACCCGAGACGACCACCACCTACCAGGCCATCGTGAACGCCTTCAACCAGCACCCCGACCAGGCATTCCGGGCACGCGAGCTGCACGAACTCCTCGGAATGCCCACCCACGAGACGTCCGTCAACATCACCCGAAGCCGCCTCGGACGCCTTACCCGCCAAGGCTTCCTCACCCAACCCCAACAAGGCCACTACCAGAAACGGACTTAACGTCCACTCAGACCCGGCGATCGCCCGCTAGCAGGCCTGGGTCGCCGCTGTGACCCTCAACCAGGCCTCCGCCAGGGTCAGTGACTTCGCCGCAGCCGCCGTCGGCGAGACCGGCTGGTTGCAGTACGTCATCGAGCCCAAGGCCGACGGCGGTCACATCGGCGACACCGGGTCAACCTCGACGACCACCACGTCGAAGCGATGCTCGGCTTCACCATCAGGCCCGAACACCAGGGCAACGGCCACGCCGCCGAGGCGGCCAGCGGGTCCTAGACCACCCCCAGTCCTGGGCCGTCATCGGCTGACGAACCACCGGCACACCAGCGCCGCTGGTCAACCGGTCAGGCCGAACTGACCTAGAACGCCAGGAACAGCAGGCAGATGACACCGAGTCCGATCCCCAGGACGGCGAGGACGGACAGCACGCGGGCCCGTGGCTGCTCCGGAACGACGGGTCGGGCCGTGTACCACTGGCCCTGGCGCTCCGCCGCCCTGCACGCCTTCGTCTTCGGCTGCGCGCGCAGCAGGCGGTCGGACGGGAGAAGGATGTCGCCGTACGTCGGGCGCGGCCGGCTGTCGGGCAGCCCGGTGATCGGGGCTGTGCCCGGCTCCGGCAACGCGGGCACCGCCGCCGGCCACGGCAGCGGTGGCAGCTGCGGCTGCGGCCAGCCCTGTGACTGGTGTCCGTCCCAGGGCTGAGCCGGATCGTCGTCCAGCCAGGTGGTGGGCGCCGGGTCCCACTCGCCGTTGCCGCCGCGCAGGAGCAGCGCGCCGTTCCCGCGCCGACGCCAGCGCCGGTCGTGCACGTCGGTGAAGTCCACGTGGATGTCGGCGAAAGCGGGCCTGGTCCCGTCCGGCAGCCCCGGCACCGGAGCCACCAAGGTCCCGGCCCGGGGGTCGTACGAAGCGAGGTCCGGTGGTACTGACAGGTCCAGGCCACCCGGGGTGATGTCGGTCTCCCGCCAGTACACCCGGACGTCCGTCACGGGGAACCGGCCCCGGTAGCCGGCCCGCACCACGTTGCGCTCCGCCTCGACGGTGAAGTGCCGGGCGTGGGCGAGGAGGAGCCGACGCTCGCGGGCCCGACCGGTGTTCCCCTCCTGCGCCACCCGCTGCTGGCCCGCTTCGACGGCGCGGCGCTCCGCCGCCTGGGCCCGCCGCTCGGCCGCCTCCGCGAGGCGCTGGGCCCGTTCGGCGTCCTCGGTCTGCCGTTGGAGCTGTGCCGCCTGCAGGCGCAGCAGCGCGACCTGGCTGCGGTAGCCCGCGACACCGATTCCGACACCCGCCAGGGTGCTGACCGCCCCCACCACAGCGACGATCGTCTCGATCACCCTGATCACCTCAACTCCTCCGTCGGCGAACAGCTTGCCCGTCCACCGACAGGTTTGTCCGGAGAATCGGGTCACCCGTCAGCCATCGGGAGACCGCTGACGGGTCTGGCCTGACAGCGGACGGGATGTCCGCGCAGCCGTTCCGGCGCCTGGGGAGAGCTGCCGGAACGTCATGCATCGTGACAGCGTGTCGGGCATGAGTTCAGATGCTGCAGCGAGTTACGGGGCGTTGTGGACGGCTACAGTGCGCCCTGCTCGGGCCGTCCGTCTCATCGCCGAGGGCAGTGAAGAGGATTTCCGATGTGCTGCGCAGGAGGCCTGCACGCGGTGGGCGGGGCCTGTGAGCTGCTCGTTCAGGTGGGGCCCCGGTGGGTCGATCAGCGATGAGCATCGCCGAGTGGTCGAACTGGCAGCCCCCGAGCGGTACTCCAGGATCTGGGCGTTCGAGGTCGCGGACGCCCGCCGGACCACGGTGACCAGACCGGGGTGGCCGGCCGCCGGACTGGCGAGGACCGCGAAGGTGTCGCCGGAAGCGTGGCCAAGATGCGGTCGCCGCTGGGGCGGTCGCTTACGGCCGACCCGCTCCCCGCTGCGGACGGACGGGGCACGGGTGAGTGGCCCCAAGGCGGTGCCCTCCGCAGGTTGGCGAGATGAGGGCCTGACCGTGCCGGGCGGGTTCGGCCGGCACGGGGGCACACCATGCACACTGACCAGCCCACCTGGATCGCGATCCGGACGAACGGGCCGCGGACCCCTTCGTGGGCTGGGTCGGCCCTCACATCGACCCCGCGCCCGCGCCGCCGCGCCCCCTGACAGACCCCTCCCCGGCCGCAGTCTGGCACCCCGGCACCTTGGGCTGCTGCGAGGCTGCTGCACGCGCCGTTCGAGCTGTAGCCCCGCCAGGCCACCGTGCCACCCCCCGAGGACGCGGAGGCCGCTGGCGTCCTGTCGATTTGAGGGTCGACGGGGCCCGGGCTGCGGCTTGGGGCGAGCCGCGCGGGGTGGAGCTGTGGTCGCGGCGCGGGCACCGCCTCACCGATCGCTACCCGGAGCTCGGCCCGGCCCTGGCGGCCGCCGTGCCGGTTGGGATGACGGTGGACGGCGAGGTGTGCGCCTGGGCGAACGGCCGACTCGACTTCCGTCAGCTGCTGCGCTCCCCGACGAAGCGGCGCGCGGCCGGCCTGGCCCTCTCCTTCATGGCGCGGGAGGTCCTGTCGCTGCCTGGGAGGGCAGCGTCCGCGGGCGGCCTCTTTCGAAGAGGCGTGCTCTCTTCGAGGAGTTGCTCTCCAGGGCCGGGCCGCAGGGGCAGGCAGTAATGGCCACCCGCTCCCGGCCCAGGCCCTCACCTGGTACGACGGCCTGCTGGAGGCCGCGGCAGAGGGGATCTTGTGGCCAGGGTTTGCCGCTGACCGGTTGACCGGTCGGCTGTGCGGTGGTGCTCGTCGGTTGGGGTGGGCTCTGCCGGGGCCACAGCCCACCGCTGCCGTGGCCAGCCCGGCCCTGTCACCCTCCCACATTCCCCCCGCCGGCCGTTGTTCCGCTTCACCCGCGCTGGTGAACCCCGTGCCGAAACAGCCTGTCATCGCGGAGGGGACCTCTAGCGTTCCCGCGAGATGCCGCGCGCCCAGAGGGCGGGCGGCCTGTGGACCGAGGAATGAAGACGACGATGACCAGTGCCGTGATGGACCGTAAGTTCAGCGCCCTGTTCGACTGGCTCGACCAGGACGCGACGGGCACCTGACGCAGGACGACATGCAGGCGACGGCGAATGTGTTCGCCCAGGTGGCCAGGGACGAGGACCACGTCAGCGTCACGGCCATCCACGAGGCGTTCGAGCAGTGGTGGCAGTTGCTGCTCCAACACGCCGACACTGACGGCGACGGCCGCCTCTCCCACGCGGAGTTCACCACCGCGATGGCGGACAAGGTCACCGCGCCCGAGCACTTCGAGAGCGCGGTGATGGCGATCGCCGACGCGGTCATGGCGGCCGCCGACACCGACGTCGACGGTGTGCTGAGCCTCGCGGAGTACGTGTGCCTCTACGAGGCGCTCGGCGTACCGGCGCAGACCTCCGCGCCGGCGTTCGCGAGGCTCGACCTGAACGGCGACGGCGTCATCAGCTATCAGGAGTACCGGGCCGCCATCGTCGAGTTCTGCCTCAGCACCGACCCCGACGCCCCTGGCAATTACCTGCTGGGTCCGCTCAGCCTGGCGGCTGAGCCGCGAGCCGGTCCGGCCCGCCCCGTCAAAAGGCACCCGTGTACGAGGCCAGCTGAAGGAGTGATCTGTGCGCTCGGACGAGTGACGCGCCTTGCTCCGCCGCCGAGGGGTCTGTGATGGTCGTCGGATGGACGGACGGAAGCGGAAGGTCAGCCTGGCCGGCGTCGGCGAGACGACGCTGTGGACGCTGCACCACCGTGCTCTGGCCGCGAGGAACCCCGGGTCGGCGCTGCTGGACCCGAAGGCGATCGAGCTGGCCGACGCGATCGACTACCCCTTCGAGCAGCGGTTCGGCACCGGCCGGTGGGGCCTGGCGCAGGGGATGGCGGTACGGGCACGCTGTTACGACCAGGAGGTGCGCCGCTTCCTCCGGGAGCACCCGGACGGCACGGTCGTCTCGCTCGGGGAGGGACTGGAGACGCAGTTCTGGCGGGTGGACAACGGCAGGGTGCGGTGGCTCGCGGTCGACCTCCCCGAAGTCGCGGAAGTCCGGCAGCAGCTGTTGCCGGATGCGCCGCGCCACCGCACGCTGCCCTGCTCGGCCACCGACGAGCGGTGGATGGACGAGGTCGACCCCTCCCACGGGGTGCTGATCATCGCCCAAGGGATGTTCATGTACCTCCCCTCGGATGTGGTGCACCTGCTCATCGCAGGGTGCGCCGCACGCTTCCCGGGCGCAGAGCTGATCTTCGACACCCCGCCGGCCTGGATGGCTGCCCGCACCGTCCGCGGGCGGTGGCGCTACCCCGCCGGATACCGGCCGCCGCCGATGCTCTGGGGCATGACTTCGGCGGAACGGCGCCGACTGCGCGCGGTGCACCCGCAGGTGGCCGGGGTGCGCGCGGTTCGGGAGCCCCGGGGCCGGGGTGTCCTCTGCGGGTGGGTCCTGCCACTGGCCGGCCTTCTCCCCGTGATCCGCGCACGAAAACCACTCTGGGTCACGGGCGTGTCCTTCGGCCTGACGGATCATCACCGAGGAGTCACCACATGACGGATCACCTGGATGTCGAGCTAAGGCAGGACCGCCGGTGGGCTCCGCCCAACCGGTCTCGGGCGGAGGACGCGGTCCGGCTGCCACGGCTCCCGAAGCAGCGTTCCGTGCTCATCGAGGGCACCGCCCTGCGACTGCGGGAGTTCCTGCCCGGCGATGTCGACGGTGTGCTGGACATCTTCGGCGACCCCCGCACGACCCGCGAGTTCGGCATGCCGCCCTTCGGGCGCGCCGAGGCTACCGCGTTGGTCGAACAGGCCAGGGTCGGCGCCGGACAGATTCCCCGCACGCACTACCGACTGGGCGTCAGCGAGATCGCCACGGGCGAGCTGATCGGCTCGGCAAAGCTGATCGTCGAGGACCAGTCGGGCGAAGGCGGCATGGTCCGCGTCGGCTACCGCAGCGCCGAGGTGGGCCTGGCCCTGCGCGCCGACCGGGTGAGCTCCGGCCACAGCATCGAGATCGGTTTCCTGCTGGGCGTTCTGGGCTTCGACCGGCTCGGACTCCATCGCATCTGGGCGGGATTCATGCCGTCCAACATCGCTGCGCAGCGAGCCATCGAGAAGGCCGGCATGGTCCGGGAAGGACAGCTCCGCCACTACGGCCACGTCGACGGCGTGTGGCACGACATCGTCCAGTACTCCATCCTCGAAGACGACTGGACAACTCTGCGCGGCCGCTAAGCGAACACGACCGCCCCGCAGCAGAGCAACCTCCGGTCCGCGTCCGCAGGCCGGTTGCCCACGCAGGAGGCCGGCCAGGGCCCGGCGGGAGTAGGCCTGCCCTTGGCCGCGGCTCCAGCCGGGGGCCGGCATCCGGTGCGACTGTCTGTACGTGCTGGGCGTCCTCAGGCATACGGTCAGTGACCGGCTGTGCACAGGTAATCTGCGCGAAGTCGCTGGCGGGCCAGTACGTGGTGACCACGCCGTCCAGGTCGACCTGGGTGAAGGTGCGGCACACCGCCACGGTCGACGCGCAGTTGGTGGGGGTGACCAAGCCGGCCCGGCGCCCGGAGACCGCGCTGGTGCGACTGCCGGACGGCCGCCAGGAGGTCACCACCCCCAGGCTCACTGCGGTTCAGGCCGCCCGGCTCGCCGAGGCCGTCACCAGGCGGCTGCGGCCGTCGACCGAGGGACCGGGCGGCGCGGGTGCATTCTTCGTCGCAGTTCAGGGCTCGTCTGCGGCTGTTGGCACGTGCCCAGCCGTTCGGCAGGCACCCTGAACAAGCAGCCGTTTCGGTCGACTCCGCTATGACTGAGCGGCGGAGTTAGCCCATTCGGCCAACTCCGCCGCTCACTTCGAATCCCACTGAGGTCCGGGGCTGTGCAGCCACAGCAAGTTCGGCACACCCTCAGCCGGCGCTTCCGGGCCGTCAGTCGTCCTCGTTATCGACCCTGATGAGTTCATTGTCGTCGTCGTCGAGGAAGTCCGACACGAGGGCTTCCATGAGTTCGTCCTGTTCGATGCGTCCGGCCCCGACGAGGTCTCGGTCGAAGTCTTCGTCCACGACCCTGACGCCACCGGCCACTGGAGCGGGCTCGGCGGCCTGAGCGGTCCCCGACAGAGACAGGGCGGCGCCCGTCAGGGCGAGCGCGGCAAGCGCGCGCTTGGTGTTCTTCATGCCATGTCAACGATCTTGAAGCGGCAGGGGTCACTGGACACCGCTCCGCCCCGACGCGGATCGCCGGCTCCTGGCGGCCACCGGCGTACGGGCCGTACGAGTACGGCAAGCCCGAACACGAAGCGGTCTTCGACCGAGCGCCTTCATCGCGCATTTCAGCGGACCAGGCCGACTGAGAGGCCGGGTACATGCGGTGGCGCCATGAGAACCCGGACCTCTCGCGGCCGACATCGCCAAGGCCGCCGAGCACACCCGCCGCTGACGTCCCTTACGTGCCCCACCTGCCTGAACAGGGGGAGATATGAGGGAGGTACGTGGTGGTCCACCCCACTGTGCCTCACGTGCCTGCACCCGAAATCCGACCCAAGATGACCGCCGCGGCCGCCCGCCCGCACCGTCAACCTGGGGGCCTTGAGACGGCCCCGGCCCTGACCGACGCCCTCCGAGGCCCGGCCGGTGACCGCCAGCCGGACCCGCGCCCCCGGCCGGGCCCCGGCCACGACAAGGGCGGAGTCGGTCTTGCGGGTGATGGTGACGAGCTTCTCCGCCACCGCCGGGGCCACCGCACCGAACGGGCAACTGGAGTCCCGACGGGTTCCTCTGAGGCGGTCTACGCCGGTGGAAGTGCATGTCAGCTGGTCAGCGCGCTGCGCTGGTAGCTCACTCGTTGGTGTGAGATTCCTGGTGTTACTGTCAGATTCCTGGAGTTACTCGCCTGATGTCCCGGTTCGTGGTGGATTCTCGAAGTCGCCTGGAGCTGATCGGGACTCGGCCGGCCGACAGTCCGGCAGGCCCGGGTGCGCTGCTGGTCGAGCCGGGCCTGGCCGATGTTGTGACGCTTCAGCGCCGGGCCACGGCAACGGTTTCGGCGGACGACGAGCGGTCGTTCCTCCTGGACACCATGGCGGAGTACACCTGGGCCCGAGACGTCGCCGGGCTGGCGGCCACTACCCTGCAGCGGCTGCAGCAGCCCGTGGTGGAGCTCTGCTCGTTCTACGACCTGATGCCCTGGCACCTGACCCCACGTCACCTGGACCGCTACTTCGCCGGCGAGGGCCGTCGGGGCGGATCGACGATCCGCTCGAAGATCGGCCGGATCGACTCGTACTTCGCGTTCCTGGAGCAGCGGTACGCCGGGGAGATCGCGCGGCGGTTCGGGGCGGTGGTGGAGTCGCCCGTCGATCCGTTCAACCGGCCCCGGCACCGCGGGGACTTCGGGCTGCGGATCCCGCCTTCGCGCAGGGCACTGCGGGAGTTCTTCGCCTCGTGGCGAGGCGAGCTTCCGGCCGCGCGCAAGTGGGCGGTGGCGGCGCGCGACCGACGGCTCGGTGGAGAGGTGTGACGTGAAGTGGAACCTTCGCTGGGCCGCGGCCCAGCGCGACATCTGGCGCCCCACCCAGTTGCTGGTGGTGTTCGAGGAGGCGGGCTTCACTCCGTCGTTGAGCAAGGTCGCGGCGTTGTGGAGCGGCAAGCCGGTCACGTAGACCATGACGGGTCCAGAGATCATGAACTCTACAAGCTCGCCGAAACACGGCTGGAGGGGAATATTCCGCATAGAATTCCTCGGCTTTCTCGCGACTCATTTGCAGCAACGTGCCGAGCGAGCTGCGCGGCTGACGGCATCGGAGCCCGCCACCCGCAGCCGTTCCCCCGCT
This sequence comes from Kitasatospora sp. NPDC101801, assembly GCF_044766665.1. NCBI lineage: Bacteria > Bacillati > Actinomycetota > Actinomycetes > Kitasatosporales > Streptomycetaceae > Kitasatospora > Kitasatospora sp. NPDC101801. The sequence goes on from NZ_JBIWML010000066.1 coordinate 8,445, forward strand.
CCGGGTGGCTCCCCTGCCCGGCAGGACGGGGCGCCGTCCGCCGGTGCACGGGCCGAAGGGCCCGGTCGCTCAGGTTCTGCCGGGTTTGCCCGTCGAGACCAGCAGGAGGACGGACGAGCCCGGTGCCACCGGTTCTGCGCCGCCCCGGGGGGCACTGCTGATCACCTGCCCGGCGGGAGCGTTCCAGTCCGTGTGCCGCATGATCGTGCAGCTCAGTCCGAGTCCGCGCAGCAGGCTTCCGGCCTGTTCGACCGGCATGCCGGCCAGGTCCGGCAGCGCGATACCCGCTCCCGCGGTCTGCTCCTGTGTCGGAGTCGCATCGGCGCTTCCGCTCTTGGGGGTGCCGGTGGCGAGCGGGGTGCACGCCCCGGTCGCCGGTGGGGACAGGGACAGGGAGGCGCCGGGCGCGGGCGGCACGGGCTTCAGCGCGAAGAACCCCACCGTGGCGCACGCCAGCACGCAGCACGCCGCAGCGGTGCCGAGGAGCGCCCGGCGGGTGCGGCTGCGGCTGACAACTCGCTCGATCGCGGCCGCGTCGACGAACGGCGCCGTCGGCCCGTCGGCGAAGGAGGCCACCGCGGCACGCAGCTCGTCTTCGAGGCCCGGCTCGAACGGGGCGGGTCCGGACGACGTGTTCCTCACTTCGTACCTCCGAAAGCGGCCGACGGGGTGTGCGGCGCCTGGGCGCCCGATACGGAATCGCGCAGTTTGGCCAGGCCGCGGGCGAGCTGGGACCTCACCGCACTCGAAGAGATGTCCAGGACGTCGGCGACCTGCCGGGCGTCCAGATCGTGCAGGTAGTACAGGACCACCACGCTGCGCATGCCCATCGGCAGCCCGAGCAGTGCCTCGACCAGTTCCGCGCGCAGATCCACCTGCCCGAACCGGTCCCGGGGGTCGGCCGTCTCGGGCACCCCCGACAGCCCGGGGCGCTCGCCCAGGCGCGACAGCCGCCGCCAGCGGTCGTTGGCCAGGTTGACCAGCACTTTGCGCACGTACGCCTCCGGCGAGTCCGCCACCGCGACCTTCCGCCACTGTCGGCACGCCCGCTCCAGCGCCTCCTGCACCAGATCCTCGGCCACGTGCACGTCACCGGTCAGCGCATACGCGGTGCGGAACAACGCTCCCGACCGCTGTGCGACGAACTCCGTGAATCCGTTGCCCGGACCGCTCCTGCGAAACCTCACCCGCCGACCTCCTCTCCTCGTCCCGTCCCGATCGCTGCCCCTATGACGGCGGAACGGGGCCGGGTGCTGCACCGAGCCGCCGGCAGTGACGTGAATCACAGCTGGGACGGAAGGGTGTCCCAGGACCTCGCGCCGCTGCCGCCCGGGGTGGGGGCGGGGCCCGGCGTCCCGCGCGGGCGGAGCGGAAACGGGCTCGGGCTCCGACCGGCCGCCCGTCGTCACGGAACGCGGGCCGCCCCTCTCCCGGGAGGCGAACTGGCGAGTCCGGCCGCCCGGGGGTTCAGTTCTCCGGGATGCCCGGCCTGGCCGGTGGGGGCGGTGGGGCTGCGGCGAAGTGGTCTCCGCCCTGGCCGGCTCTGGGTGTCAGTCCTCCCACAGCTCGGTCATCTCGCGGTCGCAGTGGTAGCAGTACCTGGATGCGCCGTCGGCCAGGTCGAAGAACAGCCCCGGGTTCGCCTTGTGCATCGCGGCCCCGACACCCGCACCGACCCGCGCCTGCTCCCGCTGCACGACCTGCTCGTCGGGATGGACCGGCCCAAGGGCCGCCTCGTCTGGCTGAACAACCCGCCAGTCCCCGCGCTGCTGAGGGACCTCGCCACCGGCAACATCGCCCTCACCCACGAGGCTATCCAGCAGGAGCCGAGCTGGCGGACCACCGCCTACCTGCGCGATCTGCTCATGGAATGCGACGTCCTGCCCCGCCAGGACCGCCGGCTCCTTCTCTTCCGACGCTGGCTGGCCGAACGGCTCGCGGCGATCACGGACCCCGAACACGAGCAGTTCCTGCGGTACTTCGCCCACTGGCACCAGCTCCGCAAGCTGCGCGTCAAGGCCGACACCGGCCCGCTGAGCGTCAGCACCGCCAGCGAACACCGCCAGCAGATCACCCAGGCCGGCGCCTTCCTCACCTGGCTCACCCACCGAGGCAGCACGCCGGCAACGGCAACCCAAGCCGATCTCGACGCCTGGCACACCGAGAACTACGCCACCCGCCACGCGGCGCAACCCTTCCTGCGCTGGTGCATGGACACGCAGCGCATGCCGCGCCTGGCCATCCCCTATCAGGCGACGGCCAACCCACTACCGCTGGGCCAGCACCAGCGGTTGACCGCCCTCCGTTGCGTCCTCGGCAACGAAACCGCGCCGCTGAGGGTCCGGGTCGCCGCCGGTCTCGTCCTGCTGTTCGCTCAACCCCTCACCCGCGTCGTCCGCCTGACGACCGGCGACGTCTTGGACGACGGCCAGCAGGTCCACCTCCGACTCGGAGACCCGCCCTCGCCCCTGCCCGAGCCTGTCGCCGCTCTCGTTCGCGGCTACCTTCGCTCACTCCCGGCCCACGTACCGGCGGTGAACCTATCCACCCGCTGGCTCTTCCCCGGCCGCCGCCCAGGCCAGCCGATGAACCCGAACAGCTTGCTCGGCCCCCTCCGTGACCCTGGTGTCCCGGCCCAGCGAGCACGCACTCCGCCATCCGGCATCTCGTCCTCCAGGCGGCCCCCGCGCCGGTCATCGCCAAGGCCCTCGGCTACCACGACAAGACCGCCACCAGGCTCGTCACCGAGGCTGGCGGCACCTGGAGCCGATACGCCCCCCGGCGACCACACACGGTGACAGCACCATCGCCCGGCATCAGGAATACACGACACTTCAACATGCGCGCCTACCAGTCTCAACCCCCATGATCAACCGGGTCGCCCGGAACACGCCCGGGCTTGCCATCACTAGGCCAACCCACCATCGGGTACGCCGCCACTGAACCGCCGGATTCGAGGAACCCGTCGTCTTCGTAGCAGCAGTAAGCCGACTCCGTCCGCGAGCGCGGTGGCGACGGCTGCCCACTGGTCGCCGGCGTCTTCGACGGCCAGCAGGTGCTTGAGGGCGACGCCGAAGTCGGCGGCCGCCAGGAGGCCGAGTTGGTCGAGGCCGACGGTGGCGCACCAGGTGCCGGCCGCGGTGGCGGCGGCGGTGAGGGCGAGCATCAGGGCGGTGCCGCCGCCGGTGATCGCGGGCGGGCAGGAGCCCGGCGAGGCGGGCAGAACCGGGACCATCGTGCTCGGCTGGGCGAGCTGGAGACGGGGGGCCAGGGCGGTGAGGGCGGCTTCCACTCATCAACCCTCGAACGCATGAGCGTACGCGGGCCATCACCCCGCGATGGCGAGATCACCGCAGGTGCCGCCCCTGACGGCCCGTCAGTACCCGCTACGGCCGGAGCTGGCCAACACCCTTGTCGCAGGTGCACAGGTGGGCGGTGGGGCAGGACAGGCAGCCGCGGACGTCGACCAGGTGCACGACGGCGTCGAACAGCTCCCGGGCCCGCTCCACGGAGCCGACGCCGTTGAACGTGGCGTACTCATCCACCATGCCGGTGCTGCCGTTGCCGATGTGGGCGCGCAGGTAGGCGAGCGCGGCGAACTCGTCGGACGGGAGCGTCTGCGCGCCGAGGGGGATGCACGCCTTCGGGACGAGGTCGCTCGCGATGTCCCCGCCGAACAGCCACCGCTCCCCCGGCTTTGCGGGCCGGCGAGCCGCTTCCCTGATCTGATGCAGGAACAATGCGGCAGGTGCGGGGGCGGCAGGATGTCGACTATGAGGGAGTTCGTTACTAGATATAACTGATCTGGGCATTCCTCCGGCTGCGGAGGATCGTCGTGGACCTCGATCTCCTTCGTTCGCTCTCTGTCGCGTCGGATCTGGTGGTATCGATCCATCTCGACACCAGCAGGGAGGACCAGGACGCAGACCACCGGTTGAAAGTCACCTGGCGTGCCTTGCGGCGTGACCTCGAACAACAGGGTGCGGACGAGCCGACGCTCGCGCTGCTGGACAGCACTGTCGGTGGATCGCCCCACCTGGTGGTCCACAGGGTGAGTCGTTCCTGCGAGAACTGAGAATGATCATGACTGATGTGACAACGGAACCCATCGGTGTCCACTCGGAAGTCGGACGGCTGCGGAAGGTACTGGTGTGCGCGCCGGGTCCGGCGCACCGCCGGCTGACCCCGACGAACTGCGACGACCTGCTGTTCGACGACGTGATGTGGGTGGAGAACGCGCAGCGTGACCACGCCGACTTCGTCAACAAGCTCCGCGGCCGCGGGGCGGAGGTCGTGGAGCTGCACGACCTGCTCGCGCAGACGGTGGCGGAGCCCGGGGCGCGGGACTGGCTGCTGGAGCGGAAGATTACCGTGAACGAGGTCGGCCTTGGCCTTGTCGACGGCACCCGCGCGTATCTGGAGACACTCGCGCCGCGGGAGCTGGCCGAGTTCCTGATCGGCGGTCTGGCGACCACCGATGTGCCGGAGGACTTCCGTACCGGGTACGTCGGCCTGGCCCGGGAGTCGGCGGGGGTGCGCGAGTACTTGATGCCGCCGCTGCCGAACACGCTCTACACCCGCGACACCACCTGCTGGTTGTACGGCGGCCTCACCCTCAACCCGCTGTACTGGCCGGCCCGGCACGACGAGACGCTTCTCATGAAGGCGATCTACACCTTCCACCCCGACTACAAGGACTCCACCGTGTGGTGGGGCGACCCGGAGCGGGCCTGGGGACAGGCCACCTTCGAGGGCGGCGACATCATGCCCGTCGGAAACGGCGTCGTGCTGATGGGCATGAGCGAGAGAACCTCCCGACAAGCGATCACGCAGGTCGCCGCCGCCCTCTTCGCCCAGGGCGCGGCCGAGCACGTTGTGGTCGCAGGGATGCCCAAGCTGAGAGCCGCGATGCACCTCGACACGGTGTTCACCTTCGCCGACCGCGACATCGTCACCCAGCACCCGGCGATCATGAACGCGGTGCACACCTTCTCCCTACGCCCCTCCGACCGGGCGCCGGGCGTACAGGTCATCGACGAAGGCAGCGCCGCGTTCACCGAGGTCGTGGCCAAGGCGCTGGGCCTGGGCAGGGGACTGCGGGTGATCGAGACCGGCGGCGACGTCTACACCTCGGAGCGCCAGCAGTGGGACAGCGGCAACAACGCCGTCGCCGTCGAGCCCGGCGTCGTCTTCACCTACGACCGCAACACCACCACCAACACCCTGCTGCGCAAGGCCGGCGTCGAGGTCATCACCATCGTCGGCGCCGAGCTCGGGCGCGGGCGCGGCGGCGGGCACTGCATGACGTGCCCTGTCGTCCGCGACCCCGTCGACTACTGACCCGCGCACCTTCACACCGAGGAGGTACCCGTGTCGGAGTTCCACTGGGGCCACGCCCTGCTTCTGTTCCTGGCGCTGTTCGCGCTGTACAGCCCGATCGCCGCCCTGTCCTCCTACCTGCCCTACATGGAGGGCTACACCCCCAAGGAGCAGCTCAAGCTCTCCTTCGGCTTGTTCTGCAACGTCACCATCCTCATGCTCCTCGCTCTGTGGGTGGGGGAGCCGCTGCTGGAACTGCTCGGCATCAGCACCGCCGCGCTCTCCGTGACGGGTGGTATCGCGCTGATCCTGGCAGCGGTGCCGATGATGACCGGCTCCGGATCCTCGCCCCCAGTCCCCAACGGCACCAAGGCGGCCAGAGGCCCGAACGCGCCGTGGCGCTCCATCGTCTTCACCCCGCTGACCTTCCCGCTCACCTTCGGCGGCACCACCTTCGGCTTCTTCGTCGCCTACCGCGCCGACGTCGCGGGGTGGAAGGCCGGCACCGCCATGACCGTGGCGGGCTTCGCCTACGCCGCCGTCACCGGCATCACCCTCTACCTGTCCGGGCACCTGGTACGCCGCGTCTCGGCGAGCACCGCGGCGATCCTGGACCGAGTCGCCGGCATCCTGCTCACCGCCATCGCCGTCACCCTGATCGCCAGCGGCGGCACCCGTCTGGTCGACGACGTCCTCAACGCCCTGTGACCATGTCCGCCTCCCTGACCGCCCGCAGCACCGCCCGGCATCGTCGTCTGCGTGTGCACCATGATCTCCATCAGTCACCGCCCCGCCCAGGACGAAGGCGCGATGATCCTGGACCGCACGGTATGGCGGCGCGCCCCCGACTACACCCGCCTCTCCGCGACCTACACCTTCGTGGCGCAGGTCGCCGACGACCGGTTCGACACCTGGAGCACGCCCGCCGGCGCCTGGCCGCGATCCGCCGCCGCAACCCCCCCGTACCCGAGCTGGCTCATCTCCCTGGTCCTGCTCCAGCCTGTCCGCTATGCAGGCCTCGAAGTCACGGACTGCGGCGGCCGTGCCTTGGTTGTAGGACGCGTCGGTGCTTTCCCAGTCGCTCCGCCCGGCGGCCAAGTTCTCCAGCACCCGGGTCCGGTTCCGCCACCACTCGCGGACGGTCTCCGCCGTCCAATGCTGGTCACCGTCGCATCCGTAGCCGCCCCATGGATCGTCGCCGACCCCTTCGATCACGGGCAGGGTCTCGGCGGCGTTCCGGGGTTGGCGACAGACGAACTCGCCGAACCGTTCGCCGTCGTAGTGCACGTGTCCCGGGGCGGCAATCCGGGCCGTCAGGCAGTTTGTCGGTCCCATCGCCGTAGAACGGCCCGGGCACGTTGAGCCAGTGCCGATCCGACCAGCACCCCTGGAACAGGCTCCGGTCGGCCGCCAGAACGGACGTCGGGTCGAAGTAGCGCGTCATGCGCCCGGCCCAGGAGCTTCGTTCGATCCGCCGAGCGGCGTTCCGGGCGCTGGAGATCTCAAGGATCAGACCCAGGTGACCAGCATGCTCAACCCGGTGGACCTTCGCGGTCACGCCACCAGTCGCCCGGTACGGCGCGGCCGCCGCGGAGCGGATGACGCTGGAATCCCTCGGCTCGAACAGGCACGGCCGGGCGGTGGCCGAGCTGGAACTGACGGAGGTAGCGGGCGGCGGGGGCCGCCACCTGCTCAACTTGTTCGAGCTCACTCTGGCGAACTGGGCGGGCGACGCGCGCAAGGGGGACGTCCATGCCATCGGCGTCCTGGGCCGCACCGTGCTGCAGGTCATCCTGGCCGTCGGCCCGCCGACCTCCGACAAGGAGATCCAGAACCTCCGGGTGACGGTCCTGCTCGCCACCCTGCGGCTGCGCGCGGCACACACGATCAGGCCACGCCCAAGTTCGGACCGCGTCGGCCGATCCTCTGGCACCTGGTCTCCCGGTGGGGGCGGCGGCGGTGGCAGGCGGCCGGGCCCGGGAGGGATGGGAGGCGCTCAAGGAGATCGACCCGCTGGCCCGCCGCCCACACTCCGTCACAGACGAGGCACCAATCCCCGCAGCTCTTCAGCAACTGCATTGGCCGCCGACGGCCCCGGGCCCACCGGCCCTCCTCGTTCCGCCCGGCTGCCGGAAGGCCGGCCTTCTCGGCCGACGAGAGTCGGCGGCCAGGGCGGCGAGGACGTCGCGGGTGGCGCCCTCGACGTCCAGGTCCAGGTCCAGGCCGAGCAGGGAGCTGGCCCGACAGCTGACGCCGATGTTGTCGCCCTCGCGCCACCAGCGGCGGACCTGCTCCCGGTGGGTCGAGCACCGCGCGCTCCAGCCACCAGGTTCGGGGCGGCGGCCGCCGGGCGGCAGGGCCAACACGGCCAGGCCGCGCTGTGCCAGGTCGACTGCCGCTTCCGTGGTCTCCACCGGGTCAGCAGGCACAGGCGTACTCGTGGTCGGCGCCGCAGTCGCAGCAGTGGAAGCCCTCGATCACGTACCCGCACCCCTCGCAGCCGAAGTCGAAGTCCGCCAGGTCGTCGTCGTGCTCGTCGGTGTCCGCGCTGTCGGCAGCGTTGCGCTGCTGTGCGAGGAGGTCGACGGCGGCTCTGTAGGTGGTGATGTCCTCGTAGCCCTCGAAGATGTCGCACAGGAGGATGTGCTCGGCCTTGTCGGGGTGGTCGAGCAGCGCGATCGCGTCGGTGTGCGTCAGCTTGTAGGCGGTCTTGATCGCGGCGAGTGCGCTCTTGCGGGCGTGGTCCTTCGACATGGCAGGCCCCTCCCAGGGCTGCGGCGATCCCGTGACCCGCCGCGCAGGAAGGCGTCGGCCAAGAAGCTATGGAACTGGCGGCTCGGCGCGGGGCACCTTCGGCCGCGTCCGGTCACGGGCCGGACGGTCGCCGGGCCTGGCGAGCCGGGCCCACGGTCACAGACCGCACGTTCACGGTAGCGGGCAGCGCCGACAAGGATCGGCGGAACGCGGTGAGCCATCTCCGGGGGCCGGCGCCTCACTCCTGGGAGCCTCCGATGAGCGACGTCCGGGGTCTCGCATCAGGGCCTCTCCTTCGTCAGACAGGGTGCGGGGCGGCCCTGGTGCGGGCCGCCCCGGGGACTCGGGTGGCGGATCAGCTCAGGTCGAAGTCGTCGGGGTCGAACGTGAAGTCATCGGGCTCGAAGCCGCCGTATTCTCCACCGTTGAAGTAGTCGGCCAGCGCCCCGCCGATCACCTCGCGGACCTCCCCCTCGTCCTGGGCGCGGGCGAGGGCGGCGGCCTGGTCGCCGGTCAGCTCAAGGTGGACGTCGCGCTGCCGAACCGCGTCGGAGCCGCGGATCTCGAACGTCATCGTCCGCCCGACCCGGGCGCGCACGCCGGAGATCCTGCCGCGCTGCGCCAGCTGCTTGGCCTTGCGCTCGCGGCCGCGCTCGGTGGTCTGCACCTCGATCGCGTCCAGGCGCAGCTTCTCCTGCCACTTGACGGGGTGGCGGGAGCCGTCGATCCACCGCTGGACGGTGCGGGGCGAGACGCCGTAGGCGGCGGCCATGTCCTTGGTGCTGCCGCCGTACTTCCGGTCGCGGACCTGCCCGGCCTGGGTGGTGGACTGCACCGGGGCCTTGCGCGAGGGGAAAAGTGCCTCCCTGACCCGCCCGAAGATGCCCTTCGCCATCAGTGGCCGCCTTCCTGCTCGTCGGTGCCGGCCGGCTCAGCTGCGGTCTGCTCGGCGTCGGCCTGGCCGGGGCCGATGTAGGTGCCGTCGGTGGCGTAGTGGTGGACCAGCTTGGACGGGTGCTCACGGCGTCCCAGCGCCTCGATCACCGCGGGCAGCGGGATCGACGACTCGTGCTTGTGGCTGCCCGGCGCGATTCCCAGGCGCAGCGCGCCCGGCACAGGGGTGCCGTCGTCCCTCACCGGCAGCAGCTCCAGCGGGGACGCCTCGTCGGTGGCGTAGAGGTAGGAGTCGACGTTGACGGCGAGCGGGGCCCGGCCGGTCAGCAGGAAGGTCTTGCGCAGGCGGCGGTGGGCGGCGATCCGGGCGGCCGCGATGATGGTGAAACGGATCTCGGACCGGTACGACCACTTCGAGGCGACCTGCTCCGACCACTCCTCGTCGGTGAGGTGCCGGGCGGAGTCCGACCACTTTCCGATGCCGCCCTTGTAGACGTTCTTGTAGGCGCCGGCGAGGACGAGGGCGTCCGCGCGGCCCGGGTCGTCACCGGTCTCCTTGTGCGCGGCGTAGGCGGCCAGGAACTCCTCCGGCGCCTGGCCGTCGACCAGGCCGAGGTCGGCGTAGGTCCGCTTGTAGCCGCCCCGGATCCGGCCGGTCCACTCCTTCAGCAGCGGGACGGTGTGGGTGGAGATGTAGGCCTGGGTGATGGTGGCCGGGTCGAAGCCGTAGGTGCCGGCCATGTACGCCACCGTCGGGGTGGCGTACCAGCTGGGCCCGGTGGGCGGCCGGCCGTGGAAGGTGGCCGGGTGCGGCAGCAGCTCGTCCACCGGCGTGGTGGTGAAGTCAGCCCACCAGAAGCCCGCGTCCTTGCCCCCGTTCCACGCCGGGCCCTGCACCAGCTTGAGCGGCCCGGCGGGCAGGCGCAGGGAGTCGGTGACGGACAGGTAGGAGGCGCAGACGTCGACCGCGACCACCCACGGCCGGACGGACTCCTCCGGAGTGAGCTCGCGGGCCCACCACTTGTAGTCCTCCTCCTCGCACACCGCCTCGCCGGCGGCGAGCAGCTTGCGGGTGGCCGGGTGGCGGGCTCCGGCGACCGGCGGCACCGCCACGTCGCCCTTCGGGAGCGCCCCCTCGCGCAGGTGCGCGGACCACTCCCCCGTCGCCGGGTCCTTCACCCACTCCTCACGCGGGCGCACCGCGTCCAGCAGCAGCATCCCGGTGGAAGCCGTCGTCGCGCCGGGCGCGACCCCGAGGTCCGCGGTGAACGCCCGGAAGCGCCGGGCGAACGTCGCCCCGTCCACCGCGCCGTCGGGGCCGGTGGCCAGGGCGGCCGCGAGGGTGTTGGTGGCCTGCTGGCGGGCGTCGCCCTGGCCGAGCCACGGGGCGACCAGGACGCCGATCGACGTCTTCTGGCCGCCGGCCGAACCGGCCCGGCGGAAGGCCCGGAAGCTCGGCCCGATCTGTGCGGACACCTCCATGCCGACCGTGGCCGCCGCCTTCGCCAGCTTCGCCTGCAGCGCCGCCAGCGCCTTCTCCGTCGCCGGCAGCGCGGCGGGCAGACCGAGGAGCTTGAGCGCACCCGCCGTCAGGCACACCGTGCCGTCACCGCCCCGGCCGGACGGGTGGGCCCGCTCGATGCGCAGCGGCAGCCCGGTGCCCAGCCACGCGAACCAGTCGCCCAGCTTGGTCCCGGCCGGTGCCGGGATCTGCGGGACGTCCAGCACCCAGGTGCCGTCCTCGGCGACATCGAGGGCGACCATCGGCCACCACTTCGCGGCCGCCGCCGGGGCGACCGGAGCAGCGGGAGCTGCCGGACGAGCCGGACGCGCAGCTGCCGGGCGGGCCGGGGTGCGGGACGCGGCCGGGCGCCGAGCGGCCGGGGCGGTGATGGCCACCGGAGCCGGTACGGGCGCGGGCCGGACCGGCTCGGCCGCAACCGGCACCGGCGCAGCAGCGGGCGCGGCCGGGATGGCCGGGGCGGACTGCTGCCGGGGTGCGGTGGAAGCCGGGGCGACATGGGTGGCGGGGCGGCAGAAGCCGCCGAGGTGCATCGGGCGCCCCTGCGCTCGATAGACGGAAGGCTGGCCGCACTGCACACATGGCGCGGCCGGGCCCATCACCAACGAGCCGTCCTGGTTCTGGTCCAGCATCCCCAGTTGCGGCGCTCCGTCGGCCTCTCCGGACGTGGCCATCATCGGCGCCGAAGTGGCAACGGGCGGGGCCGGGGTGGCGGGGAAGCGGGCGGCGAGGCCGTCCAGGAGACGGACGTAGGCCGGGGCGAGGTCCGGTCCGGGAACGGCGGTGCCGTCCTCCCAGCCCTTCACCAGGCTGGAGTTCACCCGCAGCGCGACCGCGACCTGAGTGACACTCAGACCGGCGGCCAGGCGCAGCCGCTGGCGCTCTGCCGGGCCGGGCAGGCCGGTGCGCACACCCGAGAGCAGGGCGTCGACCGAGTCGAAGAGCTCGTCGGACATCAGCGGGTTCTCCTCAGCGTCCGTTGGAGCGGGTCGGGTCGAGGCGGGGGTCGCCGAGCAGCGCGTCGAAGACCCGCCCGGAGACGCAGGCAGTCAGGCGCAGCTCCGGGTGGCGCAGGGTGTAGCCGGCGGAGCGGCCGAGGTCGGCCCGAGCGATCGGCACCTGCGGACGGTAGTAGAAGGTCAGCTCCCGGCCCGCGAACCCGGTTCCCGACTCGGCCTCCGGGGCGGGCGGCAGGGTGAACTCCGGCAGGCCGGTCACGTCCAGCTCGGGGTCGGGGTGGAGCGCCTCATCACCGTCGGCGCGGAAGGCGACGACCAGGTCGACGCCGCCGGTTCGGCGGTCGCGGGGCAAGCCGTGGCCCTCGAGGACCCGGGCCAGCTGGGAGGGCGCCACGGCTGCCGCGAGGCCCAGGGCACGGCGGTTGGAGTAGCCACCGGTGGCGTCGGCTCGGGACATCGCCAGTTCCTTGACCACGTTCAGGTACTGGGTGACCCGGCTGATCCGGGCGACCAGGCCGGTCAGCTCGTCGAAGTCGCACGCCTGCGGCGGCTCAACCAGCTGCTCACCGCGCAGTGCGGCGAGCAGCGCGTGAGCCAGGTCATCGGGCACCTCAAGGCGCTCGCCACCGATGCTGATCCTCACAACAAAACCACCAAAGAGTAGAATATATCAATATGCTACGCCTACCCATTTTAGTAGTCAACGAGAAAGGGCGCGCGGGCCTCGCCGTACGCCCCTCGGCAGCTCGGTCGGGGGTCAGGCCGCCCAGACCGTCCGACGGTCGCGCCAGTGGGCGAACAGGACCTTCCAGTGGTGACGGGCCCGGCTAGGCGCCGCCCACTTCCGGTCGGACAGGTCCTCCAGCACGATCCGCACCTCCAGGTCCAGCCAGCGCGAGCGGCAGGAGATCATCGTCTGTCAGGGCTGCCAGAGCCGTCGAGGCGCTCACGTTTGGTGGCCCCGTCGTTCGGCGGCATCGGTAGTCCGAAAACCCGGTGCCGAGCGTGGTCAGGTCCCGGTGGCCCTTCCGATGCCAGCCGAGGATCACATCGCTCACGGCTTCGCGCAAGGTCATCACCGACTTCTACAACACCCGCCGCAGGCACAGCGCGGCCGGCGGGCTACGAGCCAGCAACCATCGGGAAGACCTGGCCGCGTAAGGAAGGCCTCTACGAAACCCCAGGGCTCGGTCATGATCCTCGACCTATTCAGCTAAGTAGCTGACTGACCATGGCCGTTGGGGCGATGGTCGGGCCATGGACCTACAGACCATGG